>NZ_JBGTCA010000413.1:0-3049 GCF_041749095.1 Aquiflexum sp. | reverse complement strand
CTCAACCCCATCAATGTACCGGGGGAATTATGCATTTCAGGACAAGGGGTCGCCAGAGGTTACCTGAACAATCCTGAACTGACTTTGGAAAAATTTGTCAAAAATCCATTTGGAGAAACCGGTGAAGATATAATGTACAGGACAGGTGATTTAGCCCGTTGGCTCCCTGACGGCAATATTGAATATCTCGGAAGAATAGATGAGCAGGTCAAACTAAGAGGATATCGAATAGAGCTAGGTGAGGTTGAATCAGCAATAAACAAACTAAAAGAAGTTAAAGAGTCAGCAGTAATTTTGAGGGAAGACACCCCCGGTCAAAAAAGACTTGTTGGCTATGTAGTTTTAGGTGACTCTATCAATTCGATAATTCATGCACAAAAGTCCACCTCTCTGAAAAAGGAACTTCATTCGATATTACCGGAATATATGATCCCAAGCAGTATCATGATTTTGGAAAACATGCCTTTGACATCTAACCTTAAAATTGACAAAAAAAGACTTCCAAAACCTAAAGAACAGGCGTTATCGCACATAGAACCTAGCACTGAAATAGAAAAAATCATATCAAAGATTTGGTGTGAATCCCTAAAAAAAGAAAAAATCGATATTAACGCAGACTTCTTTGAAATTGGCGGACATTCTTTGCTCGCTGTAAAAGTTCTCTCATTAATTGAAAAAGAACTGGATAAAAAGCTTCCGCTCAACGTCATTTTCAAATATCCAAGAATCGTGGATCTGGCAGAATACTTAGAAGAAAATAATTTCCATGAAAGCAGTAGCCATTCCTTGGTGAGCATAAAACCAAATGGAAGTAAACCTCCATTTTTTATCATCCATGGAGTGGGTTCAACAGCTTCTATTTATTTCCAATTGGCCAAATACATTGAAGATGAACAACCTATTTATGGTTTTGAGCCCAAAGGACTGAATGGTGTTGATACACCAAACAATTCCCTTGAAGAAATGGCAGCTTTTTACATTTCATTGATGATCAAACAATATCCCAGCGGTCCATATTGTTTGGCAGGATATTCATTTGGAGGATATGTAGCTTTTGAAATGGCGCGCCAACTGAAAGCAATGGGAAGGGAAGTATCCAAACTCATTCTTTTTGACACCTCTGCTTATGAAGATCCGGCAAAAATGACTTTGTTGAAAAAAATAAAACTTCAACTGGGAAAAAGATTGGTAAATCTGGGTTTTGCCTTCAAAGAACCTCAGGGTTTTTATGAACAAAAAAGCAGGTCATTTAAAAGAAAAAGAGACCATGTCCTGATCAAATTGAAATTACAGGCTAAACCCGAAACCCAAAAGGATCCTGAAAGTATCATAAAAGTTGTGGCCAAGAATAATGTCAAAATCCTTGAAGAATATAAATTGAGCCGCTATGAAGGTGACCTCCATTTATTTAAAGTGAAAAACAGGTCTGATTATATAGAAGACACAGAATATTATGGTTGGTCTCCTTTAGTAAAAAAAGTTATCGTTGTGAATGTATCAGGTCACCATGACAATATTTTCAAAAAACCCGAGATATTGAAAGAAATGGCAGAAAAAATCCAAATTGTTCTTGATGAGAAAAACCAATAAATGAATTTAACCTTCTCTATAGTCTGGTCTGAGATAATGCCAACTTGGATAAATTTCCAAGTTGAGCCACTTTCCAATGAAATCCATGTGGTCCGTATAAACATTTCGAAAAACCTCCACCGAATTTCGGATCAAAAAAATCTTCTGGAAGATTCCGAAAAGCAAAAACTATCCAGAATTATAAAGCAAGAAGATAAAAACATTTTCCTGTGCAGTCAGGTGATGAAAAGAATTGTATGTGGCCACTACTTGAATATCCCTCCTAATGAAATCAGTTTCGATTTTACAAAAAACAAAAAACCATTCATCAGCGGCCAAGCAGATTTTCACTTCAATATCAGCCATTCCGGGAATTGGATGACAATGATGTTTTCCAAAGATCCCTGCGGGATCGATGTGGAAAAAATACAACCTGACCTGGATTTTGACGGAGTAATGCAATCAGCTTTTCATCCTGATGAAATCAGATATGTCCAGCAATCCTCTGATCTTACCAAAGCTTTTTTCAGAATATGGACGATCAAAGAATCCTTTCTAAAGGCCACAGGAGTAGGACTTATCGATAACCTTATTGACTTGAATATGATGAATCCACCCACAAAGGGAAGTCCAAATCCTGGGCTTATTCAGAGTTTTATGGTTGAAGGAAATTATTGGTGCAGCATCTGTTATCAAGCCCAAAATCCAAAGCTTAGGTTTTTTGAATTTTGAAATCTCATTTTTTGGATCAGGACTAAACACAACAAGAACAAGCTGATTTAAATCATGTTATTTCTTAGGGCGATAATATGCTTTAAATGAAAGCGAACCATTAAATTGCCTAAGATTTACGGAAAAAGAACAAATCACCAAGTTTCTTATTACATACCCCACTTAATTAAAAGTTTGAAAAAACTCTTATCACCAAAATGAGATACAAAACACTCCCAAATATTGACCAAACAGTAGTTTCTAAAAAAATCAACTAACTTTAAACATTGATTTTTGAGCCCGATTATAACTTGAAATTATGAATAATTCCATCGACATCGAAAAAACAAAAAAGTTCCTTTTTGAACTTCTGAAGCAAGAATCGGAATCCAAATCAATGGAATGGCTGATACAACAAAAAGAGAAAATTGAAAAAGAAGGCTCTTATCTTAAATTTTATATGGCTTTTGGTCAGGCTTCCAGATTTTTCAAGAAAACGATATTAAAGCTATCTGAGAACCAAAAAGAGTTTGCCAATAACATTACCCAAGGTTTCAGTCCGCACTCATGGGATCAGCTTCAGACAGCCAGAAGTTATTTATTGTTGCATTTTGAAGAAAAGGAAGCCTCGAGTTGGGTAACTGCACTCAACAAACTTTTTGAAACAGCTGATATGCATGAGCAACAATCCCTGTATGCAGCGCTCCCAATTATGCCTTTTCAACCTGAAATGATGGATCGGGCCATAGAAGGTTTAAGGACCAATATC
>NZ_JBGTCA010000412.1:0-10183 GCF_041749095.1 Aquiflexum sp. | reverse complement strand
CCACACCCCCCACCTTAACTAACCAAATTCTCCGTTCCCCGAGCCTGCCGAGGGGTAATTTTGTCATTGATAAGGCAGGAGAGGTCTATCAACCTCAAATCGGAGCAAAAGATTTCTCTCCCGTACAGTTGTCGGGATCGAAATGACAAGGACAAGCTTTTTTTACTTTTTATCATTTATGCAGCCTTGACCTTTTATTCATCTTGGATATCATTTTCAAAAGGTCAAGCCATCTCATAGCTCCACGCACCCTTATCACCCGGAAGGTCTCAAGTCTTGTGTCTTGTGTCTTACGTCTTGAATCTTGTGTCTCCCCTCTCATATCTCACATCTCCCCTCTCACATCTCATTTAGATTTTTTTCTCTCCCCAAAAGCCCTATTTTTGCATAGCTAATTTGAAAATTAAACATAAAAAATATGTCATCGACTAAATATGATTTGATTGTTTTGGGTTCAGGTCCGGGGGGCTATGTGGCAGCAATCAGAGCCTCACAGCTAGGATTGAAAACCGCTGTAGTGGAAGCCGCCGAATTGGGAGGGATCTGTTTGAACTGGGGTTGTATCCCTACCAAAGCCTTGATCAAGAGTGCACAGGTTTTTGAATATATCAACCATTCCGAGGATTATGGAATTAAAGTAAAGGATGCTTCAGTGGATTTCCCGAACATGATCAAAAGAAGCAGGGATGTGGCAGCAGGAATGTCCAAGGGAGTACAATTTTTGTTGAAAAAAAATAAAATAGATCAACTTTTGGGTTGGGGGAAAGTGCAGCCTGGAAAGAAAATCGAAGTCGAAGATAAAGACGGAAAAAAGACTGTTTATACTGCTGACCATATCATCATCGCAACAGGCGGAAGAGCAAGAGAACTTCCTGCATTGAAGATCGACAACGAGAAAATCGTCGGCTATAGGAAGGCTATGGTCTTGGACAAGAAACCTGGGAAAATGGTCGTAGTTGGTTCCGGCGCCATCGGTGTTGAGTTTGCCTATGTATACAGTGCGATTGGGGTTGAGGTGACAATTGTTGAATTCATGGACAGAATAGTCCCCAATGAAGATGAAGAGGTATCCAAAACTTTGGAAAAAATATATAAAAAAGCTGGTATTAAAATCATGACAAGTACCGAGGTCACCGCTGTGGATACTAAAGGCAAGGGATGTAAGGTGACTGTCAAAGATAAAAAAGGTGCTGAGTCCACCATAGATTGTGATATCGTGTTGTCGGCAGTCGGTGTGGTTTCAAATGTAGAGAATATTGGATTGGAAGATGTAGGGATTTTGGTGGATAAGGGTAAAATCCAGGTTGATGAATTCTACAAAACCAATATGCCGGGCTATTATGCTATCGGAGATGTAGTTCCAGGTCCTGCATTGGCGCACGTTGCATCTGCCGAAGGGATCATTTGTGTTGAGAAAATTGCAGGGCATCATCCCGAGCCGTTGGATTATAATAACATTCCTGGCTGTACTTATTGTATTCCGGAAATTTCCTCGGTAGGATATACTGAAGCACAGGCCAAGGAAGCCGGCTATGATGTGAAAGTGGGAAAATTCCCATTCTCTGCTTCAGGAAAAGCTTCCGCAGCAGGAGCTAAAGACGGTTTTGTCAAACTGATTTTTGATGCAAAATACGGAGAGCTTTTGGGAGCTCATATGATCGGCGCCAATGTGACTGAAATGATAGCGGAAATAGTCGCCATCCGTAAACTCGAAACTACGGGTATGGATTTGATTAAGACTGTCCATCCTCACCCGACCATGTCAGAGGCGGTAATGGAAGCGGCTGCTCAGGCTTATGGAGAAGTAATTCACCTTTAATCTTATAAAATTTTATTATATTCGAAACACAGGATCAAATAGTAGGTCTTGTGTTTTTCTTTTTATTCAGAAAACCAAACTAAACCGAAAGTACTTTTGGAAGAAGAACAATTAATAGCAGGATTGAGAGCGCAGAACCGAAAAACGGTAGAATATTTATATGATAAATATTCGCGTGCGCTCTTTGCTGTCATTTCCAGGATTATCACCGATAAAGACATCGCCGAAGAAGTATTTCATGATGCATTTATCAAGATTACCCGGAAAATAGACAGTTATGATGAGTCAAAAGGAAGACTTTATACCTGGATGGCCAATATCTGCCGCAATGCGGCGATAGACAAAACCAGGTCTAAAGAATTTTCTAAAAGCAGTAAGACCAATACGATTGATGACTACGTATATGGTTTGGAGAGCGAGTCAGGAACTTCAGAGTTGGTCGATGGAATAGGAGTCAAGGAACTTCTAGTTGACCTCAATGAGGAACAAAGATTTGTGATTGAGTGCATATATTTTAAAGGCTACACCCATTCAGAAATTTCAGAGGAGTTTGACCTTCCCTTAGGGACTGTTAAATCGCGCATCCGAGCAGCAATCAATGTTTTAAAAAAGAACTTAGATAGAATCTAGTGGATATTCAAGCATACATATCGTCAGGAAAACTCGAACTCTTCGTATTAGGAGAGTTGAGTGAGCGGGAAAGGAATGAGGTCATTCAGTTGGCCAAACAATACCCGGAAATCCAGCATGAACTGGATCAGATTGAGGAAGCGTTTTTTCAATTTGACAATCAGACAGGAATAAATCCTTCGTCTACCGTCAAAAAGAAAATCTTCGAATCCTTTGATAAAGGAATGGGCAACAGTCCAGAGGTGGTTATGACGACCCCAAAAGAAGAAGTGACTATCAAAACGGTAAGCATTCAGCCTTGGAAAGCATATTTTGCAGCAGCAAGTATTGTTGCAGTGCTGGCATCAGGTGTGGCAGTTTATTTTGCGATGCAGTATAATGATGTGGACAGGAGGTTTACGGCCCTGCTTCAGGAACAAACGGTTTTGGCTGAAGAATTGAATCAGTACAAAGTGAATTTTGAAGAGGCAGATACTCAGTTGGAAACACTTCTTGCAGGTAATTTTGAGAGGATCCCCATGAAAGGGGAGGGCTTTGAGATGCAGAAAGATGCCGCTGTGGATGTATGGTGGGATAAAGCCAGTGAAAGTGTTTTTGTCTCGGTCAACAACCTTTCAGGATTGGAAGAGCAATACGACTATCAGCTTTGGGCCATCGGTGAACAGGGGCCAGTTGGAATCGGTCTTGTCAATGCAGGTCAGAAATTTAGCCTCCAACAAATGCAGGCGGTAGCTTCAGCAGGTGCCTTTGCCATAACTATTGAACCCAAAGGAGGCAGTGAAAGTCCAACCTTGGAGAAATTGGTAGTGTTGGGGAATGTTGGATAGTAATTAGTTATTAATAAATTGGTTATGAAATAGACCCGGCTGTTTGGCCGGGTTTTTTTATTTAGGATTAATGCCCATTTTGCATAATCAATTCCCACAACCTATGGAACTTCAACTATCCACCCCGGCATTGCTTTTTTCGGCTATCACTTTGATGATGCTGGCATTTACCAATCGGTTTTTGGCCGTTGCCAATCTGATAAGGGGCCTTCACAAAAAATTTCTGGAAAATCCTGAACAGGATATTATCATTGATCAGATTAGAAATCTCAAAAAAAGGGTCAGTATGATCAAATACATGCAATTGTGCGGGGTGCTGAGCTTTTTGCTCTGTGTCATTTGTATGTACCTGATATTTGTGGGAGCGCAACCGGCAGCGGATTATGTTTTTATTGGAAGCATGTTGGCTTTGTTGGTTTCCCTGACGATTTCCCTGATCGAGATTTTGATCTCCAATCAGGCCATCAACCTTGAGCTAAAGGATATGGAAGATCATTTTGAAAAGAGAAAAAGTGGAATTGACTCTTGGTTCAAGAAAGATAAGGAATGAAAGTTGAAAAAAGATAGAAATAAAGTTGAAATATTGTTGAAATAAGATAGAAATACAATTGAAATAGTGTAGAAATCGTAGCAAAGCGAAGATCCCGAGAGCGAAGGGATTCGGGATATAGTTGAAATAGGATTGAAATAATGTTGAAATAAAATGAGATATGGGTTGAATCTACGAAATTATTTCGCCGAAGGCATATTTCACAAAGTGTATTTCAACCATATTTCAAATCATCTAAAAAGATTATATGATTATAGATTTAAGAAGTGACACCCTAACCAAACCCACAAAAGGAATGCTTGAAGCCATGTGGGCAGCAGAAGTTGGGGATGATGTGTTTGGAGAAGATCCAACTGTAAATGCCTTAGAGCAAAAATTGGCCGGGATTTTTGGAATGGAAGCAGGGCTTTTCTGCCCTTCCGGTACCATGACCAATCAGATTGCCATCCGTTTGCATACCAGGCCTCAGACTGAAGTTATATGCCATAAATATTCTCACATTTACCTATATGAAGGAGGAGGCATCATGTCCAATTCCCATGCTTCTGTTAAACTTTTGGATGGAGATTATGGCAAAATTACCGCTCAGGATATCCTAGATAATATCAGCCCTGATGATGTGCATGCCTGTGAGACCACTTTGGTTTCCTTGGAAAATACGATGAATAAAGGAGGAGGGAGCATTTACACTTTGGAAGAGGTAAGGCCTATCAAGGAAGTCTGTGAAAAGAACGGATTAAAACTTCACTTGGATGGGGCGAGGATTTTCAATGCATTGGTAGAATCAGGAGAAAGCCCTAAAGAATGGGGACCAATGTTTGACACCATTTCTGTCTGCTTGAGCAAAGGGTTAGGCTGTCCAGTCGGTTCTGTTCTCTTGGGAACCAAATCAGCCATCAAGCAAGCAAGGAAAGTCAGAAAATCCTTTGGTGGAGGAATGCGTCAGGCAGGTTTTTTGGCAGCCGCAGGAATTTATGCCCTTGACCATCATATTGACCGGTTGAAAGAAGACCAAGCCCGGGCTAAGGAATTGGGTAAAATGCTGGAAAATCATCCTATGGTTTCAGAGGTTTTTCCTGTTGCTACCAATATCGTCATTGCGAAGCTTAAAGGAATTTCCCCGGATGAAATGCTCACCAAACTGGCTTCAAAAGAGATCAAAGCTGTCCGGTTCGGTAAAGATCAGATCAGGTTTGTGACGCATTTGGATTTTGGGGATGAGGGGTTGGAAGAGTTTGGGAGGAGGGTGAAGGGTATTAAGTAGAAATCCGCCACGGTGGACTAGTAATGCGGTAAGTAATAAATTGAAATAGGTTGATGGATATTGAAAATTAGCTTTGTGATATTATGAAATTAATGATGTGTTTTATGAGTCTTAGGTATAAATTATTATTAACCTTTAAAATAGTTATCTTTTGTTATGGAGTAGCCTTTGGTCAAAAGATCGATTTGGACAATCAGGGGCCCGAGATCGAGGAAGTGTTTCCGGATTTCGATTACGTGACATTGGCAGGGAATCAGGTTTCTTTGTCATCTTTTTCCGATAAAGTAGTGGTAATTAATGTGTGGTTTGTAGGCTGTACGGGTTGCAAACAGGAAGAGCCAACTCTTAAAAAGATAACAGATAAATACAAAGACAGAGATGATGTCGTTTTTCTTGCTTTTGCGATGAGTAATCCAAACAAAATCGAAAAATATTTGCAAAAAAACGGGGATTACGGCTATCAGCAGATAAGTCTTACAAGACAGGAAGTGAAGGAGAAATTTGGGGTAATAATTTCTCCCAGTCACTTTGTTATCAAAGATGGGATATTACTTTCCAAATTTATTGGTACCCCATTGATTCCATATACATCCGGTTTGGATTTATTTCAAGAGGGAATTGGCAAAGCAGTTAAGGGTATAAATCATTAACTCAATTCAAGTAGTTTGATATATTTTAAGAAAAAAGAGAATGGTTACAAAAATAAAATATTTGAAATATTAAAAAGTATGACTGACCGGGTCTCCATTGATGATTTAATGGAAAAACTTATCCTGATCAATAAAATAGAAATCGGGATCGAGCAGGTTGGGAAAGGTGAAACCTATACGAGTTCAGAAGCAAAAAAAATGATTAAAAAATGGTCAAATTAAAATCAATAATGAAACCTACACTGTAATATAAAAACCGAATCATTTTCTACTCTATAAACCAACCTATGTTCCAAATCTATTCTTCTCGACCACCATCCTGCAAGTTCATGTTTAAGAGGTTCTGGTTTGCCGGTTCCAGAAAAAGGGTTTCGGATAATTTCTTTGATCAAGCTGTTAATTTTTTTTAAAACCTTCTTATCAATAGTTTGCCAATATAGATAATCTTCCCATCCGGTAGCCAAAAAAATTATTTTCATAGCATTAAAAAATTATTCGATTAAATATTTTTCTTCCCCTAATCCTTTTTCAAATTCCTCGATACCTTTCAGTAACCTTTCAGCATTTTTAGGGCTTTTCATTAGATAAAAAGTTTCCTGCATGCTTTCATAATCAGATTTGGAAAGCACCACCACGTCTTCGCCGTTTGTTCGTGTGACATAAAGAGGACTATGGTCTGTAAATACCTTGTCCAAAAAGGCTTTAAGGTTTTGTCTGAAATTGGTGTAAGAGGTGATTTCCATTGGTTTGTTTTTTTGTAAAATTAGAAATAAATTACATCATGTACAATAAGCTGTACAGATGTTTTTATTTTTACTTTAGATCAATCCTAAAATATGCATCCATATATTCCACATCTGCTCGGAGATATTGCTAAGGCTTATAGGGTAAAACCCCAAGAGGATTTATCCAATCCACAGACCATGGAAGAACATTTTGAAGAAATCGAGAATTGGATTGCCCATGATCCGCCAAACACATTTGGTGATTATTGCGGTTTGAAAGTGGAAGATTTCCCGCCCTCAGAAGAACTTACTGAAGAGGATATGATATTAGTCTGCAAAGCTTTCAATAAAATGATGAGCAGTTGGAATTTGGATATTGATCTACCGGACAAGCTGCCCATACCTATTGCCTATTCAATGACAGTGGAGACACTCAATGAAAAAACATCCATAGTAAATCATGGTTTTATGACTTTTGATTATTGTTCCGGTTCTCCGGAAGGATGTGCTTTTAAGGAATATTGTCCTTGTATTGACCGGCTTAAAGACCTCCCACAAGATTTTGACTTGGATTGTGGAGATGAAGAACTCCCTTATGGATGTGAATAGTCTCATAAAATAAAAACACCTATATCAAAGTTCAATAGCTTAAAAATTTTTTTGGAACAAAAATGTTCCTTATATTCGTTTATGAAGGTAAGTGAAATCCTAAAAATACTCACCAAAGATGGTTGGTACCTGTTTAAAAATGGAAAGAAACATGACCTCTATAGACATCCCACAAAACCTGGACAAATACCAATACCAAGGCATCAATCTCAGGAACTTAGAAAAGGAACAGAACAATCCATTTTAAAGGATGCAGGACTTAAATAGTTTAAAAAAAATTGAAATTATATGAAATCAAGTGAAACTAAAACCGATCTATCTGAGAGAAAACTAAAGATTGTATTGGAAAAATCCTCAACAGGCTATAGCGCATATGCACCGGAAGAAGAAGGTATATATACAGTAGGGGAAACTTATGAAGAAGTAAAGGAAAATATTGTTGAGGTAATTGAATTTAGGACAGAATATCTGGAGGAGATGGGTAATTCTGCGGAAGCAGAAAGGTTGAGGAATGCAGACATCGAATATTTTCTGGATATACAACAATTCTTTGAGCAATACTCCATGCTCAACAAAAGTGAATTTGCCAATTTCATCGGGATGAACCCCAGCATGATGCGCAAAATCAGCAAAGGATTAGTTGCATTGTCAGATGCCAAGGCCCGCCAAATTGAAGAAGGACTTCACCGCTTAGCAGAAGATTTCAGTAAAGTGAATTTTGCATGATTTTTATCAATAGGAATTAGCCCATTCACAAAATTAGCACAAAATTAAAATGGGCTTTAGCCAAAATTTCTTGGGGATAAGCATAAAAAAAGGCTCACATTTATTATAACAGAAAAGGACTTTAATTTTTGCCGAGACAAAAACCCTTATTCAATTGTAGAATATCCCTCAATTTTCAGCAATAATCTTTCAGTAAGTTTTAAATTTGGAGAATCAGTAGCCTTGGGATCAATTCTCTTTACGGATATAAACACTGCTAAACCTAGAAAAATTATTGGAGGAGCACCATCAAGATCAATTCCTTTGCAAATTCAACCAAAGGGGAATTAAATTGGGTACATGTGGCAATTAGTAATCTAAAGGTTCCTATTGGCAATTATCACATGGTATTTGAAAAGTACCTCCAGAAATACCTGAATGAGTTTATATACAAGGTAAACAGAAGGTATTTTGGTGAAAAATTATTCGACATTTTAATTCTAGTTGCAGTTTACTTAAAAGTGAAAAATTCCAAATAATTTGAAAAATAAGTAAATATGAAATGCAATCATAAAGTTTATACAATTGTGGTAAATGATTATGAAATTTATCAAATTAAAAAGCATGTTCCTAAGCTGAATTTCTTAGAGTTTTGTGTTAAGAAGAGAATTGATTTGGTGGTTGATTTAACGTCTCAAACAAATGAGTTTGGGAGTTCTATTGAAAAGGCAAAATACCTATTTGGAAAAAAAATTCATTTAGCTTCGCTTTCTTACGTCTTTGATGAAATTATTAATGAATCGGTGGCTAATGATGAATTTGCGGGGGAGGGAGTCTACCTTTATGAAAGCTGGGTTAATTCTCCTTATTTTCAAGATTTTATAGTTGCAATGGATAAGTTCAATGATTATTTTGATTATATCTTTAATTGTAAGAAAATGTTAAAGGTATTGATTTTAACTTTTGATTTTGAATTAGAGTGTAAAAAAGAACTTGTTTCAACGGTGATCAGAAATCGGTCTGATTGTGATTTAATTCATGTTATCCCAAATTTAGTGAGTGAAAATAGTTTTCATGAGCTAAATGATTCTAAATTAAATACATATTTTCACCAAAATAATCAAACTTCAATACGCGATTTTGCATTTACCCTTCTTGGTAAAGAGGATAGAAAAAAGATTATAGAATGGAGGAAGTATCAGGAAAAAAAAGAAGATTTAAGGGTTAGGAAAGAATATGAGGATGACCAATTAAGACCTATAGAAAATGATTTCAATAGAGAAATGAATGATGAAACTGATGGATTCTGGGATGTTTGGATAAACGATTAAGAAGATGAATATTCAGTAATAGACTTAAATCATTGTCGAAAATTCTATTTCTCAAGCTTGTAATATAGTCGAAAAATAGGGTAAAAATTACCCTTAACCAACATATCTATAACCTTTCCATTAATCCCTCTTTTTGGAATTCAAAAATTGAAGTATAAGTGTTTCCATATTCGTCTTCAAAATAAATTTTAATTGTTTGGTTTAGGATTTTTTCCGGAATTAATGGTTTCAAGAGTTCATCCGCTTGATTGTGGTCACCTTCCAAAAAATCTTGAAAAATTACTCCTAATTCTATTTTCTCTAAAGGTGGAAGGTTGTTTATCCTTTGAAGTGGATCAATTTGTAGGTTATTAATATTTGATTCTAATTTAATATTGAATGCAGGCTTGGTCGAGTTGTTGAAAATATGAAGTACAAATTCTGAGGTTATTCTCCAATACCTAATTAAATTAAGGTTAAAAGAATATGGTCCGTCTCCAAATTTCTCTTTATTCTTTTCACTAAAGCCTTGATCTCTTCTGCTTGCATAATTCCTGATTAAATCGATTTGTATTCTAGGCCTAGTTCCTTCATTCTTTTTACCCTTAAGTTTTTGTAGGGCCTCTTTTTCGGATTCACTTTTCCATTCTAATAAAAGGGTTTTGGGAAAAGATAAAGGGTCTTTATCAATAAGTATTGAGCAATTTGGACAAAGCCAAATTCCATTTTCTATAGAAGTTCTTTCAGCTTCTGTTAAATTCGGATCAAACCGTGGTCCATTCGGGGAGGCAGCTGTAATGTGAGCAGCTATTCCAACTTTAAGGAAAGAATCTGATCCCCCCCCCCCCCGGGCCAACTGTTAATGATTTGCAAGATGGATTGGAACAAATAAAACCAACTCTTTTAGCTAAGACTTCAATAGAGTTTGCCTTAAAATCATGTCTTGATTTATTTCTGTAGTCGGTAATTGAATATGCACCAAAAATGGTAATCAGGAATACACCAAAAATGGCAACAGGAATGCACCACTTTGTAAATATACCCAGGTTAATTATTGTTTTCAAAGAAAGATTTTCTGTTTTCCATTCTATAAC
>NZ_JBGTCA010000411.1:0-11161 GCF_041749095.1 Aquiflexum sp. | reverse complement strand
CAGCGCAGGGGTCCCACCTCTTCCCATCCCGAACAGAGAAGTTAAGCCCTGCAGCGCCGATGGTACTGGGGTTACACCCGGGAGAGTAGGCCGCCGCCACATTATCACAAAGCCAGCCCGCAAAGCTGGCTTTTGGCGTTTAGGGGAGTTGCCATTAATATAATGACCTCAGGCACCTCTTCCCATCCCGATCCGCCGTGGCGGATAAGCCCTGCAGCGCCGATGGTACTGGGGTTACACCCGGGAGAGTAGGCCGCCGCCACATTATCAAAAGCTAGCCCATAAAGCTGGCTTTTGGCGTTTTAGGGGGGTGAGTAAAGAATTTTAGATTGCAGATTGTAGATTGTAGATTTAAGAAATGCCCGTGAACCTCACCTTGTTGTAAATACTTGAATATAGATTATAGAAAAATTAAATTTTTTCGTCAGAAATTATTGGGCCTTCACTTTTATTGCAGCAAATAAACTGTATTTGAATAATTGGGAGATATCTAAAATAGATGTTTGAAAAATAACGAACAAAGCTTATTTGAGAGAGAATTCTATCATTACAGGAAAATGATCAGAGGGGTATTTCATGCCATAGTTGTCGGTCAGAATTCCATGTCTCAAAACTTTGATTTCCGTGCTTACAAAAATATGATCAATAATTCCCTCAGGAAGTCTTTCCCAATTGAACCCATTGAAAGTCCCTTGATTTCCAATAGATGGGGTTTGTGAGACCAATCGGCTGTCTTTTAAATTGGAATTTTCTAAAACAGTCGCATAGGCAGGATTATCAGGTTTTACATTGAAATCCCCAATGAAAATTACAGGATGCCCCTCTATATTTATTTCTTTGATTTTTTGAACGACCAATTTGCTGCTTTCTTCCCTTGCATTTTGGCCTACATGGTCATAGTGAATATTGAAGACATAAAATATATTTCCAGCCTTGTCTTCAAATTTCCCCCACGTACAGACTCTATTCAATGCCGCATCCCATCCTTTGGACGGCTTGTCAGGAGACTCTGATAGCCAAAAAGTGCTATGTTCAAAAACTGTAAACATATCCGGGTTATAAAATATGGCACTGAACTCTCCTTCTTTACCTCCCTTATCCCGACCTATTCCTATGTAAGGAAAGTTTAAGGCGGTTTTCAATTCTTCCAATTGGTGATAAAGTCCTTCTTGGGTACCGATAATGTCCATTTTATGAAACTTGATCTGATTAATGAGATGGGGTGACCTGTCTTTCCATAAATTCCCAATATCATTGGGATTATCAAACCTGATATTATACGTTGCTATTTGGTAAGTTTGAGCAAAAGAATTCTGATAGGAAATAGATATTACCAAGAGAACAAAAAAGGCTAAAAGTAAAACCGAAAAACAATTACGCTTCATATTTATTTAATTTAATGGTTTATTAAATTAGTCAATTGTTCCAAAGAAACCTGATATGTCCTTCAGAAATCTAATATCCCTTAAATCCATGACAAAATGAAAATAATTGATCCTAAAGAACTTTCTACATCTCAATTCCATGGTTATCTATTGGGTGCAGTAGCGCCAAGGCCTATAGCCTTCGCCAGTACAGTTGATCTGGATGGAAAAATCAATTTAAGTCCATTTAGTTTTTTTAATGTTTTTGGCTCCAATCCACCTGTTTTGATATTTTCACCTTCAAGGAGAGTAAGGGACAACACGACCAAACATAGTTTGGAAAACGTAAAAGAAGTACCGGAAGTAGTTATTAATATTGTCAATTTTCAAATAGTGGAACAAATGTCTCTGTCCAGCACGGAATATGAAAAAGGAGTCAATGAATTTTCAAAATCAGGATTGACTGAAGAACCTTCCATTTTGGTAAAACCACCAAGAGTAAAGGAAGCGCCTGCGGCATTTGAATGTAAGGTGATTGATATAATTCCTGTTGGTGAAGGAGGTGGGTCGGCGAATTTGGTAATCTGCGAGGTATTGTTGATGCATCTCAACGAGGAAATATTGGATGGAAATGATCAAATTGATCCCAATAAATTGGATGCAGTAGCCAGAATGGGAGGAAATTGGTATTGCCGGGCAAGTGGGGCTTCATTATTTGAAATTCCCAAGCCATTAAGAAATAAGGGCATAGGTGTAGATAATATTCCGGTAACAATCAAAAACAGCATGGTATTGTCAGGAAATAATTTGGGAAGATTAGGTAATATAGAAGCATTACCCAACCAAGAAGAAATAGAAAATTTCTCAATGAAAGCTGAAATTCAAGATTTGAAACTTAGATTTAAAAATGATAGAGAAAGTTTGATTTTTCATCTCCATGAATATGCAAAAGAAGTACTTGAAGATGGTGATGTTGAAACAGCATGGAAAATTTTACTTCAGATATAAAAAAAGGAGCGTACCCTCCTTTTTTTATTGAATGATCAATTCATAAGGCATTCTAACCATTAATCCCTCATATTTCTTTACATTTTCCATTTGTTGATAAATAGGATAAAAAGATCCAAGTTTTTGTTTTTGATAGAAGATCTGAACATCGTTGGAAAATTGGCCAAGCAATCTTTCAAACCAAGGTTTTTCCTGAGGATAATAAATGACGCGGAAATCATCTGAAACCTCTGCTTTATTTGCGGCTATATTAATGGCATCTTCCAAGCTACCCAAAACATCCACTAGTCCATTCTGTAATGCCTGATTTCCTGTCCAAACTCTTCCTGATGCTATTTTCATGATTTCTTCTTTGCTTTTGTTTCTTCCGTCCGCTACCCTTGTAAGGAAAACATCATAACCTTCTTCTACCTGGCCTTGGAAAATAACTTTTTCCGTTTCAGATACTTTTCTGGTAGGACTGAGAAAATCCGATAGTTCGCCAGTTTTGACCACATCTGTGGTTATACCTAATTTATTGTTTAGAAATCCTTGAGCATTGAACCAAAGTGCAAAAATTCCTATGGAACCTGTTATGGTATTTGGCTGAGCTACTATAGTATCCGCACCTGCTGCAATGTAATATCCTCCGGATGCGGCAACTTCACCCATAGATGCTATGAGAGGCTTTTCTTTTTTAGCCTCTTCCAATTCCCTCCAAATTACCTCTGAAGCTAGAGCCGACCCTCCAGGAGAATTTATCCTAAGGACAATTGCTTTAATATCCTTGTCTTTACGGGCTTTTTTGATCTCCTCCCTGAACTTATCAGAGCCAATAGTTCCTTCCCTCTCACCGCTCATTATATCCCCCTCTGCCACAATGACTGCTATCCGGTTTTTTGAAAGCCTGTTTTTGGTTTTTGAAGATTGGTTAATATTGGTAACATTGATGGTATTCACTTTATCCTCCTCCGTTAAACCCAACTTTTCTTTAAGTAAATTGATAACTTGGTCTTCATACCAAAGTCCATCTACCATTTTATAATCAACAGCATCTTTGGTCTTTCTGACCAACATCTTAGAGTTTATTTCTGAAATCTGCTCCAAAGAGATACCTCTTGAATCACCAACCTCCTGTAAAAGAGTCTGGTTAAGATCATTTAACAATGATTCAGTCTGCAACCTATTTTCGGGGCTCATCTTTTCGAGCATAAACGGCTCGACAGCACTTTTAAAATCTCCCACACGGAATATTTGAGGTTCTATTTCCAATTTCTCAAACATACCCTTGAAAAATACGACTTCTGCTGCAAATCCGTTGAATTCCATTAAACCTGAAGGGTTGATATATATTTCATCAGCAACAGAACTAAGGTAATATCCTCCTTCCGAATAATACTCTCCATAACTTACAATGAATTTACCGGAGTCTTTAAAATCCAATAAAACATCACGAAATTCCTTCATTCCGGCCTGACCAGCTACAAAAGTTCCTGCCTTGAGAAATATTCCTTTTACATTTTCATTTTCTTTTGCTGTCGCTACTGCTTTTTTCAAGCTTATCAGTCCAACATTTGGAACTCCCCCTATCAGGGTGAATGAAGAAAAATCCGGATCATCCTCACTGGTTCTTTCAACTAATACTCTTCCCTCAAGATCTAAGACAAGAACTGTGTTTTCTTTAATTTTCACTTCATCCTCTGAGGATGATATCACAGCAATGATACCGGCGAGGATAAAAAAACTCATTACTGAAAATATTAAAAGGCCAACGATAACGGCCAATACGTTTCCTAGAAATCTCATAATCTTCTTTATTATTTGGCAAAAATACTTCTTTTTTATTTATGTTTAACCGATGTGAGCAATAACAGGTAAATGGATAAAGTAGTTTTAATTATTGGAGGAAATCTTGGGGATAGACGGGCTTTGATTGGAGAGGCTAATAAGTTGTTGATGTTACAATTTGGGATTCCCAAGCTTTCTTCTTCAATTTATGAGACAACTGCATGGGGAGGGAAATCAGTGGGAAATTATTTGAACCAGATATTGATTTTTGAAACTACTCAGAGTCCCGAAAACCTGCTGACTACTATTCAGGCCATAGAAGATAAAATGGGTCGGAATCGAGATCTGAAATGGGGAGACCGTACAATGGATATTGATATTTTGTATTTTGGGAACAAAATAATAAGAACTTCATCTCTGATTATTCCCCATCCATATATTGAGGAAAGGAGATTTGTGCTCGAACCTTTAAAAGAAGTTATTCCTGAGTTTTTACATCCGCTCCTTGCAAAAAGCCAGCAGGAGTTACTTGAATTGTGCTCAGATCCTTGCAAGGTTGTGGTTTTTGAAAAACGAAACCCGGAATGAATTACGGGCTTTCTTTAAATGCTTGCGGCCTCAGCTTCTTTATTTATTTTTTTGACCAAGCCTTGAAGAACTTTTCCCGGTCCGCATTCAATAAAAATATCAGCACCATCCTCAATCATCTGCCGGACAGATTGAGTCCATTTGACAGGGGCTGTTAGTTGGGCTATAAGGTTATCTTTGATTTCCTGAACATCAATGACACCCGTGGTGCTTACATTTTGGTAAACAGGACAGCTAGGTATTTTGAATGTGGTGGACTCGATGGCTTTTTGGAGTTTTTCACGTGCAGGTTCCATCAGAGGTGAATGAAATGCACCTCCAACCGGCAATGGTAGTGCTCTTTTAGCACCTGCTTCTTTCATTTTTTCACAGGCAATTTCAATCCCTTTATTGCTCCCCGAAATGACAAGTTGTCCGGGGCAGTTGTAATTGGCGGGTACTACTATCTCACCCTTAATGGATGCGCAGATATCTTCTACTTTTTCATCTTCCAAACCTAAAATCGCTGCCATCCCTGAAGGATTGATTTCACATGCCTCCTGCATGGCCAAAGCCCTTTGGTAAACCAGTTTTAATCCATCTTCAAAGGCAAGGGTTCCATTGGCTACCAAAGCAGAAAACTCTCCCAATGAATGTCCCGCAACCATATCCGGAGTGAAGTCCGAGGATGTTTTGGCAAGAATAACGGAATGAAGGAAAATGGCCGGTTGGGTCACTCTTGTCTGCTTGAGTTCCTCTTCAGATCCTTCAAACAAAATGTCTGAAATCCGGAAACCTAAAATCTCATTGGCCTTTTCAAACAAAGATTTTGCCTCCTGACTACTTTCATACAATTCTTTTCCCATTCCCGGGAATTGGGCTCCCTGACCGGGAAAAATATATGCTTTTTTCATTATTTTTGATTTGGTAAAGTGTAAAGATATCAAAAAATAAGAGGTCTTGGGAAAGACCTCTTAATGGTAATTAAATCTAATTTTGCATTTTTAATTATCTATGGTAAGAGAATCTATATTCATACCTCCCAGATCATAGATTTCTGTAATTTCTTTCAAAGCTGCTTTGAAATCAATCTTCAGATCAATCAACTTTCCGGTGCCAACGTCAAATACCCATCCATGGATTTTCATCCCTCTATTTCTGACAGCTTTTTGAACAACTGCCGTTTTCAATAAATTGACACATTGTTCCTGAACATTCAACTCCACAAGTCTATTGTATTTCAAAGTTTCATCCTTAATTGCGTTAAGTTCATTTTTATGAATTCGGTAAACATCTCTGATATTTCTCAACCATGGGTTAAGGATTCCCAGGTCTGCCGCATCCATAGCTGCCTTTACCCCTCCGCAAAAATAATGACCACAAACAACAACATGGTCAACATTGAGGTATTCTACAGCATAGGTCAACACTGACATAGCATTCAGGTCAATGCTAATGACCATGTTGGCTATATTTCGGTGAACAAATACATCTCCGGGCTGAACGCCCATAAGGTCTTCGGCACTTACACGGCTATCTGCACAGCCTATATAAAGAATATCAGGATTCTGGCCCTTTGCCAGGTTTTTAAAATAGTCCGGATTTTTTTCCAGTTTAGCGGCAATCCAGTTTTCATTGTTTTCAAATACATGAGATATATCCATAGTCGGTTAAAATTTGATTATTTAATAATACAGTAATTGGGTTAAATTACCAAATGAAACCTTATCAGCGGAAATACTGACAATTTAAAGGTCCTCTAACTTTAAAAATCTCTTTTTTTCTTTATCTGTTGGCAAGCGACAGATTTCTTTTTTCCCAAACCATCTATACCTGTTACCGGCAATCCAATCATATAAAGGGTCTCTTATAAATTTCGGAACTATAATGAAAACATACATAATAGGCCATGCTCCGCCTAAATTTCTAGCAATTTCCAAAGCAGCCCTGCTTTTGTAAAATACAGATTCCCTGTGAATAAAGACAAGGGAATCTAAATATTCATTATTGATTTGATAATTTTTCAGTAATCTTTTGGTTGCCTTATCCTGTAATGCAGCAACTTTGAATCTTTCTTTTTTGTCCCTAGTGATTATGAAATCTACAGCACTGTTGCATAAGTTGCATACCCCATCGAAAAGCACTATCCGGAATTTATCCTGAAATCTCACCGTAGTACCTGGATTGTTCCTTTCAGTGTTTTTTGCTGTAATGCAGGATCAAGGGCGTCAAACCTCACCGTTCCTGAATAGAAATAAGTCCCGGCAGGTAATTGATTACCGTTTTTATCTGTACCATCCCAACGGATATAAATATCATTTTCGTTGGATGAAAGGCTGTTATAGCTGAATACCTCCACGCCCCATCTGTTGACTATAAATATTTCAACACCTAAAACAAATCTGGGACATCTTGCAAAGGGGTTGTCGTATGCCATAAAGGTTTCGTTCACCCCATCACCATTTGGAGTAAATGCATTTGGTAATTCATAGTTTGGACAATTGTCCACACAGACTATATTGCTCGCATCACTTTCATTACCCGAACGGTCTATTGCGGTGATATAATAACAGCCTTTGTAATTCGGTAAATTTGAAAGAACAGCATTTCTCTCAAATGTCGAATATGTGCCTGCCAAATTAAATTGGCCATCCTCTCCATCAAGAGAAAAGTATAATCTGAAAGCACTCAATTCATCATCGCAGACATTTGTGAAATCCGGTTCCCAGCTAAGTTCATGAACAAATGAATTGAAATTACAACCTTTGTCAGAAAGAAATTCACTGCAAACAGGCCCTTCAAATGTCAGCACAGGTGGACAGGGAAGCCTGTCATCATCAGGCCTTGCACAGATTATCTGGGATTTGTTTTCCAACGGATATTCAAGCAAATCAATATTGTAGGAACCTTTAGTGATGACATAATAGCAGTATTCAATTTCTTTTTTCAGGATTACACCATTATGCCTGCCGTCATCAAAATAAGTAAAACCGGCTGTGGTCACATCTACTTCCCCAATGAGTTCAAATGTATCAGCATCCTGGGCTTCAGGGTCATTTCTGTTTCTATATACCTCATGGGTGAATTCAGATACCGCATTGTTCCATGGGACATTGAAGGTCCACTTGAGTTCTATTGCTTCGTTGATTATTATAGGTTCCAGTCTCACCGAAGAAGCAGAACTTGAACTGTCAATAGTGGTATTGTTTTCTTTGAGGATTACTTTGTAGTTGTAAACAAGGTTTTCCGTATTCAACCCTGTGTCGGTAAAAATTGTATCTGAGGTACTAAAAACAGAAACCCTGTTTTGGTTACCTGTAAGCCCCGTACTTCTAAACAATTCGTAGGTAAACGGACCAGGGAACTGAACCCTGTCAATATCATAAGGGGGAGTCCATTTAATAAATATTTCACCGTTTTCGCTGTCTGTTTCTTCCACGCTCACATTGGTTATGAGGGGCACATCCACATCTATTGTGATACATATTTCTTCGGAAACTATGCTTTGGCCCAATCTAGGTTGAGGAAAAGCAGATACTAATCTATAGCAATAAGTATTTCCAGGAGCCAAACCTTCACCTTGATTATTGTCCAGAAAATTGAAAGTTGACATATTGGTGGTTCCTACCAGTTCATACCCTGCCCTAATGCCAGTTTCACAAGAATCCGGTTCATAGGGATCAGAGTTCATTCTTCTCCAAACTTGCATAGTTTCAGCTGAATTTGAACAAGAATATGGCTGCCATTGAACATCCACTGCTCTTCCTGGCTGTTGTTCCAAGTCTTCCAGGACAGGCGGGGGGGCTATCACCTTAATTTTCCATGTTTTAATGTCAACTAAAGCTGGTCCAGATCTGGGTTGATCAGTAATTCTAATCCTTACCTGATATTCTCTTTCTCTTACATGGCTACAGATGGTCTGCCACTCAAAGTTAATTATCCCCGGACTCGATTGGAACAAGGAAACAGGCTCGTAACTCGCAGGAGAGGCAGAAATCTCTATTGGATCCCCAAATACCTCAATTTTGACCGGGTCACCATCAGGGTCAGAACCCTGTATGATTTCTTCAATTTTTGTGCCTGCCACTACACAGAGATCAGGCGGTAATATCAATTCAGGGCGTTGGTTGTTAGAATTTTCAATAATAATCTGCATGTCACGGACCACATATCCAATTTGTCGCCATACACCGTCAATTTTTCTGAATTCTTTGATCCGAAAGGCGACATTATATTGACCGGCCAATCCCGGGGCATCCCAGATCAAATCACCGGTAAGGGGATCTAAGGACAGAAAAGGAGGCGTACCGCCATCTTCCCTATTGAAGCTGAATTCCGGGGAAGCAGGACTTCGGTAATTGTTAACAGGCCTTTGAAATTGTTGTTTCGGTATATCCATTTCATACGCAAGGCTGTCTCCATCAGGATCATACGCTCCCGGATTATGAATATATCGCTTGTTTACAGCTCCATTATCAACAGGTGGTATGGTAAGTACCGGGGAGTTGTTGACACCTATAAATGGATCTATGATTATCTTGGTTTCAACATAAAACGGTGTATCCACCGAATTGTCCATATTGAGTGTCAGGTCATTTCTGTTGAATTCCTTGAAACGAATAATATATTCCCCGGGCCCCTGATAAGTATGGGTGATAACAAAAGTGGTTTTTTCAATCTGATTTCCCAACGCCTCTTTGGTTTCAAAGTCTGCTTCCAAATTCAATTTTGCCTCTCTACCATCTCCGAAATTAATATCGCCAGGGCCTAAAATCACACTGGACCGGGTATCGGTGTAACCAACGAATGTAATTCTATACGTCAAAGTTTGAACGGAAACTCTCTCGGCAGTGATTTCACCTGCACGGATGTGAGTTGCAAAAGAACTGGTCAAAGACAGGAACAAAAAACCGCAGGTGAGTAAAAGTAAAGCGCTGATTTTCATGTAGGATTTAAATTTATCTTTTAAGATATACGAAATTAACCAAAACAGGATGAAATTATTCATTTTAATCAAACAATAAAATTAAACACTTGGTTAAATCAACGAATCAATATTGTAATTATTGAGTGTTGCAACCAGTCTATTTAGAATGTATTAAAATAAGTTCGATCAATTGTATATGGATTGTTTGCTAAACTTTCCACATGTAAATTTGGCGCCGTAGTTTAATAACCAAATATCAATCGAACACTTAAGAAAAAGCATATGAGTTGGGTATCAAAAACCTTTAACAGCACCCTAGGCAAAAAACTGGTAATGTCCCTTACAGGTTTATTTCTGATATTGTTTTTAGTAGTGCATTTGGGAGGAAACCTTCAATTGCTCCTTCCTGACGAGGGTCAAGCTTTTAATATATATTCAGATAATATGGGTACGAATCTATTGATCAGGGTAATCTCAATAGGTAATTTTGCGTTCATTTTATTGCATGTTATATATTCAATTATTTTGACAAGACTTAATAAGAAATCCAGACCTGTTGCTTATGCTTTGAGCAAACCTCAAAACAACATTACCTGGTCATCCAGAAATATGGGAATCCTAGGCACACTTATACTGATTTTCTTGCTGGTTCATTTGAGAGCTTTCTGGTATGAATTCAAGTTCGGAGAAATACCTACAGCGGTTTATGATGGGGTGACATATAAGAACGTTTTTGCCATAGTTTCAGAAGCCTACAGCAATATATTATATGTTGCATTTTACGTGATATCCATGGGATTCCTTGGATTTCATCTTTCCCACGGTTTTGCAAGTGCATTTCAAACCCTTGGTCTGAACCATATCAAATATTCTCCTTTGATCCATAAAGTCGGTATTGGCTTCTCCATCATAATTCCGGCACTCTTTGCAATGATTCCTCTGGTCATGTATATCAAAACACTTTGACTCAGCGGATTTAATTGAATGTAGAAATATAAAATCTCATTTAGATGATACTAGATTCTAAAATACCCGAAGGCCCATTGGCAGAAAAATGGACCAAACATAAATTCAATGTAAAATTGGTCAACCCGGCCAATAAAAGGAAATATGAAGTAATAGTGGTCGGAACCGGACTTGCCGGTGCCTCAGCAGCAGCCTCTTTAGCGGAACTAGGCTACAATGTCAAGGCATTCTGTTTTCAGGACAGCCCCAGAAGAGCACATTCAATAGCTGCACAGGGTGGAATCAATGCTGCCAAAAACTATCAAAACGATGGTGATTCTGTTTTCAGATTGTTCTATGATACCATCAAAGGTGGGGATTACAGGTCAAGAGAAGCCAATGTTTACAGACTTGCTGAAGTTTCTGTGAATATCATTGATCAATGTGTCGCTCAAGGTGTACCTTTTGCAAGAGAATATGGAGGATTATTAGCCAATCGTTCTTTTGGCGGTGCGCAGGTTTCAAGAACTTTCTATGCCAAAGGACAAACCGGGCAACAGTTGCTTTTAGGAGCTTATTCAGC
>NZ_JBGTCA010000410.1:0-9165 GCF_041749095.1 Aquiflexum sp. | reverse complement strand
CCGCACCTGGAACGCCGGACACCTGGCTGCTGAAGTACTGGCCTGGGCTGATGGGGATATCAGGGTACATGATGACACCATTATCGTCACGTTCTACCAGGCCCCAGCACATCTCAATCCAAATGATTATACCAATCTGCCCAAGATACTTCAGAGAGAAAATATAGACCCCAGAATCCCCTGGCTATATAACTTTAAACTGGACTTTCGATTTAAATAAATGTAATATAAATTGTGCCTATAAATTGCTTGATAGCTATCGGGATCAATCCTGTTTGTAGTAGAATATTGGTTCACTGGCAAAGGAGCGGATAATCATTAAAAAGATTACTCTTTTTTCTCATCAATCTTTTCAAGATCAAAAAGATCAGAAATGATATCTATCATTTTGTCGGCTTCATCTCTTTGACATGCCGCCCTTAACTGTACAACAGGTACTTTAAGGATTTTCTGCATCATGCTTTTGGTGATTTTTTCAACAACAGCTATATGCTCCTGATCAGCATTTTTCAAAAATCGCTCCATTTCCTCTAGACGTATCTGTTCTAAGGCATTTTTTAATTTATTAATGGTAGGAGATGCCATCATCTCCTTTTTCCAATTGTAAAACTCATCAATGCTTTGCCCAATAATGTTTTCTACCATGGGAACTGATGCCAGCCTTTTTTCCAAAGTTGCTGAAGCCTTACTTCTGATGTTATCGACATTATATAGTATTGCACCGGGCACATCCTCAATGGAAGTATCAACACTTCTTGGGACTGAAAGATCAACAAAAAGTTTATAGCTCGGAATATCCATTTCCTTTACCAAAGATTTGGTAATGAAAGGTTCAGATTTCATAATGGAAGAGACGACTACGTCGGCATCTTTCATGGCTTCAATACAATCTTCAAAATGTATTGCTTCAAATCCCAATTCATCAGCTAAAGCTTTTGCCTTATCAAATGTTCTGTTAGTAATGGTAACTTTGGCTTCAGGAATATGTACCATGTTTTTGGCAACATCCTCACCTATTTCACCAACACCGATCAATAGTATCCTTGGTTGGTAAGTATTGGAGGTCAGTTCTTCTATAAGTTCCACAGCAGCATAGGACATCGATGCAGCACCGTCTCTAAAGGCTGTTTCCTGCACCACTCTTTTGTTGGTAAAAAATATGGTGTGCATCAACCTATGCAGAAAAGGCCCGGCCATATCAAGATCTGCGGAAGCCTGATAAGCTCTTTTTACCTGATTTGAAATCTGCATATCACCAACGACCTGTGCTTCCAAACCCATTGAAACTTTAAAAAGATGATCAATGGCTTCTCTGTCGTGGTTGAATACCTTAAAGTATTCCAAATAATCAACCACATTGGGAAGTCCTTTTTCCAATCCGATCAACTTAATGATTTCAGTACTCAGGTCGAGTTCATGGGAATAATAAACCTCTGTTCTGTTGCAGGTGGAAAGAATAAGCGTATCTGTAATACTGAAAAAATCCTTCATTTTTACCAGCAGGGAATGAGTAGAACCTTCATCCAATGAAATTACTTCACGTATTTCAACGGGAGCATTTTTATGGGATAAGCTAAGGGCTCTAAATCTATTTTGCATTTCAGATGTCATTCGGGTACAAATTTAATTCAGAATAAATAGTAAATAAATAATTAACCAATAGTCAGTCTAATTTAAAATCTGTCTAAATAACAAATCCTTTTGATTTCTTTGAATTCAAACTCATTAATTTGGCCTAATTGGAAAATAGAACCAATAGTATTAAATTAAGACGGTTATTACTCGCAACTGTTTGATTGATACTTACGGTTAATAGTTGCATTTCGGATTTTTGATAAAGTGTTTAATTTTTATGAAAGCTAAGTTTTACTTTTTTCTAAGGTCTTATTTCGGATTCTCACAAAGAGAATCACGTGGGCTTCTTTTGGTTTTTCCGGCCATCTTTCTTTTGTATTTGTTACCCTCAGTGTATAATCAAGTGCTGTATCATCAAAATAAGGAGCGATATGAGCGATATATTGAAAAAGCAGATAGCCTAGTGCAGGCTGGTTGGAAACCCTATGAATCAGGTTTTTTTGTTACAGATAAAATATCAGGACAGGATACAATACGGAAAACAGGCCAATACCAAAAAGCCAGGTCACCACAGTTCAATAAACTTGATTTCGCTGAAGCTGATTCTGTCGTCCTTCAGATTGTCCCAGGTATTGGGCAAACCATGGCCGGAAGGGTAGTCAAATTCAGGGAAAATATTGGTGGCCTATATAATAAGGAGCAGTTGCTTGATGTGTATGGCATGACTCCCGAAGTAATGGAGAAGATTTTTGAATACTTTGAATTCAAATCCGGGCCAATAAGAAAATTAAAGGTAAACCAAATAGATGCTGTTTCTTTGGCCAAACATCCTTATTTGACCTATGGCGCAGCCAAGGTGATTGTGGCTTACAGGGACCAACATGGCGCATATTCGCAAGCGGAAGATCTTCTCAAAATCAAAATCTTCAATGAAGAGTGGCTGGAGAGGCTAAAACCATATTTGGAGTTTTGATGATTCCTCAGTCAACTATTTGAACGAAACTATCTAAAAAATTCAACCCCTACCGGGGTTGCCCTCAGTCAGGTGGGGGTCATGGTTTTTGCCCCCGGATTGTCATCCGGGGTAACTACCCTTTCAGGGATTAAATCCCTCCGGGATTAGGATCTATGAATTCCAATATTATTTTGATTGGATAGGTTATTTTTTAATCTCTAAAATGAAATGGATCATCCGAAGACCACCCCGCCAAACCCTGGCGGGGGTTTAATACCGATAGGTTATTTGCCCCGGATGACAATCCGGTGGGATAAAAGGTCAATTAAATTACACCACCCACCAACCCCGATAGGGGTTGAATTATCCTCTATAACCCAAAAACCAAAAGTCACTCAGAAAACTTAACCGATTAATTTAAGGCCTTTTTAAAAATGCTTTTGTAAATTCCTTTTTCAAATTATTTTTCAACCAATAAATTTTTGAACCATGAGCACACATACATCCATTGTTTATCACATCATCTGGACACCTTACAAAAGAAAGCCTATTATGTTGAAGGAACCTAGAAGGGAATTGTTCAACTATATGATGGGAATCCTCAAAAACAAAAACTGCCATGTTTACAGGATAGATGGTGTTGAGGATCACCTTCACATTGCAACTTCTCTGCATCCCTCGCAATCACTTGCAGGTCTGATAAAAGATATGAAGCTTGCCTGCACCAGCATGATAAAATCAACCAATCTTTTTAAGGGCTTTGAAGGCTGGCAGGATGGATATGCTGCATTTACCCACAATTACTCCTCTTTGGACAATCTTGTCAACTATATCAAAAACCAGGAGGAGCATCACAAAAAGGTAAGTTTTATTGATGAATACATTCAACTGCTTAAAGATCATGGGATTGATTTCGATCCGAAATACCTCCTGTGAGTTCCATAACAAGCCCAGTCTTTTGTACGAAACTCTCAAAAAATAGGGATTGAATAAATGTTGTGACTCTCTTAGATTAATGAACTTTTCATCTTTAGGTTGCGGGATTTTCGGTTATGTATAAAATCCGGCCATATTTGCACCATGATTCCGGACAAATATGCTTTTTTACAGCAACCACTCAATTTCCCTGAGTTTAAATTCAACATCAGGGAGAGTGATGGCACTTTGAGTATCTTTGATCCCTTGAGAAAGAAATTTCTGATATTGACACCTGAAGAGTGGATCAGACAACACATGATCAGTTTTTTGGTGGAATTCAAACAATATCCGAAGAGTCTATTTTCGCTGGAAAAAAGTATTCAGTACAATAACCTGCTGAAAAGGTTTGATATACTCATCTTGGACAGATCCGGAAATCCATTTTTATTGATAGAGTGTAAATCCACAGACGTGAAATTATCCCAAAAGACCGTAGAACAGGTCGCTGTGTATAATAAAACCATTGGAGCACCTTACATGGGGATAAGTAACGGCAAGCAGCATCTGTTTTTGGCATTTCTTAAAAATGAACAGAAATATGAACAACTATCTGATCTGCCCCAATTTCAAATGTGATCATGGTGATTTCTGTCATGTTTTTTGTTACCTTTAAGCAATAAGTTGAAGCCCTAATTATTAATTACCAAACCAATGAAAGTCCAACAAAAAAGCACACCATGTGAGCTTTGTCTGAGCAGAAAGTTCTCGCTTTTCGCAGATCTTTCCGAGCAACATCTTTGTCACCTCACTGATAGCAAGAATTTTATAACCCATAAAAAAGGTCAAATTCTATTTTATGAAGGGACCAAACCACTTGGGGTTTTTTGTATCAATGACGGGATTGTCAAGGTATTTAAAACTGCCTCAAACGGAAAGGAACAAATTGTCAGATTAGCCAAAAAGGGGGACTTTTTAGGTTATTCCTCCCTCTTGGGAGAAGAATCTTATTCCAATTCTGCAACAATTGTTGAAGACGCAAAAATCTGTTTTGTTCCCCGTGAATCATTTCTCAAAGTTTTGTCTGAAGACACCGGCTTCCATAGAAGGGTGACCAAGGCGCTTTGCCATGACTTGGGTATTATGGAGGAAAAACTCACGGATGCAACCCAAAAGTCAATCAGGGAGCGGCTGGCATTTACATTATTGAAACTCAGCGAAACTTATGGGATCGATGGTGCTGATGGAGAAAAAATTGATATAATCCTCACTAGGGAAGAAATTGCCGGTTTGGTAGGTACTGCAACTGAAACTGTGATCAGATTGTTATCAGAATTCAAAAAAGATCAATTAATTGAATTTGAAGGAAAGAAGATCATTGTATTAGATAAAAAAGGACTTGCAAGGTTATCCGATTTTTATGGGTAATTAGGTTTTTTAAAGAACGCTGATAACGCTGATTGAGCTGATTTAAACAGATTACTTATCTAAATGCATCCGCATAGCATTATCCCTGTCTGAATGCACACGTCATAAGGGAGAGTTCTTTTCAATAACACCCTAGGTAAAGACATCTAGATTTTTAGCTAATTTTCTAAATTGAACTATACCATGACCTCCTATTTTTAAATCTCAGAAATCATTTTGAATCTGTTATTGTTGTCAAAACATGAATCTTCGTCTAATTCTAATTATTTTCCTTCTAGCCATTAACATTTCGTCCTTTGGGCAAAGCCTTGCCTACAAGACCTTGCTTAAAGGTGTTTATGATAAAGATTTTCCTTTGATGCATCCTGAAGAACTACAAAACTTGGAAGATGCTATTGTTTTGGACACCAGGGAAAAAGAAGAGTTTGAAGTTTCACACCTCAAAGATGCCCGTTGGGTAGGGTACGATACCTTTTCCATGGAATCAGTTAAAAACTTCTCTAAAAACCAGCCGGTAGTTGTATATTGTTCCATCGGTGCGAGAAGTCAGAATATTGGTAAAAAACTTCATGAAGCAGGATTTGAGAAAGTATACAACTTATATGGTGGAATTTTTCATTGGGTTAATGAAGGTTATCCCGTTTTTCGTAATGCTTCCAAAACAGAAAAGGTACATGGTTATAGTAGGACATGGGGGATTTGGCTGAATAAAGGAGAGAAAGTCTATAATTAATAAGTGAACGATATTCTCTGATTTGTCTTTGACTTGACAAATTGATTTATTCAGAGGTATTATTTTTGTTTATTATTGACTTAGATTAAATATTCATCAGATTGTAAAAAGGCCACAATCCATTTAACCTCGTACTTAGCGTGAACAAAAAAAAATACAATTTTATGAAAACGATTTTCCTTGCAATATCCTTCCTGCTTTTTAACCTTTCTTGTGGTGCTGCACCAATAGACGGTTCACTAAGTAGCCCGCCATCACATGAGATTTTTGATGGTCTACTTAAAAAGCACGTTTCCAAAGATGGTAAAGTCAACTACAAAGGCTTTATAGCCGATATGCCGACATTTGAAAAATACCTTAAACTTTTGAGTGATAATGCTCCCGATAGAAAAACCTGGACCAAAGACCAACAATTAGCCTATTGGATCAATGCTTATAATGCTTTTACAATCAAGATTATTGCGGACAATTATCCCGTCGAAAGTATCAAGGACCTGAATCCTAATTTAAATATTCCAATGGTCCATACTGTTTGGACGAAGAAGTTTATCAGGATAGGTATGGAAGATGTAAGTCTCGATGATATCGAACACAAAACCATCCGAAAGGAATTTGAAGAGCCACGTATTCACTTTGCCGTCAACTGTGCTTCAGTGTCCTGCCCGCCATTGCAAAATGAAGCCTTCAAGGCGGAGAATCTTGACAGTCAATTGGAAAATGCCGCAAAGGCATTTGTCAACAATCCCAAATACAATAAAATTTCAAAAGATAAGGCGGAGGTTTCCCAGATTTTTTCTTGGTTTAAAGGTGATTTTACCAATAATGGAAGTCTAATTGATTACCTTAACAAATATTCTAAAGTCAAAATCAATTCTAATGCAAAGGTTTCCAACCTTAAATACGATTGGGCGCTAAATGAATGATAAAACCCGTAAAATTGTAATTATAGGCAATGGTATCGCCGGCGTCACCTGCGCCCGCTTTATCCGGAAAAATGGGAGCAAGGCTGAGATCTTGATCATTTCCGGAGAATCTGAACACTTCTTTTCCAGAACAGCACTCATGTATATTTACATGGGGCACATGAAATTTGAACATATTAAGCCCTATGAAGATTGGTTTTGGGAAAAGAATGATATCAACCTGAAAAAAGCATGGGTGGAAACGGTCAATTTCCAAAATAAAGTTATCCATCTCGATTCGGGAGAAAATGTAGCTTATGATACTTTAATTTTAGCAACTGGATCCAAACCAAACAAATTCGATTGGCCAGGTCAGGATCTGAAAGGAGTTCAGGGCTTATATTCCAAGCAGGACTTGGAAGAAATGGAAGAAAATACCCGGGAAATTGATCATGCAGTTGTAGTAGGAGGTGGATTGATCGGGATTGAGATGGCTGAAATGTTGGCCAGTAGGAAAATACCTGTGACTTTTTTGGTGCGCGAAAAGAATTTTTGGGATAACGTATTGCCTTATGAAGAAGCCAAGCTAATAGGAAAGCATATTTTAGAACACCATATAGATTTGAGATTGGAAACAGAACTTGAAGAAATTATTGGGGATGAAAATAATAAAGTCAAATCTGTAACCACTGACAAAGGCGAAAATATTTCCTGCCAATTCGTTGGATTGGCAGTAGGAGTAAGTCCCAATGTTAATTTCCTTAGGGATTCAGGACTCGAAATCAACAGAGGCATAGTCATAGACCAATATTTTAAAACCAATCAATCTGATGTGTATGCTATTGGAGATTGTGCGGAATTTAAAAAAGCTCCGGCTAAAGACAGGAAAAATATTGAGCAAGTTTGGTATACAGGCCGGATGCATGGTGAGACCTTGGCCCATAACCTTACTTCCTCCTCCCCAGTGCCCTATCAACCTGGAATTTGGTTTAATTCCGCTAAGTTTTTTGATATTGAATATCAAACCTACGGCATAGTTCCCACCCAAGAGACTGAAGAATTGGACTCCTTTTACTGGGAGCACCAAAATGGAAAAATCTGTATCAGATTGGTATTTGAGAAGAATTCTGAAAAAATTGCAGGCGTTCACAGTTTAGGCTGGAGGTTGAGACATGAGTTTTTTGACACTGCCGTCCAGGAATGTTGGACACTTGAAAAAGTTTTAGGGCAATTACCCAAAGCTGATTTCAATACGGAATTTTTTAAAAAACACTATCATGAAGTCTTGGAAAAATATAAGGCCGAGACCGGGCGGGAAATTAAATTATCCAAGCCGTCATTTCTCAAAAGATTAATAGGATCAAGGTTATGAAAAAGATACAAATAGCAGGATTGGTCATATTTATACTTGGTTTGGCGGTATTCAGCTTCATCCCTTTTATTGGAACTTATCAGCTTGAGCATGAAATTGTTCAGGAAACGGTCAAAGAAGAGCACGGGGAAGCGATGACGAGAATTCTTGAGCCGATGTATGGAGTGGAGTATAAAAGCAATTTTGCTTTTATCTCTGATTTCAACAAATATATCAATGCCTACAATAAAGAGTTGAAAGAGACTGAAGATTGGGATAGGGTGATTTGGGACAATTATGCATTTGACCTGACAAAAGCCGCTACCCAAGGACCTGTAAAGGAAAACCCATATTTCTATCTTTCCATTTCAATCATAATTGGCGTCATTGGGGCATTGATGTATATTTTGCCTTTACACCGGGAGAAACCGGAAGGAATCAAAAACGACGGTATTTATTTTTCTTCCATGAAAGCCCGAGGTCTTTTGGGGATAATTACAGGGACATGGTTAATTGGGTTTTACGTCATTTTATACTGGTTTCCTGAATACATAACCAATTTGGTACTTCTGGTTGATCCATTGAGTGTTATGCTTTCCGGTAATTCTGCCTCTCAATGGTTTTTGTATGGTTTTATCTATACACTGGCCATTTTGGTCATGGGTATAAGGATGTTCAGAAAATATAAGGGAAATACTTATCAGACCATCCGGACTGCTTCGGTTATGTTTTTCCAACTGGCTTTTGCGTTTCTGATTCCTGAAATCTTGGTACTTCTCAATCAGCCCTGGCATGATTTCAAAAATATCTGGCCTTTGGATTATGACTTCTTTTTTGAATACAGGATAGGAGAAATGCTTTCTTCAGGGGCATTGGGAATGTTTATGTTGGTATGGGGAATTATTCTGATCGTGCTGGGCGTTCCTATCATTACTTATTTCTACGGAAAGCGTTGGTATTGTTCTTGGGTATGTGGCTGTGGCGGTTTGGCGGAAACATTGGGTGACCCTTATAGGCAATTGTCCGATAAATCACTTAAAGCCTGGCGAGTAGAAAGGTATTTGGTGCATGGGGTCTTGGTCTTCGCAGTAGTGATGACAGCCTTTACCATTGTCAATTATTTTATGGAATTTGAACTTATAGGTCAAGCTACCAATCAATTGCATCAAATTTACGGGTTTGCCATAGGCGCAGCTTTTGCAGGGGTTGTAGGGGTTGGATTTTACCCTTTCATGGGCAATAGGGTTTGGTGTAGATTTGGCTGTCCATTAGCGGCCTATTTAGGTATTGTGCAACGATTCAAATC
>NZ_JBGTCA010000409.1:0-3683 GCF_041749095.1 Aquiflexum sp. | reverse complement strand
GATTTTCTTTCGCTTTTTGTATTCATTGTAATATCATTTGAATTCACTTGTAATACACGAAGATAGGATTAAATGTTCATAATTCACTGTAACAAGGATTGAACCTTACTGAAAAGAAAATGGATAAATATCTTATTTCACCTCTTTTCCTCATACCAAGTCTTATGGACTATTTTCCAGACACCTTCTTTTTTGATAAGCGTGAGGTAATCATAATAGTAAACTCCCGGCCAGAAAAGCTCAATTTTTGCCAATGCTGTATAGCCTTTGATTTCGACTTCCAGTAATCGGTTATCGAATTGACCGGGGTCTCTTTTTACACCTTTTGCAGTTCCGGATGCCCATTCCTCATAGGGTGTAACTGTGAAATTCTCTCCCCGATAACCGATCAATCTTGCTGATGGATCAAATGCCGCATCAAGTTTTGAGCGGTCCCTTTCCATCATGCCATCAAAATATAGTTGTATGGTATGCGTGATTGCTGTTTTTTCTTCCGGTATGGATTGGGAAAATGCCTTTCCAAAATAGCAAAGAAAAAGAATGAAAGTGAGCTGTTTTTTCATTTGGCCAATTTTTATCAAATGTTAATATCGTGGCTTATCTGATGGAACGCTGATAACGCTGATTTTACTGATTTTCACGGATAAAGAAACCAGTGAAAAGACTACAATGTTTTAGATTTTATCAAAGCCCAAATATGGCACCAAAACCTTCGGCATCCTGATGCCTTCTTCTGTTTGGTTGTTTTCCAAAATGGCTGCAACAATCCTTGGTAAGGCCAATGCTGAACCATTCAGGGTATGTGCGAACTGTGTCTTTTTGTCATCTCCTCTAAACCGCAACTTAAGCCGATTGGCCTGGAAAGTTTCGAAATTACTGACCGAACTGACTTCCAGCCATCTTTCCTGCGCGGCAGAATATACCTCCATATCATAAGTGAGTGCTGAAGTGAAGCCCATATCCCCACCACAAAGCCTCAGCACCCTAAAGGGTAATTCAAGCTTCTTAAGAAGGCCCTGTACATAGCTGCTCATTTCTTCCAAGGTCTCATAAGATCTGTCCGGGTGTGAAATATGTACAATCTCTACCTTATCAAATTGGTGTAACCTGTTCAGGCCCCTCACATGTGCACCCCAACTTCCTGCTTCTCTTCTAAAACAGGGAGTATATCCTGCATTTTTGATGGGGAGATCCTTTTCGTCTAAAATAACATCTCTGTACATGTTTGTAATGGGGACTTCAGCCGTTGGGATCAGAAAAAGCTTGTCTTCAGTAGCTTCATACATCTGTCCTTCTTTGTCAGGCAAATTTCCGGTACCATACCCTGATTCCTCATTGACCAAAATCGGTGGCTGAACTTCCACATATCCGGCCTTCAAAGCCTCATCCAAAAAGAAATTGACCAAGGCCCTTTGCAGTTTTGCGCCTTTTCCTTTGTACACAGGGAATCCTGCTCCTGCAATTTTGACTCCGAGATCAAAATCGATGATGCCATATTTTTTGATCAAATCCCAATGAGGTTGATTTCCTTCGGGTAGTACCGGGATCTCACCATGTTCCAGGACGATTTCGTTGTCCTCCGCAGATTTACCGAAGGGAACAGAACTGTGTGGCACATTGGGGATGGTATAAAGAAGTTGTTTGAGGTCTTCTTCGTAATTGTTATAGGCATCTTCCAGAGATTTTACCTGCTCTTTTATTTCGGTAGTGCGGGATTTGATTTTATCGGCCTCTTCCTTTTTCCCTTCCCGCATCAACAGCCCTATTTCCTTGGAAATACTGTTGGACTCAGCCTGAAGACCGTCCCTTTGGGCTTGGGTCTCTTTCCTGTTTTTATCGATCTCCAATACTTGGAGTAAGATGGTTTCTGCATTTGCAAAATTGCGTTTCTGCAATCCCTGCAATACTGTTTCAAAGTTGTCCCTGATGGTATTGACAAGTAACATAATTTGTTTGGTAAGGTCTGAATGAAAGGTGCAAAGATAAGGATGTTCACCAATTGAGTAGGTGGAAACATCAATTATATCACATAGAGCAAAGTTCTCCCTCCTGGATTATTTTACAAGGATAGCTTTTTGAATACTTGAAAAAGGGCCATCCAGCTCAGTTCCGTCTTTCTTCAAGAGGCTAAGCTGTAGATTATATTCCCCTTTTGGCAAATCTGAGATCCGGATAGGATATACCTCATTGATTTCATAGGAATATTCACCTACCCTAACCTGTACTTTGAGATTGTCCAAAAGCATGTCTCCGCCAATGACCAAAAAATCTATGGTAATTTCCTCCTCTTCGGTGTAGGTCTGACCATTGGTAGGTAGGTTCAGTGCCAGATAAGGTTCTGCTGAGTATGGAAATGGCCTGGAATTCCCGACCAAAAAGTCACGGTCAACATAATTCCCGAATTCTTTGAGAGCCAATCCTTCACTATCCAAAAGATAGGCCACTACCCTGTATGTCCCTTCATTGAGTTCTCTCTGGAAAATGGGTGAATTGTATCCAACAGGATCGCTGGAATTAAGAATGATATTCAGTTGAAATCCACTCAATCCTTCTCCAAAAGGATAATTTTTGATATTGAATTCAAAGGGGACTTTGCCTGGTTTGAAATTCTCCATATTCAATGGAGAATACATTTCAATAATGGCATCCGGAAAATCCTTTTGTTCGTCAAAATAGTAAAAACTTATCTCCTTACGGGCATTTGCTATAGAGTCCATAACATCGCTTTCGTATTTCAATTCATCTTTTTTCTCCCTTGATCCCGAACATGCATGAAACAATACGATAACAAGAAGACTAAAATACTGGATGGTTTTTTTCATAGTGATGGAGGTACAAAGGCTAATTTATTTAAATTTGGTTTAAATTGGCCTAAAATTAAAATAAATTTACCGATATGAGTGAGATACTATATGATGAGATACCTTCTTTGGATTTGGCTGACTTTACCTCAGGTAGCCAGGAAAGAAAGCAGGCTTTTGTGGATAAACTGGGACAGGCATATAATAACATAGGTTTTGTGGCCATCAAAAGCCATGGATTGGGTAAAAATCTGCAGGATGATTTATATTCAAGTATCAAAAATTTTTTCAGCCTTCCTGATGAAATCAAGTCCAAATATGAAAAGCCTGAGATTGGTTACCAAAGAGGCTACACGGGCAAAGGAAAAGAGCATGCAAAAGGAAGAAATACAGGAGATTTAAAAGAGTTTTACCATGTGGGTCAGGAACTTTCTGCCATCCCTGACAGTGATCCCATCAAGTCTGAATATCCCGAGAATATATGGCCGACAGAACTTCCTGAATTTGGAGAAATTGCTTTGGAAACATATAGAACTTTGGAACAGGCCGGTAAAAATATGCTTAAGGCCATTGCGCTTTACCTTGGGTTGGAGGAAAATTACTTTGAGGACAAGGTAGCACATGGTAATTCCATTCTCAGACAGATTCACTATTTCCCTATTCAAAACCCTGATGAAGTCCCCGCTGATGCCGTTAGAGCAGCAGAACATGGAGACATCAATCTGATTACATTATTGATGGGTGCCAGTGCAGATGGGCTGCAGGTGTTGAGAAATGACGGAAAATGGATCCCCATCACGGCTTTGCCCGATCAGTTGGTCGTCAATGTTGGGGATATGTTGGAAAGGCTGACCAATAAAAAACTGAAATCCACCATACACC
>NZ_JBGTCA010000408.1:0-1816 GCF_041749095.1 Aquiflexum sp. | reverse complement strand
AGATATTTTTTTGCCTCTTCATAATTCATCAAGAAACCATGAACCTGACCAACCATTATTAGGCTCTCGGTGATTTCAGGATGTCCTTTCGGAAAATATTTTTCCTTTTCCTTAAGCGTGTGTTCATGAATGTGAAGCGCTTGGAGATAATTCCCCATACTTTTATATGTAATCCCCAAGTTCATCGAACTGTAAAAAATCGAAAGCATGGCTCGATCCCGTCTCGGGTCATCAATAGCTTGCTGGATAAATGCCTTATTTGATACAATGGAAGACTTGACCATTTTGACACTTTCATCTAGCTTTCCTTTAACATCATATACAGCTGCCAGATTCCCTTCTATCATAGCCCTTCGGTATAATCTGTTGGTAGGGTTGTCCTCCATCTGTTCCAAATACGCTATACCTTCTTTCCAATAATATTCTGCAGAATCCCAGATGGAGGCAAACCAATATGAAACTCCAAGGTCATTGAGGATATTGAATCGGCTTTCAGAACTTGTATTTGGGTCAATGTCGAAGCCCTCCAAGGCTTTGAGCGTATGATTTCTGGCTGTCTCTAAATTATCCATCCGGGTAGCTATGACACCGAGATTACGTTCAATGATCGCCCATTCAGAGGGAGTATGATCGGGGATTTTATAGGTAAGATCCAATGCTCTTTGATTGGCGTCATAAGCCATTTGCATCTTTCCGGCGAACATATAGTACCGATGGGATTCCAAATGGGCCTGTCTCAATACCCTTGGATCCTGACTTTTTTTTCCGATAAAATCCAACCAATATTGGACCCTATCCATCCCATATTGCATGTCCTTTTGCTTGTTGCCAATAAATCCTGCAAGGGGCACAAAATAGCTGAGGTTCAAATAATCAGCATTTTCGATATAGTATTTTGTATGGGAATCAAAGAAAAAAACAGCACTATCCAGCTTGTCCTCATTGACCGCTTTTTGGACTTCTGCCAATCTCTCATCGACAGTCTGCCCAAAGAGGTACAGGGGCAAAAAAATCCAAACGAGAACGATGATAGCAGCCTTTATCACAATTTCTCCAGTTCTTTTAACAATACAATTGCTTGGGGATTTTGGCTTTGGTCCAGCACTTCTTTGGCTTCACCCTCTTTTCCTGCCAAGATATAAGTCAAAGCCAAATACCATCTTGCATCTTCATAAAAGGCCGATTCTTCTTTGACAACAACTGCATCAAAATAGAAGATAGCAGGATCTGTATTTTTGAGTGCCAAATGGGAGGTGCCCAGAAAATATTGTAAAGTGTCGTTTCCGGGTTTGTCCTGAATCAATTTTTCCCAACGGGCAATAGCCTCCTGATAATTGGCTGATTTGTAATCCACCATGGCCCTGTCAAATTCATAATTAGACTCTGAACTCATGGCAGTCACCAATCCGGGATCTGCTTGGTAGTATGCCATGAATAACCTTTCATTTGGATCCGGCCTGAAAAGCAACAACCAAGAAAAAAATCCGGTAATCAAAAGGAAGGAAGCAGCAATTGAAAAGGATTTCCAGGGGAATATTTTTATTTTTTCTACTTTATCAGCAGATTTTCTAGGTTCCGCAAACTCAGTAGTATCCATCTCCAATTCCTGATGTATTTCATTCAGATTGTTTCTAAAGGCAGCTTCTTCAACCCCTTCAAAAATGACTTTCATATCATTTATTTTTTGAGATAGTACTTTGTCTAAAGCAATAGTATTTTCGAAAGCAATCCTCTCCTGGGTCTCCATATGACCTAAGATGTATCTTTCGAACTTCTCAAATTCCTCTTGCGATATATAATTATTATTTTCCAATTT
>NZ_JBGTCA010000407.1:0-24992 GCF_041749095.1 Aquiflexum sp. | reverse complement strand
TCATAAACCCACATAGGTTGAGGACTTGACTGGAAAAGGTCTGCATAACGTTGCTCTGATTCCTGAAGCTTGACGATGTTTTTATTTCTTTCGATGTTGTAAACAATACTTTTATATAGCGCAGTAGCCGTAAGGTCATCTTTGAGCAGATAATCCGAAACACCCATTGAGAGGGATCTAATGGCAAAATTAGCATCAGCATAGCCGGTAAGTACAATGATGGGTTTTCCTTTAGAAAGCTCAAATATCTCAGATATCAGGATTTCCCCACTTTTATCCGGCAGGGAAAGGTCCAATAAAATGACATCAATCTTTTCGGATTCAGAAGATTCAAGTATTTTTTTGGCTTCAATAAAACTTTGGGCCCTGGTAATGTCGGGGTTTAATATCATTTCTTCCAGGTATTCCTCTACCAAAATAAAATCTCCGGGATTATCTTCTATTACAAGAAGATGGTATTGCTTTATGTCTTTTTTCATTTATGCGGGTTATTTGGGCAATGAAACTATACTTAACCAAAAGTCTTCTATTTTGGTAATAGCATCCAAAAAGCTTTCTACTTCCACCGGTTTGGTGATAAAACAATTTGCATGGTTTTTATATGAAAATTGAAGGTCTTTTTCAGAGGAGGAAGTAGTCAACATGATTACTGGGATGTGCATCACAGTTTCATCGTTTTTGATGATTTCAAGTACCTCATGACCGCTTATTTTGGGAAGGTTGATGTCCAGTAATATCAGGTCAGGAAGTTCTCCGCCTTCGTATTTGTTTCTTCTGTAAATAAAATCCAGTGCCTCCTGTCCGTCCCTGGCCACACTGATTTTGTTTACTATTTTCCGGTCCTCAAATGCTTCCGTAGTCAGTATCACGTCTCCTTCATTGTCCTCGACCAGTAATATGTGTACTTCTCTTTTCATTAAAAATAAGTCTTAGTTTGTAGTTTCGATTTTTTTGGGTATGGTAAATATAAACTTACTCCAATTTCCAGGTTCGGATTCGACCCAAATTTTCCCACCTAAGTTATCAATAATTTTCTTTACGATGGCAAGTCCTATCCCTGTGCCGGAATATTTTTCTTTGGTGTGCAATCTTTGGAAAATCACAAATATCTTTTGAAAGAATTGGGGGTCTATTCCTATACCGTTGTCCTGTACCGTAAACATCCATTCCGCTGATAACTCTTCGGCTGAAATGCTGATCACCGGCGTAAGATCCTCTTTCCTATATTTGAGTGAGTTCCCAACAAGATTCTGGAAGACTTGTATCAGAGGGGAACGGAAACCCATTAGAGTGGGCATGGGGCCTATTTGTACCCGGGCATTGGTTTCTACTATATTTTTGGACTGTAGCTTTAAAGCTTCCTCAATGACATCAGAAAGTGAAACCTCTGAAAGTTCCTCTTCCACTTTGCCCAATCTGGAAAATTCCAATAGATCCAAGATGATTTTTCGCATTCTATTCGCCCCATCCACAGCTATGTCGATGTATTGCCTGGCCTTGTCATCCAACTGACCTTTGTATTTTTTCTCCAACTGGCTCAAGAATCCCGTAACCATCCTTAATGGCTCCTGAAGGTCATGAGAAGCCACATAAGCAAACTGTTCCAATTCGGAATTGGAGACTGCCAGTTCTTTGACATGTTTTCTCAGGTTTTTATTTAATTTTTTAAGTTCAAGTTCAGTGGTTTTTCGCCAGTGGATATCCTGAACACTGCCATATATCTTCATGCATTTACCGTCACTCCGTTCGGATTGCCCGATACATCTTATCCATTTTTTGTTACCACTGGCGGTTGACAACAGAAGTTCGAGGTCAAACTCCTCTCCTTTTTCTATTAGTCTTTTGGTAGCATTACTGATCAGCGTTTTGCTGTCAGTTTCATATAATTCATAACCGGAAGTGATGGCTGGATTATAGTCCGGATCTACTTCCAAGATCATTTTGGTTATGGGTGACCAGTAAATATTTTCATTTGGTCCTTTTCTAAGATCCATTTCCCAGCTTCCGATTTTGGCGAGTTGGCTGGCCCTTTCGAGGAGGTTTTCCAGTTCTTTCTTTTCGGTAATGTCGATAATCAAAGAATCCCATAAAATGCTTCCGTCACGAAGTCGTTGAGGTGCACCATATCCTTCATGCCACAATATCCTGCCGTCAGGCAACCTGCTTCTATACTGACAGTGCCATGGTTCCATGGTTTCAGCAGATTGCTTTATACTGGCCTTAACCTTTTCAAAATCCCCACCGCCTTTGGTTTGATCCCAGATCAGTTGGATATCTTCCATGCACGCTTCAGGTGAATGCCCCCAGAGTTTGTAGGCTCCTTTGGTCAAATGGGTGATTTCATCGCTACCATCTGATTGGAGGATGTACTGAAAAATGACACCGGGAATATTATCTGCTGTTTTTTGGAGTCTTAGTTCCGTGATTTTTCCTTGGTGTATATCCTGAATACTTCCAAAAAGCCTGCAACATGTACCGTTTTTAAAATCGGACTGACCTATGCACCGAACCCACTTTTCATAACCTTTGGAGGTAATGATAGGCAATTCAAAATCCCAGGGAATTCCTTTGACGATACCTTCTTCCAAATAAACCCTGACACTGACCTGGATATCAGGCCGGAAAAAACCAATAAAGGTGTTCATGTCGATATGCCTTTCTTGCTCTGTTTCCAGAATTTTATTGGCCATTGGTGAACAGAAAAAGTTGTTTTTGGCAACATCGAATTCCCACCCTCCTATTTTGGTTAGGTTGTAAACTCTGTCCAAAAGTTTGCGTGGTATATTTTGATAAGTATTGTTTTTAGGGTGTTGGGATTCAGCAGAATGGATTGGCTCCTTGCCTTTGTTACAGTGATCTATTTCAAATAAAACTACATTCCAAAATAAATTTCCATTTTTGTCCTTGCCGGATTTTCCCAAAGCTTTCAGCCATCTTGATTTTCCGGAGGACAATTTTGCCAGAAATTTATGTTCCCATTTGTTGGTGTCCAAGACTGCCACTGCCATCAGTTTTTCAATCTGACCTTTTCCTTTTGGTCCAAATATCCTCCAAAAATACTCCTCTTTTTCAATCAATTCGTCATTCGATAAACCGGAAAGTTCTTCGATACTCTTATTGCAGAATAATAGCTTTAATCCCCTATCCGTTGTCTGTAATATCCTGACAAATGGGACAGGGAGATGCTCGCAGAGGGAATTTAACAACTCATGTTCAAGATGTGAATCCGAATAAGGCATGAACGATATGAATTACTTTATGGCCGGAATAGGGAGGAGTCCTATAGACCTTTGGGTTAATGAAAAGAAAAGATCTGTAATAAAACGAGATAGATTTTATAATACAGGATCAAAGTAGTAAAATTTTAATTAAGAATGAAACCTTTTATTCCTTTGTCAATTCAGCAAATATTCTTCTTCAAACTGTTTGGGAACTGTAAAATAAAAAGTAGTGCCATGACCCTCAACTGAATCCAGCCATATTTCCCCTCCAAGTTTATCCACGATTTTTTTGACAATGGCGAGCCCCATGCCCGTGCCTTCATATTCGCCTTTACTATGCAGTCTTTGGAAGAGGATAAAAATCCGGTCATGATATTCGGGATTGATGCCTATCCCATTGTCTTTTACCGAGAAAATCCACCTAGTAGGAGCTTCTTCGGCAGAAATCCAGATTTCAGGCTTTACGTCACTGCGGCTATATTTGAGTGCATTACCGATCAAGTTCTGAAAAACTTGTAGCAGTGGTGTTTTGAAGCTGTGAATTGAGGGCAGGTTTTTTTTGAGGATTAGGGCTGATTTTTCTTTTATACACCTTTTATTTAGCTCGCAAATTTCATCCACAATTACATGGACGTCCACCGGTTCTTTTTCTTCCTCCTTTTTGCCGATTCTGGAATATTCCAAAACATCCTGTATGATCTTCCGCATTCTTTGCGCTCCGTCCACAGCAAAATAGATGTATTTTTTACCTCGCTCGTCTAATTTATCATTGTAATTTTTTTCCAGTTGGGCCAAGAAACCGGTAATCATCCTTAGTGGCTCCTGAAGGTCATGGGAAGCAGAATAGGCAAAAACTTCGAGGTCGGTGTTTTTGCTTTTGAGTTCTTCCATGGTTTTTAACAATTCCAGATTTTTTTCATCCAGTTCCAATTTGGACTTTTTCTCTTTTTGAATGGCTTTCTTCAGGCCGTTGAACACCAATGGGATGATCATGGAAGTAACGAAACTCAAAAAAATCAGATTGGAGGCGGTTGCTATCCAGGCATTGAAATTGTGATAGGACCTTTCTGACCATGGTAAAACAGAAAATGGAATGAGTGCCAATATGAGCAAACAAATCACCAAATTGGCAATCGTAGGATGATAGGAGTATTTGTTTGGAAAAATCATCACGCAGAAAAATGTGGCTGATAAAAGATATATTAACCCAGGGCCAGTGATTCCAATGACCAGAAGAAAAAAAGTGGCAACAATATAAAAGATGGAAATAAAAAGCGTTTTCCTTAATCCAATTTTTATCCCAGGAACCAAACCAATAGATACCACTATTAAAAGTGCCAAAAAATCCATTACAAAAATCTGATAATTGGCAATTTCCCAACTGTAAACTAGACCTGGTATCAGGGCGATAAAGGAAAGGGGAAGAATACAGATGATGGTTTTGGCAAAGAGGATGTTTTTCCAATGGTTGATATCATCGCCTTCTTCATTGTACAGGTCAAAGTTTAGGTTGACCGTGGTTTTGTATTTTTTCCAAAGATTCATAAGGTGATCAGGCATGTCGTTGTCCATTGGAAAGCACAGTATTATCCTTAATCTGTAAATCCAATAGGGTGATGGGTGAAAGCATTTTTTTTGCATGGCAAATACATAAATTGAAATTATACCACACTATCCTGACAAAGTAATATATATTATTCTGAATTCTCAATTTTCTGGTAGAGATTTTCATGGAAATTTAAAACATGCAAATTTCAAATTCTCGCTTTAAGTACAGCAAACACCCCCAAAATAGGACCAATACCCAAAATTAGAAAGAGATACTGTGGGGGAATGGAAAAAGAAAAGAAGTTGATGGTTTGAATGCTGATAATGGTAATGGCAAAGCCCAAACAATTGACAATCGTAAGGGCGGTACCTTTGGAGGTATCCGGGGAATTTTGGGCAACCAAAGTGGAAAACATAGGTGAATCAGCGGTAATGAACAAACCCCAAATCACGAGAAAAACCAAAAATATTTCTGAATTTGGTTGTAACAAGAAAAAAGGTGACAGGAGACAACAAATACCTGAAATACTGAGGGCAAATGAAGCTATGGATTTTGGACTGAACCTTTCAGAAAGTATTCCCCCGAGCGCACAGGATATTCCCCCTACGGCAATGACAATAAATGACCACAAAGGTATATTGAAATCTGTATCGTGTAGCGTTCCAAAAAATTGGAGGATAAAGGGAATAAATGCCCAGAAAGCATATAATTCCCACATGTGGCCAAAATAACCATAAGCGGCTGCACGAAATGCCCTGATCCGGAATACATCAAAAAATGCACTGAAATCAAACTTTTTTCCAGGCCGTCTAAATGGGCCGTCAGGAATGGTGCTGACTAATATAATCCCACCGGTGACGGCAAGGAAAGAAGTGGTATATATCACTGATTTCCAAGGTAATCCATCCGTCACACTTTTGACCAGATGGGGAAATGAGGTGCCCAAAACCAAGGCTCCGACCAAAAATCCCAGTGATTTTCCCAGACCTTTTTGAAAATAGTCAGAAGCGATTTTCATTCCCACAGGGTAAATACCTGCAAGGAAAAAACCTGTCATAAACCTGAAAATCAGGATATCAATGCCCTTCAAACCATCAATGCTCATCATAAAATTAAATATGCTTCCCAAAATGGCACAGATCAAGAATACCTTGGAAGGAGAGAATTTATCGGAAATCGTAAAAACCGCAAAAATCAAAGTTCCTGAAATGAAGCCCAATTGCACTGCACTGGTCAGATTCCCCAAAAAAGTCCGGTTAAGATTCAGTGGACCAATCAAATCCGGTAAAACCGAATTGCCTGCAAACCATAGCGATGTGCAAAGAAATTGGCAAAGGACTATGATGGGCAGAATGCGTTTCATCGGGAATTGTATCAGCTATTCAAATCCTTTTGAAAATTCGAGGTTCAAAAGTTTTTGAGCTGCCCTGATATCTTTTCTGGAAATCGAATCAAGTTTTTTGGAAAGGACAAATCCGAAAAATATTCCACCGACATAAAGTAACCATATATATTTCATTCTTATTCAAAATAATACCCTAAAGCTCCTGAAGGACATTTTTTCACTTGTTCAACCATTTCATTGGAAGAGCCTAGATCAATTTTGATCCAAGGTTTCTCTTTTGGCCTGAATACTTTAGGCAGGCCTCTTACACAGTTTCCTGAATGGGTGCATTTTTTGGGTTCCCAAGTGATAGTAACCTCTCCGTTGCTATATCCTTTTTTATCCATGGCAGTATTTTTCTTATTTTGTCAATCTTGATCTTCTTCCCAATTGCCTCTGTTTCTGACGATATCGTACGCCTGCAGGATAGCTGCCTGCATGGAGCCTTCATCTGCCTGTGATTTTCCGGCAATATTGTAGGCAGTACCATGGTCGGGAGAAGTACGGACTATGGGCAATCCTGCGGTGAAATTCACTCCTGTTTCAAATGCCATTGACTTGAATGGAATGAGACCCTGATCGTGGTACATCGCCAATACTCCATCGAATTTCTTCTGGTGCATCATGCCAAAAAAACCATCAGCCGAATAAGGGCCAAATACAAGGTGACCGTGGTCCTTAAATTCCCTGATGACAGGTGCGATAATGTTTTGCTCCTCGTCGCCAAGAAGACCTTCTTCGCCTGCATGTGGATTCAATCCCAGCACTGCTATTCTGGGTTTTCCTATTCCGAAGTCATTTTTCAGAGACTGGTTCATGATGTTAAGTTTGCTTTTGATGTTTTCGGAAGTAACGTTCTGAGCTACATTTTTTATAGCAACATGCCCTGTTACCAACCCGACCCTGATGTCCTCTGCTACCAAAAACATAAGGCTATTGTTCGCTCCAAAAGCTTCAGTGAGGTACTCGGTATGGCCCACGAATTTTTTTTCAGGGGTATTGATATTGTTTTTATTCAGTGGAGCTGTTACCAAAGCATCAAGTTTGTTGTCCTTAAGATCCTTGATAGTCTGGTCAAGAGATGCCAAAGCCAATTTACCAGCTTCTTGGGTTTCTACTCCCGGTATGACCTCAGGGCTTTCATCCAAGACATTGATCACATTTATTTTTTTGTGGTGGACTTCGTCAATGCTTCTTATCTGCATAAAATTGAAATCTTCCAGACCCAATTGCTTTCTGTAAAAAGAAAGAACTTTTCCATGCCCGTAAATGACAGGTGTCACCAGTTTTTGCAATCTGCTATCTAAAAGTGCCTTGATAGTGACTTCCGGTCCTATACCGTTAATATCTCCAATGCTGATGCCGATAAGTGGTTTGTGTTTTCTTTGATTCATTAAAATATTTGCTTATGAAAATCTTTTTAAAATCTTCTCCAATCGATTATGGATCAGATTTGTTTTAAACTTATTATAAGAGCAAACCTCCTCGTTGATGACAAATAATAGTGGGGCTTAAGGATAATTCTCTTATTTTTGAACTGCAATTTATATAAAATAATCATACAATAGCCAATGGAGAAAGTCAAACCCAAAAAACACCTCGGGCAGCATTTTTTGACTGATCTTAGTATCGCAGAAAATATCGCAAAGGCAGTTAAGGGTCATTTGGGAATCAAAAAAGTCCTTGAAATAGGTGCGGGTATGGGTGTTTTGACTGATTTTCTTTTGGCAGAAAATTGGGATCTTTATTTGGTGGAAATTGATAAGGAATCTATTCGATATCTTCATCAAAAGTATCCTGATTTGGGGGATAAGATTATTGAAGCAGATTTTCTTAAGGCAGATTTTGCGTCAATTATGGATAGTCCTTATGTCATAGCCGGGAATTTTCCCTATAATATTTCTTCCCAGATCTTTTTTAAAGTTTTAGAACAAAGAAATCAGGTGACAGAAGTAGTCTGTATGCTTCAAAAAGAGGTTGCCCAACGAATAGCTTCGCCAAAAGGAAATAAGGATTATGGAATTTTGTCTGTGATGTTACAGGCATTCTATGATATAGAATACTTGTTTTCAGTACCTCCGGAAGTGTTCAATCCACCTCCCAAAGTCAATTCAGGAGTGATCAGGTTAACAAGGAATGGTGTTGAAACATTGGATTGCGATGAAAAAAAATTCTTCAAAGTGGTCAAGCAGGCATTTTCGACAAGGCGCAAAACCTTGAGGAACTGTCTCAAGCCCTTTGGTATCTCTGCAGCCTTAAATCAGGATCCAATATTGGACAAAAGAGCTGAGCAGCTGGATGTGCAGGAATTTATTGGTTTAACTCAAAAATTACAGGAATCTTGGAATCAATAAAAACATTTGAATTATCAAAAGAATATTTGGAAAGTCTCCGTGAGGGGATTGAAATAAATGATAATGATTATATCATTCAGTCCCTGGAAGGGGTGAATGTCGCGGATATTGCTGCAATTCTGGATGAGCTGAATATGGATGAAGCCATTTATGTTTTGAGGTTGTTGGAGCCGGTTGTCTCAGCTGATATTCTTATAGAATTGGATGAGGATTCCCTGATTAAGGTCATCAGGGAAATGGAACCTTTGGAATTGGCATCCTTAATTGATCAGATGGATTCTGATGATGCGGCGGATATTTTGATCCTGATGTCCTCTAAAGAAAGGGAAGAGGTCATTGCCCACCTTCAGGAGCGTGAAAAATCGGCCAACATTCTGGAATTGCTCCGCTATGATGAAGATTCAGCGGGTGGTTTGATGGCAAAGGAATTTATCAAAGCCAACCAAAACTGGAATGTCGTGCAGACCATTGAGGAAATTAGAAGGCAGGCCGAAAAAGTAGAAAAAATCTATTCCATCTATGTGGTGGACAACAGACAGCACCTCCTTGGCAGGGTATCACTGAAAAAAATAATCCTTGCCTCATCTGATACCAAAATTTCCGATATATATGAGCCCGAGTTGATTTCAGTACCCACCTACATGGATGGTGAGGAAGTGGCCGAAATCATGAGAAAATATGACCTGGAATCGATGCCCGTGGTCAATGCCAAAAACAGACTTGTGGGAAGGATTACTGTCGATGATATCCTTGATTTGATCAGGGAGCAGTCGGAAGAAGATATGCAGGCTATGACCGGTATTTCTGATGATGTTGAGGAATCTGACTCCGTGTTCAGGATTTCAAAAGCAAGACTCCCTTGGTTATTGATAGGTGTGATTGGAGGATTGATGGGAGCGGGTATCATTGATTTTTTTGAGGGAGGTTTGCAAAAAATCATCGCATTAGCCTCTTTTATTCCTTTAGTGGCAGCGACAGGAGGAAATGTCGGTATTCAGTCTTCATCATTGGTCGTACAGACATTGGCTTCAAAATCTGTTTTTAATGATACTCCCTGGCAAAGATTTGTAAAAGGTTTGCTGATTGCATTGGTCAATGGAGTTGTCCTTGGTGTTTTTGTTACCCTTGTGGTCGCCTTATTATATAAACATGAATGGATTTTCGGTTTTACCATTGGATTGGCCATGTTCTGTGTGGTATTGATGGCCTCATTTATGGGAACCGTTACCCCCCTAATTCTGAATAAATTCGGAATCAACCCGGCCATAGCTTCGGGCCCTTTTATTACCACTGCAAACGACCTTTTGGGATTAGCGGTTTATTTTGGTGTGGCTATGTGGTTGTTGGAGATCTAAATCAAGAGCCAAGAATCAAGATACAAGAGCCAAGAAACAAGAGACGGGAAGCGAGATGCGAGAACCGAGATGCGAGAGCTGAGAAAAAAAGAAGCAATGCCTGTCCCGAGTATCGGGAAGCCAGGAATCAAGAGAAGCGAGAACCGAGAACCGAGATGCGAGAACCGAGATTGTTAAATCTACAACCTGTTTTGTCAGGCAGGCAGTACTACAATCTAAAATCTACAATCTAAAATCTACCCTCTACCTTTATCCTTCCTTCACCCCTCATCCCTCTGCCCAAGGCACAAAATCATATTTTCTCACTTCAATTTTTGCCCAGGTCCAGTCACCTGATTCCAAGCGCCACGTAGCATTGCATCGTACCGGAATTTTAATTCCATTTATCTCTTTTGTTTCTAGGGCCTTTACAACCCATTCGATTCTTTGGGCTTCTGGACCACTTCCCATGAAGCGTAGTGCTGAAAATTTCTCAAATTCACCATTTTCTTTGAATGTAAATATTCCAGAACCTGTTGTGCCTTTGAAAGTGATGGTGGCTTTGGCCGATTGATGGTCAAGGGCTTTCCAAGTGATGTAATCCTCTAATGCAGCTTTTGGAATCCAAACAATCTCCCCCAAAAACCTTTGCAGCGCGGCCTCATTAATTTGAGGATTATATCCATCCTTGGCAACTGGAAAGATTGAAAGTATTTTAAAAAGCATTTCACCTTCCCCATCTATAAACTTATCCCTTCCCATGGTATTGATAAATCGCATGATTTTCATATCCGCTTTCCAGACAAAAGCGGGAGGGTAGCTACTGATATATTGTTCAGCATCAGCTTTGAGCCATTCATTTTGATCAGGTTTTAGTTTGATTTCAAATGTCTGTTCCATTTTAACTACCTTCATGGCAGGTTTACCCACGATTCCGCTTTTATCTAACCAATTTCTAACAGGGAAAGGTAAGTCCACAATCATTTCTTTGGTGATAGTATTTTTGTCTTGTATTGAAGATTTTTCTTGAATAAAATCAATCTCTTGGTTGACCATTTGCTTAAAATTGAATTGAGCGTAGGCTACGATTGAGACCAAAATGATGATAAGATTAGGGATAGTACCGAATTTGGCTTCTGACCAAAACTGAAATATCAGGATTTGGGAAAGAACAGCCCCAAAAATTCCCCATACCCACCAGAGAGGGTAATTGGTAATGAATAAGATAGCCGATACACTCAATAAAATAAGCGACAAGAGCCAAATCAATCCCATAGGTTTTGAAACGGGGCTCGTAAATTCCGTCAATTCAGCGATGTCAAAAGCTTTCAGAAATGCCAAAATATGTATCAAGGCATGTATTAAGATCAGGATCAGGAAGAGGACTTTCATTGTCGTAGAGTTTGATGGATGGAAATTAGTTTGTTAATCCCCAAATTCCCCTGACAAGAATCATGTATTCTATTGATTTTGGTTTTGACTGAGATCAATTTTAAAAATTAAATTTGGGTTTAAAGAAAAGAACAAGGGAATTGACTGGATTTAATGATTTGATTTTCCTTCGTTTGGAAGTAACTGTTAAATCTTGAATCGAATAGAAATGAAACATGCTGAATCCATATATTTAAATAAAAAAAACAATGGTTTGTTGAATCCATTTTCATTTCAAATTGACCCAATGAAACGCTTGCTTTTGGTCAATTTCGAAAATAACCCTGATGCCATTTACAAGGGATTTGAACCCCAGTATTTTGATGACCCTATTCATGGAAAAGGACTTCTTGTGATTGGATGGAGAAATGATTTAAAGGTAGATGTTTATCATGAAGATGGATTAAAACTCAATCCTGATACCTATGACATCACGGGGAAAGGTTTGAATCTAATGTTGGTAAGAGAATTTGGGAGCGCTGTTTTTGAGGTTCTTGAGGCCGGGGTAAGAGCGGATATTTCTTTTGAAGATATTGATAAAAGGAAAATTGAAATTAGGATTTTTGAACAACATCCGAAAAAAAGGCAGCCATTTGGTCTATTGGCACCGATGGGTGATGCGGCTGAAAGTCCTTCTGCTATGCCTCTTGTTTATGTGCATGACTTTTATTTTGTAAGGAGAAAACATACCGGTTTTCAATTAACAATTGATGGAAAACAACACAAGCCTGATACATTTCCGATTCCTTTGGATGGGACATGGATGTATTTTACCAGATATTCTGCAGATCCATTTATAGTAACATTTAACTCCGCAGTGGATGGAAAACTGGAAACAATGGATATAACTGGAAATCAAATGATTGGTTGGGAAAATACCCAATTGGAAATCTCGGAAAACGGTCCTGCTTTGGAAATCAAGATGATGACAAAGATGACATCTGATCATGAAATAAATATTCTTTTTGAGCCTGCATTTCCGCAAATTAATTTGCTCAAAGATAATGTAGAATTGTCAGGGAATTTTTCAGTGAAAGGTCATAGCAGTACAGGGATGATTGGTGGGAATTACAATGTCAAAAAACACGGAAACAAAATAAGGATTTTACTTGAGCCTTCTGAGGGCTGGATTCCCAATGAACCCAAACTTACTGTCTGGTTTCTCTACAAAGTTGTAAAGACCTTTAAGCATTGGCCAAAAACATACAGATGGACAGCCGAATTGGAAGAGGTAGATGGAAGTTGGGAAATGAAATCTAAATGGGAGAGGATAAAATGATCGCCTAGATTTTCAATGAAGGTCTGAACCTGATTTGGTCCGGATAGGGGAATGCATGGATAAATTCACCATTTAGGATTCTTTTTTGGATTTTTTGCCAGTATTCAGGATCGAAGAGGTCTTTATGGTATTCAGAAAAATATTCCCTGACATCTGATCTTCCGATCATAAATCTTTTGAAATCTTCCGGAAACACATCATTAGGAGCAATATCATACCAAGGGCTCGATGCATAAATCTGCTCATAGTTTTCTGGTTTGGGTTTCCATCTGAAATTCATGTCCGTCATGAATTCGATTTCATCATAATCATAAAAGATGACCCTTTTTTGTCTGGTCACCCCAAAGTTTTTGGTCATCATATCTCCTGGAAAAATATTGGCCTGAGCCAGTTGCAATATCGAATTGCCATATTCTTCTACAGCTATTTTGGCTTCTTCATACGAACAGTTTTCCAGGTAAATATTCAAAGGGATCATTCTTCTTTCGATATATACATGCTTGATGATCAGGTCATTGTTGTTGATTTCTATCAGTGAATTGACTGTATTCCATAGCTCTTCCATCAGCGCTGGATGAATTCTGTCCAAGGGCAAGTGGAACTCCTCAAATTCATGGGTGTCAGCCATTCTTCCCACCCGGTCATGGAGTCCGACCATTTTGTATTTCTCCTTGACTTCCTGTCTTGTCATTGTTTTGGGAGGATCAAAATAATCTTTGATCATCTTGAAAACAATATTGTAAGACGGTAAAGTAAATACCGTCATCACCATCCCCTTGACACCTTCTGCCACAATAAATTGATCATCACTTTTGTCCAAATGATTTAAAAAATCTCTATAGAATTCCGTTTTTCCGTGCTTGTTGAATCCTATTGAATTATACAGTTCATGAATTTTTTTTTGGGTAATCACTGAATTGAGAAAAGAAATCATTTGGGAAGGAATGTCAGTTTCGACCATGAAATAGGACCTTGTGAAACTGAATAGTCCACTCATTAAATTGGGATTAAATATCAGGGTATCTACAGCTACACCCTCTTCACTATGAATAAAAGGTATGACAAAAGGCATCCACTTTTTTTCCACCCTTGTTCTGCCAATAAGGTAGGCAGCTTTATTCCTGTAAAACACACTTTTCAATACCTGAGTAGTGGTGTCGTCAGTTGCCTTGTATCTTGTCAAGATTACCTCTATGACACTATTGACCAGAAACTGTACATCATCTTTCTTGTTCAAGTATGGAACGCCAAAATCAAAATCATCCAGGATTTTTTCAATAATGGTTTTAAGGCCCCATTCTGCGGGATAGCTGTAAAACAGACCCTCAGTGGGATAAATTTCACAAGCATCATAACCTTCATGTACAAACATGAGTGAATCATTGATGGCAAGACCGGGATAAGTCTTTCTGATTATCGAATTGAAAAAAGTTTCTGCAAGTTCTTTGTCTTTTCTATTTGAAATCACCTCTGAATATTTCGATTTTGATTCATGCCAAAAATCAAATTCGGCTACGGTTTTACCAAGATAATCGCATATCTTTTCGCGGGTTGACCTCACTTGGTCTTTGTACAGTCGCAGTCTTTTACGATGGTTCAATTGCATTCCGGTCCAATCTCTGTTTTTGAAATATTGAGGAGCAAACCCGGTAAGTTCTTTGAAGTTTTTGAAATAAGATTCAAAACCATCGGAGATTTCCTGCACGGTATGTTCAATTTTTTCTTTATCCATAAAAATATTTTTCATCAATTTTCTGAAAGATTTCAAAGGAAATTCCGGAAGAAAATGGCCATGAAATATAGTCAGAATTAAGATTCTTCCTGTCCAAATGGAATAAAACTCTTAAAAAAATATAGGTTGAAATGCGCAAAATTTGATTTGACAATCAACAATATTTATTTGAAATGAAATATTGTCCTTGAATAAATTTGAAATTATATTGATATAATTTTCAGGTATTTTAGTGAAAAATCACATGTCATTTCTAACCTTTTTTTATTGAAAATCCTCTTCGGGATTTGACAAAATAAAATTTTCGCAATCGATTGTTTGGACATTTTAAAAACATTATTTACCTTTCAATCGTGTTATTCATACAATGAATATCTACAATAGGTTTAATAGGTTTGAGAGATGAAAAAGGTCGGCGCAATGTTCCGACCTTTTTTGATTTTTGAGGATTTTATGTTTCATTCGTAGTTCTTTAGCCCTTAACCGATGAACCTTTTTTCCAATTATTCCATCAGACACGTGATGATACTTTCCTTGGCCCTGCTTGGTGGCTGTACTTTTGAGAAAGAAAAAAAAGAGGATGTAGTTGTGGATGCTGAAATCAGTATGGAAGAAGAGCATAGGCAGTTGCTATCCATAGGTCTTCAGCAGATTCCCAAATGGGGGAGTTTCTGGAAAAAAAATGATCCGGTTTTTGAACCTTCCGGATTCACTTTGAGTAGGGAAATTCCTTATGAATCTTTGGAATGGCCGGAAGAAAATCATATTCAGCCAGGAAGTCCATTTTACAAATATTTGATACCTCATCCGGAAGGAGATGGCGTTGTGGATATTTACAGTTACAAGGTGGTAATGCCCGAAGAAGATAAAGTTTCATTTAACCCGGATTCTGAGGTGATTTATTTCAAATCCAACGGTATGCGGGAAAGGTTACTTTTTATGGGACCATCGGGGGGATTTGAAGAAGCGGTTTGGATCAATCCTGAGCTATTGATGGTGACGGGATTTTTTGAAGATGAAGAAGGAACCACCCCCAAAATATGGCTGATCAACCCAGAAGAGCAGGTTTATTATGAATTTATTCATCCCTATCATACAACCCAATATCCCAAAACAAAGTACCTAAAAGAGAAACTTGATAACATTGATTTTTGATGGAGATAGGTGAGGTAGTAAAAAAGCTTGAAATAATGCTTCAAAATCCTTTGCCCGGAAGATTGGGACAGGTCACCATGGCCCCTCAACCTGTGGATGAAGAGCGATTTGTGTCGATGATCAGGGATGACCATAGAAAAGGAGCTGTTCTGATGCTTTTTTATCCTGATGCAGGAAGTAGTTTTGTTCCCTTTATTAAGCGTCCGAATTATCCGGGAGTCCATGGTGGTCAGATCGCATTTCCCGGAGGAAAGTGGGAAACCGAAGACGGGGATCTGAGTGTCACCGCCATCAGAGAGGCCGAAGAGGAAATCGGGGTGGATGGGGAAAAAGTCCGGATTTTGGGAAAGCTTTCTGATGTATATATTCCTCCAAGTAATTTTATGGTTTCGCCTTACATCGGTTTTGTTGAAGAAAAGCCCAAATTCATTCCAGATCCCAAAGAAGTTGAAAGAATCATAAGCTGTCCCTTTTCATTGATTTTGGATAGAAATATCAGAAAAAAGACAAATGTAAAGGCAAGCTCGGGATTGAATCTTGAAGCACCATATTTTGATATTGAAAGGGAAGTGGTATGGGGCGCAACCGCAATGATGCTGGGAGAATTCACCTATCTCTGGGATTCCCAAGAGTTTTGAAGTTTGTGGGTTTTGTGGTATTGTTGTAAGCATAACAATGAAACTATGGAAATAGAAGCCCCTTTGATCAGCAATGATGCTGTTGTATTTGGATTGTTGATGACTGTATTGGCTTTGGTGTTTTCCACCTCTTCAAGCAAATCTCCTTTTTGGGTCAAATTCTACAGGGTTGTTCCTTCTATTTTACTCTGTTATTTTATTCCAGCTTTGCTGAATTCATTTGGGGTGATTTCAGGCGAAACCTCAGGCTTGTACAGGATGGCTTCCAGATACTTGTTGCCAGCGTCTTTGGTACTGTTGACATTGAGCATAGATTTTAAAGGTATCCTCAAGCTGGGACCAAAAGCATTGATCATGTTCCTTGCAGGGACTTTGGGAATTATAATCGGAGGACCTTTGGCATTATTGACTGTATCTACCTTCCATCCTGATATACTTGGAGGAGCAGGACCTGATGAGGTGTGGAGAGGTTTGGCGACCATTGCCGGAAGTTGGATAGGTGGGGGCGCCAACCAAACAGCCATGTTGGAAGTATTTGGTGCAAGTCCCTCACTTTTTTCGCAGATGATAGCTGTTGATGTATTGGTGGCCAATGTATGGATGGCTGTCTTACTATACTGGGCAGCGAAACCAGAGATTATTGACAAAATCTTCAAAGCTGATAGTTCAGCCATTCATGCCCTGCAGATAAAGGTGGAGAATTATAGAGAAAGCCTGCTCAAAATCCCAACCATGGCAGATACCATGAAAATTTTCGGTATTGGCTTTGCCATAACCGGCTTTTCACATTTCAATGCAGATATTTTGGCACCATTTATCGGTGCAAATTATCCCCAACTTAGCCAATACTCATTGGATTCACCGTTCTTTTGGATAGTGGTGATTGCGACTACAGGTGGATTGATTCTTTCCTTTACCAAAGCAAGGGAACTTGAAGGTGCGGGTGCCTCAAGACTAGGTTCTGTACTTCTATACGTGTTGGTAGCGACTATAGGGATGCAAATGGATCTGATGGCAATATTTGACAGCCCCATTCTCTTCCTGATAGGAATTCTATGGATGATGTTCCATGTGATGATCATGTTGATAGTGGCATTTATTATCAAATCACCTTTCTTCTTTGTTGCAGTAGGTTCACAGGCTAACGTCGGTGGGGCAGCTTCTGCACCAATAGTTGCCTCAGCCTTTAATCCATCATTGGCTCCGGTTGGCGTGTTGATGGCAGTATTGGGTTATGCTGTTGGAACTTATGGTGCGTATATTTGTGGTTTGCTGATGCAGATTGTGCATGGGTAGGGGCTGGAGATGTGAGATGGGAGACTTGAGATTTGAGACGTGAGATATGCGTCATTGCGAGGAGCACTTGGGAAACTTTGATATTTTGAATAGTCTTTCGTGCGACGTGGCAATCTCTTTAGATGCAAGATGATGAAGCGAGAGTTGAGATGCGAGCAAGATAAGAAATTCAAAAAAAGTCATGCATACCAGCTCAACGAACACTAAAAAAAATTAGAACCTTCCGCTGAGGCGGAATCACTACAACTCACCAAACCAAAATGGCCACTTACCGCAAATTTATATTTATATGCAACGGATCTGATTGTAAAAAGGGAGGTTGTAAGAAATTACAAAAGGAAATCAAAGACCTGATTGCTTCGGAGGACCACAAAGGCCAATACAAAATCATCAAGACCAAGTGCATGGATTTCTGTAAATCGGGACCTATTGTGGTGGTTAATAATGAGGTGTTGAAAAAAGCAGAAATAGGAGGGTTGAAGAAGAAATTGGGGTAGGTTTTAAAAATTTTTGAAGGGTCAGTGGATAAGTTAATTCGATAATGCAAAGGTTTATAAATCTAAAAATAAAACTACACTTTATTCGTCCATCAGCTTGGTGGACGATTTCGTTAATGCCTTCAAGAGTTGTACTTTCTAATTGTCCAACAGCTTGTTGGATTAATTCAGATTTTTTATAAAAAAGATTAAACTTATGTGCGAAGATTGTTTTCTTAAAGTCTTCATTTAAACAAATACATCTTATAGATTATTAACTCTAAGTTTATTCAAGTTCGAATTGTTAACCAAAGAAGTCATTTGCGTAATGGCAATTTGGTTGAGTTGCTTCAAGCGTTCAGATTGTTCCAAGCCCTGTCTAATCAGCACTGCATTTAAGCTTTCTAGATTGGAGAGTACTACCAACTGTTCAAGGGTGGCTTCATCCCGCATATTACCCTTAGAATCGGGGTTTTCAGCTCGCCAAATTGCGGCTGTTTTTCCGAAAAGTGCCATATTCAATAAATCCGCTTCTGTGGCATACACCAAAGAAGTTTGTTTTCCTGTAAGTTTTTCAGGAATCAGTCGTTCCTTAATAGCATCGGTATGGATGGTGTAATTGACCCTTGCAAGGGTTCTTTGTAGGTTCCAGTCAAGTTTTTGCCGGTTGTTTTCTTCTTCTTTGAGGCGTTGATATTCCTTAATAAGGTACAATTTAAATTCAGCACTTATCCATGAAGCGAATTCAAAAGCAATATCCCTTTGAGCAAAAGTACCGCCTCCTCTGCCTTGCTTTGAAATAATACCAATGGCGTGGGTACTTTCAATCCATTTACTAGGTGAAAGTGTAAAACTATTGCTACCCGCTTCCAATAAAAAGGAGTCGAATTCGACCCATTTAAAATCAGGGTTGTTTATCTGTTCCCAGAGTCCTATAAATTCAATCGTGCTTCGGTTTCTTAACCAGTTTTTCACGACATCTTTTGGGGCATTAGGATTTTTAAAAGCTGCAATATCTGTTAATGAAATGTACTCTTGTTCTTCCGTTTGAAATACATCTACACTAATTTGCTTTACAACTATTGTACTTATTTTCTTTGCCATCTGTAATTTATTTTTGTTCCAACCACATCGATTTCGATGGGGTTAAAAAAATCAAAATCCAACTCAATATTTAATTACTCTAAATTTGGAGTGAATAAATCGAACTTAAATCCAATAGATTAGATAAAAATACATATTAGAGTATTTTAAAAAAAAACTTAACTCTTCCTTACTTCACTTTAGGTATTTTCATCTCCTTTCCGAAGTTAGCAAAAAGTCAATTTATTAAAAACAGCCGCATAAAGTCCAAACAAAAAAGCCAGGTCTTTCAAACCCGGCTTTTTATATCAGTTGATTCCGTTTAAGAATCTGTTCCATCGAATCTTACTGAACATGGACTTATGCTTGTCAAGAGATAGCCATAGGAACCATGCTTTTCCTACTATATGGTCTTCGGGAACAAATCCCCAATAGCGGGAATCAAGTGAATCATGCCTGTTGTCTCCCATCATAAAATAATAATCCTGCTTGAAGGTATAGCTTGTAACTTTTTGCCCATCAATAAAGAGTTCATTGTTTTGGACTTTGACATCTTCATGGCCTTCAAACCGCTCGATGGTAAAAACATATTTGTTTATGTTGTCCCTATCCATTTCGATGGTCCAGCCTTTGCCGGGGATTTCCAAAGGCCCAAGGTTGTCTTTATTCCAGCCAAAATAAGCTCCGTCAGGAAACACCCTTGGGTCACCAAAATCCATCCTGTCAACCCTCATGGTTACTGAACCAACCGCAGGTGACTTTTGCAATCTTTCGGCTGTCTCGGCAGTGGCCATTACCATATATCCCGATCCGTTTGAAAAAGGCATATAGCTATCCACGTTGACACCGTAATCATCAAAGAAATCAGGACTTAGGGTTCTATCTGTCATCACATCATAGGAATATTGCATATCCTCAGGATTTGATCCCATCTCTCCATTTACATAAACCTGTGTTTTTTTAATCTCCAGGATATCTCCCGGAATAGCCACAGCCCTTTTGATATAATTGGTTTTCAGGTCAACCGGATATTCAAACTCCGCAGGATAGTTGAATACGACAACATCATTTCTTTTGACGGAGGTGAAACCAGGAAGCCTGATGTAGGGGAGTTCGATCCATTCCAAATAGGAATTGGCATTGGTTCCCCATATTTTCTGATGGGTCAGTGGAACCTGTAATGGTGTCCTGGGTATCCTTGTTCCATAGTGCATTTTGCTCACAAAAAGAAAATCCCCTACCAAAAGGGATTTTTCCATGGATGCTGTAGGAATGGTGAAAGGTTCCAGCAAAAGCCATCTGATTAGAGATGCAGCTATTACCGCAAAAACCAAAGCGTCTGCCCATTCGCGGGCCGCGGATTTTTTATTTTTGGGTTGGGTCATTTTAGTTTAAAATTTTAGAAAGATAGGAAATCATCCATTGATAAAACACCTTTTTTATTTTTTATCCACTCGGCTACCAAAACTGCACCAACAGCAAATCCCTTCCTGCTATGGGCTGTATGGGATATCTCAATATTATCGATTTCAGAACGGTAGCGAACTATATGGGTGCCCGGTGCAGGATCGATTCTTTTGGAAGTGATCGGGAGAATCTGTTCGGAAACGGGCATTCCCTCGGACAATTTCCAATCCTTTAATTTTGGAATTTCTTGGAGAATACCTTCAGCAAGGGTGATGGCTGTACCGCTAGGGGCGTCCTTTTTTTCAGTATGGTGGATTTCTTCCATACTGACGATATAGGAATCCTGTTCCTTCATCAAGGAGGAGAGAAAACTGTTTACTTTGAAGAAAATATTGACACCTACGCTGAAATTAGAGGCATAAAAGAATGCTGTGTTTTTCTCATTGGTAAGCGTTTCAATCTTTGGCTTTTTGTCCAACCACCCTGTGGTACCTGCCACGACAGGGATCTCCCTTGAAATGGCCCAACTGATATTATCAAAAGCGGCATCAGGCTGACTGAATTCAATGGCCACATCAATTTGAGCGGGATCAAGTCCTTCCAATTCATCCCTGTTGTCAATGTTGATTTTTGCAGTGATATGATGTCCACGGGTTTCGGCAATTTCACCGATTATTTTCCCCATTTTTCCATATCCAAGTAGTAATATGTTCATGTGTTGATCAGAAATTTATTTTTAGTGACAGGCCAAATAGGTTTTCTCCCCCCGCAGTTAAGGTTTCGAAAGCGGGCTCAAACCTGAAAGTCAAATCTTCGCTTACATCAAAAGCAGAAAGGTGGGCATCCACATTGGCATCTACTATATTCAAAGCATAAATGCCCATGAACAGGAAGAAATTCAAATCCCTGTTCCTTCGCCAGAAATTCACGTTCCTTACAATCCCATCCCTATTGAGGTTTGGAAAAGCCCGCTCCGGATCAGTTGGATTTTCGTCAAAGGCAAACAGGGCAGTTCTAAAGAGCTGATATCTTCTGTTGTTGAATTCGATAAAATAGATATTGGCGGCAAAACCACCATATATCAAAGGGACTTTCCAGGCCTTATTGTTGTAAACCTGACCTGCACCCGGTAAGATTGCAGAAAGTATGGTGGCTTTTCTGGGGTCTTTGATATTTTTATTACTCAAGTCTATCTTTACAGTATCTATTCCCTGATCTTCATTTTGTGCCTGTGAAGAAAAATTAGGCAATAAAATAAAAACAGCAATGATACAGATGTATATCATTGCTTTAAAGTTAGAGTACAAAAGCCTGATGTTTTTTTCCTTTTCCAAGGTTCAGATGATCTCCAATATTTCCAGGATTCTATTTAGGTCCTCAGATGATCTAAAGGGGATTTTTATTTCGCCTTTACTTTTGGCATCTGATTTTAGTTGCACCTTTGCGCCAAAATGATTGGCCAGACGGTTTTGTATTTTACCTATTTCGTATTTTCTGACAGGATCCAAAGCAGGCCCTGCAGTTGCTTTTTCTTCCTGACCACCATTGATGGCCTGTACCAATGCTTCAACTTTTCTGACGCTGAGTTCTTCTGCTATGGTTTTTTTGAAAATCGCCAACTGCCGGTCTATGTTTTCGACATTGATAAGTGCACGGGCATGGCCCATTGTGATTTTATTGTCTCTAAGCCCTGCCTGAATATCAGGTGGTAACTTTAGAAGTCTTAGGTAGTTGTTGACGGTTGTTCTGTTTTTCCCGACCCGATCTCCGAGTTCTTCCTGTTTGAGGTCGCATTCAGCGAGTAATCTCTGATAGGAGTGGGCTATTTCCAGAGCATTGAGGTTTTCCCTTTGGATATTTTCGATAAGGGCCATTTCCAGCATTTGCTGGTCATTGGCGGTCCGGACATAAGCAGGTATTTTTTCGAGTCCAGCCATTTTGGAAGCCTGAAATCTTCTTTCCCCTGCTATCAATTGATATTCGCCTTCCTCGAGTCTTCGGACCGTGATGGGTTGTATGATACCTTGGGTGATAATGGAATCTGAAAGTTCCTGAAGCGCTTCCTTGTCAAAATGTGTCCTTGGCTGAAAAGGGTTTACCTGTATTTCAGAAAGAGATATTTCAAAAACGCCTGATGAAGGATGTGCCGGAATCAGTGTTTCAGGTTTGTTTTTTTGTGGGGAATCCTGCAGCAAAGCTCCCAGTCCTCTTCCCAGCGCACTTTTCTTTGGTGTAGGTTTTTTGTCAGCCATAAATATTTTTCAATCAGTTTACTTTTTCCAATCCGTTTCTGACCGCTATTTCATGGGCCAGGTTGAGATAAGCTACTGCGCCTTTGCCTTCTGCATCAAATGCAATAACAGGCAGCCCAAAACTTGGGGATTCACTTAAACGGACATTTCTTGGAATGATTGTCTCAAAAACAAGGTTTTTGAAATGCATTCTCACTTCTTCCACTACCTGATTGGACAATCGTAATCTTACATCATACATGGTAAGTAGAATGCCTTCTATTTCCAGTTCAGGATTAAGTCTGGTTTGGATTATTTTGATCGTATTCAGTAGTTTGCCAAGACCTTCCAATGCGAAGTATTCACATTGTACTGGGATAATGACAGAATTTGCAGCAGTAAGGGCATTGATGGTAATCAGACCCAAAGAGGGAGAACAGTCAATGACCACAAAATCATAGTCATCTTTGATTTTGCTGATGACCGCTTTCATTTTTTCTTCCCTGTTTTCCAGGTTGATCATTTCCACCTCGGCACCGACCAGGTCAATGTGGGATGGAATCAGGTCAAGTTTTTCTATTTCGGTTTTATGGATAATGGAGCGGATATCTATACCGTCCACCATACATTCATAGATGCTTGTTGTGATTTCCTTTGGGTCATGTCCAAGGCCCGAAGTGGTATTGGCCTGTGGGTCGGCATCTACCACCAGCGTCTTAAATTCCAAAACCGCCAAACTGGCGGCAAGATTCATGGCCGTAGTGGTTTTTCCTACGCCTCCTTTTTGGTTAGCAATAGCTATAACTTTTCCCATAAAATGTTCAGAGCCTAATAGATTCACCAATATTAAGCAAAATCAAATCTTTTCCTGCTTCCTCCGTAGCTTTTTTTGCGGCTTCGGTATCTATCTCTATGTATGGAAATGTGTCATAATGTATTCCGATAATCTTTTTAGTCCTTACGAAATCAGCAGCTTTAAGGGCATCTTTGATTCCCATCGTAAAATTGTCACCGATCGGCAGGAAGGCAAAATCAATTTTGAATTCTTCTCCTATCAGCTTCATGTCATAGGAAAGTGCTGTATCTCCGGCGTAATAAAAACAACCTTGCTCATGCTGAATGACAAAACCTCCTGCAACACCTCCTGAAGAACCATCAGGAAGGGTACTGCTGTGAACAGCGTGGACATATTTCACCGTACCAAAATCGAATTCTTTACTTCCTCCATGATTCATGGGGTGATATTTTTCTACACCTTTTTCAGCGAACCATTCAGCAACCTCAAAATTCGAAACCAACATGGCATTGTTTGATTTTGTGATGGATTCCGCATCCGCCACATGGTCTTCATGGCCATGGCTGATCAGCACATAGTCAGTTTTGATGGCGTCAACATCGATATTGGATGCTTTGGGATTTGGACTGATAAAAGGGTCAAAAAGAATAGTTTTTTGGTTGATTTTTACGAGATAGGACGAATGTCCATAATAGGTCAGTTCGATCATGTGAGTTGATATTCTTGTTTTTCCTAATGTTACAAATATATCATTTAAATTTTTGCATGAAACAGAATGTTATCCACAAAGGCCTGTGGATTACAATAACAGTCTCATTCCAAGTGTTTTGGGAGGGTTTTTTCAATTCCTCATCCAAATTTCACAATTATATAATCTATCGGGAAAATCAAAAAAGGCCCTTTTCGGGCCACTTTTGATCAGGATTTCTTTTTGTTGGTATCTGCGGCTTTCATCGCATCTTCCAGTTTTTGCTGGAATTTTGATTTCTTTTTGTTGACATTCTTCAACTTATTTGCCTCTACTTTTTCTCTGATTTTGGCATCATCCACAAATAGTTTGATAATGGCCTGCTGACCAAAAGTCACCATATTGGAAACAAAATAATAAAAACTCAATGCAGCAGGAAATGAATTCAGGACAAACATAAATACCACAGGCATGATATACCCTATATTTTTCATGGGACCGGTCTGGGCGGTCAACTGATTGTTGAAATGAGTATAGGCGATCTGTGATACTGTCATCAGAATGGTAAACAAACTGACGTGCGCACCATAGAAAGGAATGGTAAACGGCAGGCTCATGATAGAATCGTATGTCGAAAGATCATGCGCCCAAAGGAAGGATTCCTGTCTTAGTTCTATGGAATTGGGAAAGAAAAAGAACATGGCAAACAGGAACGGCATTTGGAATACCATAGGCAAACATCCGGAAATGGGGCTTACACCCAATTGTCCAAAGAGCTTCATCTGCTCTTGCTGCATTTTGGTAGGATCATCAGGATATTTGGCCTTCAATTCATCAATCTCAGGTTTGATGACCCTCATCTTGGCCATACCTATATAGGACTTGTATGTTAAAGGTGACAGTGCCAATTTGATGATCAGTACTATCAAAATGATGAT
>NZ_JBGTCA010000406.1:0-3830 GCF_041749095.1 Aquiflexum sp. | reverse complement strand
AAAACTGAAAGATTGACTTTTTTTCCCTGAAAATCCGATTTTAGCTTGATTACAAACAGTTCAATTTCCTTTACCCCTGTCCTAAATGGAATTGTCATTTCAAATAAATGTCCTTTACTGTCAGGTTGATTGATGGATTCGACTATAGGTGGTCTATTTCGCATATAGAAGTCCGGATCATCAAATAAGTTTCCCAAAGATCCATTCACCAATCGGTCTGATGAAATACCGGCCAATTTTTCCAAACTCGGATTGATCGCTACAATTTTACCATCTTCATCTGAAAGCAAAAGTCCATCCTTTGAACTTTCCCACACGTTTCTAAACTGATCCTCGGTGTTGACCACCTGTTTGCTTTTTTCATCTACTGCCCTAATCAAAATGCCCTGCCTCCTAAGTGCGTTTAGCAAAGTATTTAACAAAAAGCCTATCAATAGAAAAATAACCAATATTACTATTACAAACCAAGCCTGAAGATACATTGGCTTAAGAATCCTAAAAGATTCAGAATGCACTATTTCTGAAAAATCTCCTCCCTCAACCCCTGCCTGCAGTTGGAGTTGATACTCCCCGGGAGGTAGGTTATTGAAATATAAGATATTATTTCTGGGATTTATAAGTTCAAGCCAATCATCATTATATCCATTAAGTTTGTACCGCACCACTAGATTATTTGGCTGTATAAAACTGACTGCCTGATAAGAAATCTGTATGTTATTGGTTGCATAAGGTATAAACCTTAAATCAACCTCTTCATTTTGCGCTAGAATGACCGCAGTTGACAGAATTTCCACCAAGGGTATAAAGGTCCTTTCTTTATGTTCTTCCGGAATAAATACCGATAGACCTTTACTGGTACCGATCCAGATTTTCCCGTCTTCCCCCTCCAAGAAGGCTCCTCTATTGACCTCTGAGCCTACAAGTCCGTTTTTTTCATTGAATTGGACCACCTTGTTGTCTTTGATCCGAAATACCCCAATGTCAGTTCCAACCCATAAAAACCCTTTTGAATCCTTAAGCAAGGAATATACTGGCCTATTGATGGTTTCCCGGTTTATTTTATAAAAATCCAATGCACCATCACAATACCTTTTCAGCCCGGTTTCTGTTCCCAAAACCACACATCCATTTTCCTCTAAATAACTGTAGCCAACGAAAATGATGACCTGATCATTTTCAATAATACTGCTTTGATTTTGAAGGTTCCCACCCTGCATTAAAATCAACCTGCCATCGCTAAGCCTTCCCGCAGTTCTTACAAAAATCTGTGACTGATCTAGCTTCTTTAATATTTCATCTGTGATTTCATGTTGAAAATGCAGCCCTTTTCTATTATAGATCGACGAAAGGAAAACCTTTTCCCTGACCACAATCAACAAACTGTCTCCTAAAACTTTTACCGCATTTACAAATTCCTGATCAGGGCTGGCCTGAAACTCCAAATCATAAGTTCTTGGATCAAATCTGCCCAATCCCCTTACGTTGGATGAAAACCAAACAATACCTTCTTTATCTTTATGGAAATTGGTAATCCTTGTTTTGGGATGACCAACAACATGTTTATCACCCAGAAGTGTCCTGTAGCCATTCCTGTCCAAATATTGAAGCCCATTATTGAAGCCCAATAAGTAGGCTTCATTATCCAACTTAATGATGGCTGATACTTCATCGTCCAACAAAAAATTAGAGTCATAATTCAAGAATCTCAAGGAATTGATATTTACCATTCCTCTGTTGCTGGTAATCCAAATAATACCTTCTCTATCAACAAGGAAATCGGTAATATGATACGCTTTCAAGTTTTTATAGGCATCTATTTCCAGAATTTCCCCAGATGTCGGGTTGTACTTGTAGAGCTGGGAATTGAAATTGAAATAAACTTCACCTTCAAAAACCTGGAGATTACTATAGTCCGTCAAGCTGAAAATATCCCTGGTAAAATCCTTAGTTACTATCGATTCAGGTGCAAGAGCTGATTTCCCAACCGCAAGAAAGTCTTTGCCCAAATAATAATAGGATTTCTGACTTACATCAAAGGCCAAATGCTGGACGGGAGAGGGCAATGGATTTCCTTCGAATTTAAATGTGGACAATTTGCCTTTTTGGTATACCAAGGTCCCTTTTTTAAAAAACAACAAAATGGATTCTTCCAAACTATAGGAGGAAGTGAATTCTCCCAAATCAACATAGTTGTAGGGATGACTTTGCCAGGAGGATTTTTCGGCAAAACCATAAACAATCTGGCTGTCACTTATAAAAAACCGTATTTCTCCCTCCTTGACTTTGTTGTTGGAAAATCTGAAATAATTCTTTTGCAATTCAACCTGGGTTATCTCAGGTATTTCTATTTCCTTCCAGGCATTGTTATAAAAGCTGAAAACTTTATGATTAGCTATTGAATTGCTGATCCAAATTCTACCTTCTTCATCCTTGGCCAATTTCACCTGATTGGCCAGTTTGCTCTGGATAGTATCCGGTATCGGATAGGTAAAAAAGCCATCTGAATAATAGATACCCTGCGAGGTATTGAACCAAATCTTTCCTTTTTTTCCCTGCACCACATCAGAAATCATTTCAGTGGGCAAATCCACACCTTTGATCTGACTGTTGAAAAGGAATGATTGCGCAAACCCGATTTGGCAAGACAAAAAGAAGAAATAAAAGAGTAATTTTTTCTGCATAGGGTAGATTAGATACCATCTAAATTATAAAAAGATATGGATAGAATAAATTAAATGGATATTGTTTCCCAATTCTTTTTGTCGTGGGGCTTATTCTTATAATTTTGTGGAAACTTAAAAATTCGAAACATGAGTGTTTTAGTCAATAAAGATTCCAAAGTGATTGTGCAGGGCTTTACAGGATCGGAAGGTTCTTTCCACGCACAACAAATGATAGAATACGGTACCAATGTAGTCGGAGGGGTAACTCCCGGGAAAGGTGGCAGCTTACATTTGGAAAAGCCGGTTTTTAATTCTGTAGAGGAGGCTGTGACCGAAACAGGTGCAAATACTTCCATCATTTTTGTCCCACCTGCATTTGCTGCTGATGCCATTATGGAAGCTGCTGAAGCGGGTATCAAGGTAATCATTGCCATCACAGAAGGAATCCCCGTGGCTGACATGATGAAAGCCAAGCCCTATATCAAGGCAAAAGGTGCTGTATTAATCGGCCCAAACTGTCCCGGAGTCATCACTCCCGGAGAAGCCAAAGTGGGTATTATGCCAGGATTTGTTTTCAAAAAAGGCAGAATCGGAATAGTTTCCAAGTCAGGGACTTTGACTTATGAAGCAGCAGATCAGGTTGCCAAGGCAGGGTTGGGTGTATCCACAGCGATTGGTATCGGCGGAGATCCAATCATCGGAACTTCCACAAAAGATGCGGTTGAACTGCTGATGAATGACCCTGAAACAGATGCCATCGTGATGATCGGTGAAATCGGCGGAAACTATGAAGCCGATGCTGCCAGATGGATCAGGGAAAACGGAAATAAAAAACCGGTAGTAGGATTTATAGCAGGACAGACTGCCCCTCCCGGACGTAGGATGGGTCATGCCGGTGCGATCATCGGCGGCGCAGATGATACCGCTGCTGCCAAAATGAGAATCCTGGCCGAAAACGGCATCCACGTAGCCGAAAGCCCAGCTGAGATAGGTGCAGTGATGGCGAAGGTGTTGGGGGTTGAGGTTTGATTTTAAAGGGTAGATTTTAGATTGTAGATTTTAGATTTTAAATTAGAGAAACCGTCCTGAGGAATTTGGGGCGGTTTTTTTTGGTTAAAAAAAGTAAGGGTTGGTAATTGGCATTTTTTTAAAATTAAGGAATAGTAA
>NZ_JBGTCA010000405.1:0-7670 GCF_041749095.1 Aquiflexum sp. | reverse complement strand
CCTGCACTGGTACCGAAATACATAAACCCCCTTTCATCCTGAATAATGGTCCATATTTGGTTATGGCCTTTGTATTCCCTAGGGAGGTAGGTAGTAATTGATGGGAGTCCTTTACTGGAATTTATCTGTCCGAATAAGGTCTGGCTATTGAAAAAAAAGAATAAAAAAATGAAAAATGATATATGACGGGTGATAAAATCAGGGACTAGTTTTTTTTTCATGGGGCAAGTGAAATTAAGTTTTCATCTAAAATATTAAATTAAAATGTAATTATCTCCTTATCTCTCCCCAATGAAGAATATTTGCAGAAGTATAAAGAGTTCAACTCCATAATTCAAGCTGCCTAAAATGGAATTATCATAATGAAGTTGCTGCCTTCACCCAATTTTGATTCTACTTTCAGCTCCCCCCCATGTGCCTTCACAATATCATAGCTCAAACTCAGACCGAGTCCCGTTCCTTGACCCGTCGGCTTTGTAGTAAAGAAAGGCTGGAATATTTTATCTTTGATGGAGTCGGGGATTCCGGGGCCGTTGTCTTTCACAGAAATCTCAATTCCTTTTTCTGTTTTTTGGGTCTTGAAATCTAGCTGTGGTTTAAATTCATCAATACCGTCTTTTGATTTTTCACCCAATGCATAAAATGCATTATTCAGGATATTTACCAATACTTTTCCTATTTCTTAGCGTACGATTTTAATCTTGGGAAGAGAGGGGTCAAAATCAGTGTTCAGTTCTATCTCAGTATCTTTGGTTTTCAACTTGAAACCCTGATAGGCTAGGTTAAGGTATTCTTTGGCCAATGAATTCAGATTGGTTAATTCCATTACTCCTGACTCTGACTTGCTATGTTCCAACATGCCTTTCACAATTGCATCAGCCCTTTTGCCATGGTGATTGATCTTGCTTAAGTTCTGCTTGATATCTTCTAGAATCTCATCCTCTTCACTCTCTGTTTTTCCATCATGTGTCTTGCGTCTTATGTCTTGAATCTCATCAACCAACTCTGCACTTACCTCACTAAAATTATTCACAAAATTCAGAGGATTCTGAATCTCATGAGCGATACCTGCGGTAAGCTGGCCAAGGGAGGCCATTTTCTCTGATTGGATGAGTTGGGCTTGGGTGGATTTGAGTTCTGTAAGTGTTTGTTCTACATTCTCTTTTTGTTCTTCAATTTCCGTTTTTTGTTTTTGCAATAACTCATTTGCTTTTTTACGGTTACGATTATTTTTTAACAATAGAAATGCTATTACCATTAAGGTGAAAAGGCTTCCGAGCAGGGCATTCAGCCGAATTCGGTTGCGGTTTTCCAATTTTAAGGCCTCAATTTCTTTTTGTTTTTCTTTTTGCTTAAAGTCAAGATTTTGGATGGCCATCGTTTTTTCGCGATTGAATAGACTGTCTCTTAGTGCAATAGAAGCCCTTAAATATTTAAGTGTGCTATCCGGCTGATTTTTGATCTCATAAAGATTGGATAAGGTAGTGATCGCATCAAGTACTCCCCTTGGGTAATATTTGCCAAAAGGTTCCAGCATGGCTTTCCGGGCATAAATGATTGCCGAATCCATCTGGTTTTTTGATTTGAATACCAGTGATTTTCCATGGTATAGGTCAACCAGATCGATTTCAGTTCGGTAGAATTTGGCACCAAGTATTCCGCGATCAAAAAAATAATTTGCGGTGTCGAATCGGTTTAGTTTATAATACGAATCACCCAAAACAAATAAAACCCCACTCCAGTTTGGTTGAGATTTTAAAGCTATCGAAGCATAGAAGATGGCAGAATCGGATTGATTCATTTTGGCATATACTGATGAAAGCGTTCCCAACAAACTAGAATTCAAAACATCCGGATTTTCAAGGGACAGGCTTTTCCTAATATAATCAAGACTTTTCTGATATTCCCCCATATCCCGATAGGCTCCGGAAAGTCCACTATAAGTATACATTTGTCCCTGTCTGGAGTTTATATTTTCTTGGTATTCCAAAGACTTATAAAAATAATCCAGTGCCAATGGATAATTACCAATAGTGGTAAGGCAAAAACCCATTAACGTATAGGCAAAAGATTCTCCAGGTTCGTAATTTATTTTCCTTGCCAAGGAAATGCTTTCCCCAGCATATACAATTCCCGAATCGGGTATGGACCAAGCTAATGCAAGACTTAAACTGTTTAATGCTTTTACTTTATTACTATCTTCTTTTGCGGTTGTCAAAACATTTTTCAGACTATCTATATTGATGTGAGAATAGTCCGAGTTGGTATTTAGTGGGACACCGTCAGGCGCAGCATACAGCTGTGTCTGCTTTACATTCTCAACCTCGCTATTATCCGTGCAGCTAATAAACAGCAAGAAAAGAAGCACAATTGGAGGGGTGTTTTTCATATCTAATTTCCCTGTAAGTGAGGTAAGTGAATGCTAAATAAAGTTCCTTGATCGATTGAACTTTCCACCCTGATCTCCCCCCCATGTGCCTTTACAATATCATATGCCAAGCTCAACCCCAATCCCGTCCCCTGCCCCGTAGGCTTGGTGGTGAAGAAAGGCTGGAAGATTTTGTCTTTGATGGAGTCGGGGATGCCGGGGCCGTTGTCTTTTATGGATATTTGGATTTTATCGCCAAGGTTTTTGGTGGAAACGGTAACCAAAGGACGAAGACTTGTCAGGTTTTCACCCCGAGGGCTATCGGGGCTGGGCAGGTCTCTCTCTGTACATGCATAAAAAGCATTATTCAAAATATTCAATAATACCTTTCCTATATCAGATCGTACCAGTTCTATTTTGGGAAGGGAAGAATCGAAATCTGTTATCAGTTCTATTTCAATATCCTTGTTCTTGGACTTGAAGCTTTGGTAGGCGATATTCAAATATTCTCCAGCCAGCGTATTGACATTGGTCAGTTCTTTTACTCCTGAACCGGTTTTGCTGTGTTCGAGCATCCCTTTGACAATGGCATCCGCCCGTTTGCCGTGGTGGTTGATTTTCCCCAGATTCTCTTTAATATCCCTTAATATTTCACTAACCAAAGTCTCGTCTCTCGCATCTCGGCTCTTGGCTCTTTCTTCTTCAGCCTCAACTATCAACTCACCACTGACCTCAGAAAAGTTATTCACAAAATTCAGAGGATTCTGGATCTCATGGGCAATGCCTGCGGTGAGTTGACCTAATGAGGCCATTTTTTCTGATTGGATAAGCTGGGATTGTGTAGCTTTTAGTTGTTCTAATGCCTGCTCTGCCGTTGCTCTTTGATGATCGGTTTCCTGCTTTTGGTTTTGCAATAAAGTATATGCCATTTGCCGGTGCCGGTTGCTGCGCCACAAAAAGATTGCTATTATGAGGAAAAATCCGACAACGACCAAAAGTCCATATACCTTCAGCCGGTTTTGATGTTCTTCCCGGGCGGATTGCAGCTCTTGTTCTTTCATCTTCTTGTTAAATACAAGGAAGTTTGCACGGCCTATCTTTTCCTGGTTATAAAGGCTGTCTTTTATAGCTGTACCAATCTTATAATAATTTATAGCTTCAACAGGAGAATTTTTTTCATATACCCATGAAAGTAATTCGCTGGCCCGCATAGCTCCCTTTTGATATTGAATGGCTTGGGCGGTGTCGAAAGCCATTTTTGCATAGTAGCGGCACGAGTCCGGCTTGTTTTGTTTACGGAAAACGGTAGCTATACCAATATTTATTTGAACCTGATCGCTTTGTGCCGCATCTTTAAAAGTTGACTGATAACAATAAAGAGCTGAATCCAACTGATTTCTTTTTAGATATACATTGCCCAATACTAAAGCAGGGTAGGTCCAATCACTCGCCAATTCCCGGTCCTTTGCATATCCCCTTCTTGCAAAGAAAAGGGCGGAATCTAATTTATTTCCGATCAAATAAGCTTCTCCTATGCAAACGTCAGAATACATTGATCCACGGGGAGCCATGTAAATTTCAATCATTTTTCTTGCACCAAAATAGTAATTCAAAGCTTGCTTGTAATCACCTATTTCCTTATAAATATCACCAATGTAACTTTCCATGAAACCAACATCGGCCGGCCTGTTCATTTCCCGGTATAAACTCAAAGCATGCAACATGTTTTGCATGGCTTGAGCGTAATCACCGAGCACCATATAACCACCACCTAAATCCATATATGCCCCCGCTTCGCCTTGCGTGTAACCCAACTTTTGGGAAAGCCGTAGCGCACTATTGGCATAATACATACCCGAGTCAGGCTTGTTATAAACATAAAAATGTGATAAATGCAACAGGCGATTAACCTGTGCTGTGTCTTCTTTGTTATCTATACTGATTAACTTTTTTAAACTGTCTATATAAAGAACTTGTTGTGCAAAGCCAGGAACTGTCCAATACAATAAAGCAAGTATGATAATGTATTTCTTCATGAGTAGGCTACTTAGTTAAGTGGCAATTGGACAATAAACTCTGTCCCTTCTCCTTCTTTAGTTTCCACCTTGATTTCCCCTCCATGCGCCTTTACAATATCATAAGCCAGACTCAGACCCAATCCAGTCCCCTTCCCGGTTGGCTTGGTTGTAAAGAAAGGCTGGAAGATTTTGTCCTTGATGGCATCGGGGATGCCGGGACCGTTGTCGGAGATTGATATTACTACTTTACCCCCCTGACCATCCTTAAGGGGAGAATATGTAGTCGAAACCTTTACGGTTGGTTTATATGCCTCTCCCCCTTGAAGGCCTGTTCCAAGATTGGGGGTGGGCTGAGGGGTAGTGCAAGCCTGAAAAGCATTATTGATAATGTTCAACAAAACCCGTCCGATTTCCTGTGGAACAACATTTACTTTTGGAATTTTCGAATCGAATCCTGTCACGAAATCTGCATTAAAAGACTTGTCTTTTGCCCGCATCCCATGATAAGACAATCTCAAATATTCATCTGCCAAAGCATTGATGTCCGTCGGCACTTTCTCTCCTGAACTTACCCGGCTATGCTCGAGCATACCTTTTACAATTGAATCTGCCCGCTTGCCGTGGTGGGTAATCTTCTCAAGATTTTGCTTAATATCAGCCAAAATCTCATTTTCAAGTTTGATGTCTATTTGGTCTTGGTTCTTGTTTCTAGATTCTTGGATCTCCAAAATCAACTCGCTGCTCACTTCTGAGAAGTTATTCACAAAATTTAACGGATTCTGAATCTCGTGGGCAATACCTGCGGTGAGCTGGCCAAGTGATGCCATCTTTTCGGATTGGATCAGTTGGGCTTGGGTCTGCTTTAAAGTATAATAGGCTTTCTCAATCTCATGGGCTTGGGCTAGTTCTCTTTCTCTGGCTTTTTCCCTTTCCCTTTGGATAAGCCGCTTTCTTTGGTAACGGTCTATAGCAAATACTCCGGCCAGGAAGATCAGAAAATATATTCCATAGGCCCACCATGTGAGCCAAAAAGGAGGATGGATTAGAATCCGAATGGAGGAGCCTGTATTATTCCATACGCCATCGTTGTTCGAGCCTTTCACTCGGAAGACGTAATCTCCAGGGCCTACATTTGTATAAGACGCCAATCGTCTGGAACCTGAATAGACCCATTCTTTATCAACCCCCTCCAATTGATAAGCATATTGGTTTTTTTCAGGATTAGTAAAATCAAGGGCTGCAAACTGGAAGGAAAAAAAATTCTGGTTATAATTCAATACAATTTCTTTTGAATCATTGATACCTTTGATCAATTTATCAAATAATTTAAATTGGGTAATAACTATAGGTGGAACCTTACTGCTTGCATTTATTTCAAGGGGATTAAAATAATTAAATCCATTATCGCCACCAAAATATAAAGTGCCATCCCTGCCCTTAAACTTTGCACCACGTCCCCTATTACCAGCTGCAAAAATATTTCCCTGTAAACCATCTTTATAATCGTAGTTCCTAAATGTTTTTTTAACTGGATCAAAGTCTGATAGTCCATTATGTGTACCCAGCCAAAGATGGCCATTGTTATCTTCTAAAATCGAAAATACGGTATTACCCGCCAATCCATGTTTCTCTGTGAAGGTTGTAAATTTTCCAGTTTCGTAATTAAAATAACTTAATCCACCTGCCAAGGTTCCCAACCATAGATTTCCTTTTTTGTCTTCGTGAAAACTAGTTATTATATTTGAGCTGATGCTGGTTGTATCAAGGGCATCATGTTTATAGTGAATAATACTTCCGGTTCGTTTGTTTAATCTATCGGTTGCCATACTGCCATAACCTACCCATATATTATCCCTTGAATCGGCTAAAACAGAAATAGCTGTATAATCACTGATACCGGTAGGATCTTTTGGATTGTGATAATAATGTTCAAATGCACCGGTTTTTTTGTCAAAATTTTTTAGCCCGTTACCTGTTCCCAACCAAAGTAACCCATCCCGGTCTTCAGTAATGGAAAAAATCATCTTTTGGTCATCATCTTTCAATCCTTGCGAATTTGTAAAATAATGTGTGAACTCACCTGTTTCCTTGTTTAATTTCGACAAAGCATCTCCATTGCCTATCCAAAGTTGTCCCTGCCTGTCTTCTATCATCACAGCAATGTCATTATTGTTCAACGTTGTTGGGTCGGAAGGATCGTTTCTAAAATGAGTGAATTGATTTGTCTTTTGATCCCAACGATTTAACCCTCCGCCAAAAGTACCTATCCAGACTATTCCTGAAGAATCTTCCACTATTGATGTTACCTGATTGTCACTTAAGGAATTAATATTGTTTGGATCATTTTGCCTAAGACCAAAAGCTTTATTAATTAAGTTGGCCTTATTGAGCTTTCCAAAGAAGGAACCTGCCCATAAAATTCCTGCATGGTCAACATGGAGAGAAATAATATTATCATTGCTTAAACTATAAGGATCATTATTATTGTGTTTATAAGTTGTAAAAAGAGTTCGGTCCTTATTAAATTTAATTAATCCCTTATCGGTAGCTATCCATAGGTTATTCTCCGAATCATCTGTAAAGAGGTTGCCAACCCAATTTGTCAAATTTTTACTGCTGATGGAATGAATATTTTTTGGATCATTCAGGTACCGCCTAAATGTACCTGTTCTTCTATCAAAACTGTTCAAGCCATTATCTGTGGCAAGCCATAGAAGTCCTTCCCGATCTTCAAAAATTGATGTTATGAAATTGCTACTTAAACTATTTGAATCATTCGGATCGTTGCGATAACTGGTAATATTAACAGTGGAAGGTTGCCCTTCTTTTGCGGCAGTCAAATTTATCCGGTGTAGGCCGGTAGTATTTCCTACCCATAATATTTCTACTCTATCCTTATAAATGCAGTTTATCATGTCTATCAATACGGGGGACTCATCTAACTGTCGGCGGAAACCCAAATCGAAACTTTCGTCCAAAAATTTTCCTGTTTCCCTGTTAAAGCGACACAGTTCCCCCGAAGTGCTTCCCACCCACATCATTCCATTTGCATCTTCATTAATAGACCAAATATTTGGATTAGAAAATTTGGCATCTGGTGAAGGTTTGTAGCGGGTAAATTTTTCAGTAGTTCTATCGAACTTGCACAATCCTTCAAAAGATGAAACCCAGAGGGTTCCATATTTATCCTCAAAAATGGTATATATAAAATTTTGAGAAATAGAGTTAGGATCAGCAGGATCAAACTGGTATTTTGTAAAATCATAACCGTCATATTTATATAA
>NZ_JBGTCA010000404.1:0-6031 GCF_041749095.1 Aquiflexum sp. | reverse complement strand
ACTTAGCCACTTGTCTTAGCCCTGCTTAGTAGCCTCACAGGGAGCGGCTCTAACATTTCGACACCCCAGAATCAACCCGGAAAGAGCAGCGGGTTGCGGGATGTGGCCGGGGAGAATCTATCGAATCTCAACCCTTTAAGCATTATCTGTGTCCCCTGAGGGATAGATTAGGCAGCCATGGCGTAAGAAGTTTCGCCAATTATAGTCGTATGAATTATTCAAGTCCGTACATACTCCGGCCTGCATGCGAGCCCAGTCCTTACACCTACTGTCAAAACCGGTCAGCCCCATTGTTTCTAAATGGGAGACAAATATAGGGGAAAATTGGTTCAATGTTAGATGGGAGACGTGAGATTTGAGACGTGAGATTGGTGAGTTGATAAAAGAGAGGTTGGTATTTAAGAAACAAGAGACAAGAATCAAGAAAATGTCTAATTATAATTCACTAAGTAATAAGAAGGGAATCCTATGTACTTCAGAACCAATAAAAAGTTTAAAGACCGAATTTAACTTGTCCTTGTCACCTCGACGACAGGAGAGGTCTAAAATCCTCAGGCAGAATAGATTTCTCGACGTTCGAAATAACCCAACAACCCGACAACATCCTTGGAATCCTATTCAAAAATTGAAACCTTAGTGGCTTATAAATAAAATCTGTTTTGAAAAAGATTATTTTCATTTTCCTGTTTTTGGTCTCCTTTTCTTCCTTTTCACAAATCCTCAATATCGAGAGGTACCGGATACAAAGTGACACTGCCAAATCATTTGCTGTCAAGGCCACTGCCGGACTCAATATCTTCAACCGAAGTGCGGCAGCGGATGCCCCGGTCAACTTATTTGGCTACAAATGGGACATCAACTCCATGTATCATCCCGGCAAACATGCTTATATTTTTGTCTCCAATTTTGACTACCTGAGGATCAATGACAACGATTTTATAAACTTTGGCCTTATCCATGGCAGGACGGTTTTCAATTACGACAATAAGAACAACCTGGAAGCTTTTTTACAGTATTCATTTGACAATTTCAGGGGCTTGGCGCCAAGATGGATTGCTGGGGTACTATGCGAAAAAAACTAGTGGAAAGCAAAAGACTCACTTTCGTGATCGGCTTTGGGGGTTTATATGAAAATGAGACCTGGTTTCACCCTGTTGAAGAAAACTTCGTGAATGTTCAGTTTATCAAAAATTCCAATTATGTCTCTATCCGCTGGACAATCAATGAGTACGTGGATTTCAACACCGTGACCTATTATCAGGTTGGTTATGACCGGGAGATCCAGGCATTCCGAAATAGGGTTAATGGCAATTTCAACCTGAATACAAGAATCACAGACCGATTCTCTTTCAACAACAGTTTTAATTTCAGCTACGAGGACAAACCCATCGTCCCAATTACACCTTTTATCTTCGCCTTCAACACCGGAATTTCTTTTGATTTTTAATTCAGCTTAAAATGAGTGACTTAATTAAAAATTTTCTTCTTGAATTGATTTCTTCTAAGACAGGTTTCCAATAATTTTATATCTTGCGGTGATGGAAAATTTTGTTGTTTCAGCTAGAAAATATAGGCCTTCCAATTTTAAAAGTGTCGTGGGTCAGGGGCATATTACCACCACCCTGAAAAACGCCATCAAAAACAATCATTTGGCACAGGCTTTTCTTTTTTGTGGACCTAGAGGGGTAGGGAAAACCACTTGTGCCAGAATTTTGGCCAAAACCATCAACTGCCCAAATCTAACCGCTGATTTTGAAGCTTGCAATGAGTGTGATTCCTGTAGAGCCTTCAATAATAATGCATCTTTCAATGTCCATGAACTCGATGCTGCTTCCAACAACTCCGTGGATGATATCAGAAACCTTGTCGAACAGGTCAGATATGCCCCACAGCAGGGACAATATAAAATCTATATCATAGATGAAGTTCACATGCTTTCGAATCAGGCGTTCAATGCCTTTTTGAAAACATTGGAGGAACCCCCGAAGTATGCCATTTTTATTTTGGCAACTACCGAAAAGCATAAAATCATCCCGACTATACTTTCCAGATGTCAGATTTTTGATTTCAATAGAATTCAGATAGCAGATATTGCCCAACACCTCAAATACATCGCTGCCGAAGAAAAAATTGAGGCTGAGGAAGAAGCATTGAGATTGATTGCCACCAAAGCAGATGGTGCATTGAGAGATGCTTTATCCATTTTTGACCTGATCGTTACCTTCTCTGCAGGTAATAAATTAACTTATCAGGAGACGATCAGCAATCTGCATATCCTTGATTATGATTACTATTTCAAGGTATTGGATGCACTTTTGGCAGGAAGTATTTCGGATGTGTTGTTGACTTTCGATGAGATTCTCAAAAAAGGATTTGATGGACATAATTTTATAACAGGATTGGCCGAGCATCTCAGGGACCTGATGGTCTGCAAAGATCCTGCGACCATTGAACTGATACAGGTGTCGGAATCTGCTAAGGAAAGGTACCTGCTTCAGTCCCAACAAGCGGGCGTCTCATTTTTATTATCTGCTTTGAACATCTGTAATCAATGCGATATCAATTTCAAAGCGAGTAAAAACCAAAGGCTTCATGTAGAATTGGCCTTGATGAAAATGGCCAAATTGCCCCAGGCAATATCTTTGGCAGTTTTGGCCCAAGAGGAGTCAAAAAAAAAAGACTGATTGAGCCATCAGAGCCTGCAAAAAACGAAGGTGTTGCAGCATCACTTTTCAAAGATGCCAATCCTTTTGCAGCCAAAAAGACTGAAGCACAGCGGACGCTTTCCATTCCCACAAGTATCAGTCAGGCCAAAGAACAGGTAGAGGCAAGGCCCTCGGCAAATACAGCCAAAGAAGAATCAAAAGAAGAGAAGGAGCAATCAAATTCTGACCAACTGGCTGAGATATTTGATTTTGATAAATTGCAGCAAGTCCTTTTTGAGATCACTGAAGATTATAAAACAAACCATAAAAATCTGGAAGTAACTGTTCTGAAACAGGAATTTGTATTGGAAGGCGAAACCATAACATTTCACCTCAACGGGGAATTGCAGCAGGATATTTTTCAAAAAATCAAGGCTGATGTACTGGGTCTTTTACGGAGGAAGCTGAACAATTACAGCATCCATATTCAAAGTGAAATCAAAGAAGAGGCAGAAGGGAAAAAGAAATTATATACGAGTACTGATAAACTCCAGTACCTTAAGGGAAAATCTCCTGCATTGGCCGAATTGCAACGAAGGTTTCAATTGGAAACTGATTTCTAAAAATCCACTCCTATCCCAAAATTGATCATGTTCTGTAATTGGACCGCCCGACGGGGAGGCCCATCCGCTTGTTGGATCAGCACACTTTCATCATAGATCAATATGGTTTCAATCCGGGTAGTAATATATCTATTGACTTTCATTGAAATCACAGAGTTGAGATTGACCACAAAATTTCCCAGTCTTTCAAAATTGGTGAACAGGTTTAAATCTGCTTTCCACCTGATGTTTTCAAGCATCTGAATATCGGTCGTGGATCCAAAAGACACCCCTGCTTCAGCACGTATATTTTCGCCAGGGATAACCCCAAATGCTCCCGCATTACTGAGAGAATCATTAAGAACCACCGTAAAACGGCCTGTAAATGGCGAGGCAATGAGGGAGATTTTATCTTTATTTTTATACTCCTTGCGGTAATTCAAACCTGTTGAGGATTGGATATAGGCAGGCGCAAGAAAATCTGAAAGTTTTGATCTGGAATCGAGTTCTGCACCTGAAGGCCTGAAATAACGATATCCTGAAAGTAATTGGGTTCTTGCCTCCAACTGTGTAGTCAAAAACCAAAGGTCCGTAAGCTCCCGTCCATATTTGCTAATAAAAATAAAGTTATCATTGGTTTTTCTTGTTGCAAACCTTCTTTCAGCTTGACTATTAAATCCTGCATTGACATTTAATTTGGTGTCCCAGATGATCTGATCTTTTTTATAATTGGCAAAAAGACTCAGGCCCGTATTCAGAGCAAAATTGCTTGCACCCCCAGCATTCCAGTTAGAAAGACTTACCTGCTGAAGGCTTAGGTTAAAATTACCGCCATTTTCCCAATAGACCGGTTTTACCTGTTGTCTGATGATAATTGAATCACCCAACATAATAATAGTATCACCACTGATTAGCAGGGTATCGGCAAGCATCAGCCTGTCCTGGGCTTTGAGTAAGGAGACCGAAACAAAGAAGAAAAGACAAAGGGAGAAAACTCTTTTTTGCATTTTGTAAATTCAAAGTGCTAAAATAAGATTCATGGTTTATTAATCGTCAATTTTTGCCCAATCTTTATATCATTGTTTGATAATCTGTTCCATTTCTTGATATCATCCACTGATACGCCATATTTTTGGCTGATCCGAAAGAGATTTTCTCCCTGAACCACCGTATGGATGGTTACTTTTGCATTTGAATTGGAGGTAGTTGGACCGGAGTCAGGCACTGTTGTATTTTGGGGTGAACTCACCGTGCCAGGATTTGTAGGTGATGGCTGCTGATTGTTGTATGCAACTACTTTTCTGAATTCTGAAGCAGGAACCATGGGAATATCCTCACCTCTTTTGATATGTTCTCTCAAATTCAGCATCATTCCGGCTTTTAGGTCCCTGTCTTCTTTGATCCGGTTTTTAGCCTTTAAAGCCGATAATTTGATCCCGTACATTTGGGAAATTGACCAAAGTGTTTCTCCCGGCAGTACCACATGCTGCTCTTCTTCAGCCCGGGTTTTCTTAGCTTTTGTATAATAATACTGGCCTGCCTCTATTTTTTCATCTTTTTCGAGGTCGTTGATCCTTCTGAATTTATTTTCTCTTATTCCAATCTGATCAGTAAATTTTTCCTGGGTTGTTGTTTTGGCGGCTTTGATACCTTCTATATTATTGACCTTGATCTGATTGGGCTGGGTAGCGTTTGTTTGGTTACCGGTGACTTTTGGGTAAGCAGTATTGCTGACGGAGCTGACAGTAGTGACGGCAGGCTGAGATGTAGGTTGGTTTTGGGCAATGGCAGGTCTTGCCTGTTGTGTGTCTTCTCTAATATAAATAATGGAATATGGCCTGTCATCCGGGATATTGCCTTTAGCAGTCCATTTGTTGTATTCTTTCAAATGAGTTTCGGAGACACCAAGTCTTGAAGCAAGAGCTTTCAAAGTAGTAGGGCCCTGCACCCTGATTTCTTCCAGATACCCTGAATTGCTTGCCAATCTTACTGTAGGTGATTCAAAAGCCACTTTATGGGCAAGGAATTTCTTAAAATACCAATGTGAATTCCTATCAATTTCGATTACCTTTTTCCCGTTGTACTGGGTGCCAAAATAACCCCTGGCTCCGCCCAGACCCATTTGGTATGCCACCAAGGCACACATCCAATTATCAAACTGGGCATTATTTTTTTTCAGATATCTTGCGGCACCTTGGGTGGAGTTTACAATGTTTTTCCTGTCATCCACTTGATTATCTACCCTCAAAGACACTTCTTCTGCTGTCCCCTGCTTGAACTGCCAGAATCCTACTGCATTTGAAGTAGAAACTGCATCAGGTATCAGACTGCTTTCCTGAATGACCAGATATTTAAAATCCGATGGAACGCCGGCATTTCTCAATTCCCTTTCCACCAATGGTAAATAAAGATTTACCCTTTCTGCTTTTGTTTGAAAATAGGTCGGACTACGATAAAGTGCATCTACATCACTTTGGATTTCTCTCCTTGCCTGTTCGTTGATTCTGATGGTCAGGTCTGCAAAACGGAGTTCGTTGGGGACTTGTGGAACCTGGGCCCAAGCCATCGGCCCAATTAAAAAAGTAAAGCAATACAGTAAATTTCTCTTGAAGTTCATTAAATTATTCATACTCATATTTTTCTTGCAAGCATTAATCCGTCTCTGATAGGAAGAAGGACATTTTCGACTCGGGGATCATTTTGCACCATTTTATTGTAGTCCAGAATGATTTGTGTGTCTTTGTCAAATTTCTTTCCACCTTCGGCAATCACTTTTCCGGACCA
>NZ_JBGTCA010000403.1:0-1534 GCF_041749095.1 Aquiflexum sp. | reverse complement strand
CAGTAGTTTCTTCAGTAACTTCTTTGTTTCCGCATGATGCAGAGAATAACATTCCTGCGATTGCGAACATTGCAAATACCTTTTTCATGATGATTTGTTTATTTCTTTTTTATTAAGCGTGCAAAGGTACTTCCATTTATTGTATTAACAAGCTTTTAATAAGAATTATTTATTTCTTTTTATAAGTAATTTTTATTGGAACTCCCTCAAAATCAAAGTTTTCCCGAAGTCTGTTTTCAAGGAACCTGCTGTAGGGAGACTTGATATACTGGGGTAGGTTGCAGAAGAAGGCAAATACCGGATTTTTAGTTGGCAATTGGGTGATATATTTAATTTTGATATACTTCCCTTTCAGTGCCGGTGGCGGATATTTCTCTATTTCCGGAAGAATGTATTCATTCAATTTGGAAGTAGCTACCTTTCTGGTTTTGTTCTCATAAACCTTCACCGCCAATTCAATCGCCTGGAAAATCCTTTGCTTTGTTTCGACTGAGGTAAAAATGATCGGGATCCATTTGTTTTCACCCAATTTTTCCACCATGTCCTTTTTGATTTTATCCAAGGTCTTGTGGTCCTTCTCAACGAGGTCCCATTTATTGACCATCAACATGATTCCTTTGTTGTTTTTGATACCTAAGGAAATTAGGTTGACATCTTGGGCTTCTAAACCTCTTGTTGCATCTATCATGATGATGAGTACATCGGATTCTTCCAAAGTCCTCAGCGAGCGCATGACAGAATAAAATTCTATGTCTTCTTTGACTTTTGCCTTTTTTCGGATTCCTGCAGTATCGGTGATGATAAAATCCTGACCGTACATTTTGTACCGGGTATGAATGGCATCACGGGTAGTGCCGGCTTCATTGGTGACTATGGACCTTTCCTGTCCCAATAAGGCATTCAAAAAGGAAGATTTCCCTACATTGGGCCTTCCCAAGATTGCGATTTTTGGGATACCTTCATCCGGGTCTTCTTCTCCTTCATCCGGAAAATGTTTGATCACCTCGTCCAACAAATCACCTGTGCCGCTTCCACTGACAGCTGCAATTGGATATACCTCGTTTTCTCCCAAACCCAAGGCATAGAATTCTGCTGCCAATAATGATTTTTCCGGGCTATCAGCCTTGTTGGCTACGATGAAAATGGGTTTTTTCGAACCTCGGAGTTCATTGGCAAAATCCTTATCCATATCTGTCAGCCCATCCAAACAATCCACTACAAAGAGAATCACATTCGCCTCTTCAATGGCCAATTTTACCTGTTTACGGATTTCGGCTTCATACATATCATCTGAACCGATGACATATCCACCTGTATCAATGACCGAAAAAAACTTACCTCCCCACTGTCCGTGGCCATAATGTCTGTCCCGCGTAACCCCACTGACGTTGTCTTCAATGGCTTTTCGTTCTTCCACCAATCTATTAAAGAAGGTTGATTTCCCAACATTGGGCCGACCTACTACTGCTACTATATTTGCCATTCTGCTATGTTCTTATTGGTCGTAACCAAATTTCTTCAACTTGTTTTTGTC
>NZ_JBGTCA010000402.1:0-18483 GCF_041749095.1 Aquiflexum sp. | reverse complement strand
CTAACACCAGAGTAATTTATGCCATGATTATCAGAGAATTTGTGTGAAATTATCACTAATCGAATTGAGTCATGGCATGAGTAGAAAAAAACCAGAGTAACCCATGCCATGACTATTAGACATCAAGTATAAAATTTAAACATACTTGGTTGAGTCATGGCATGAATACTGATTTTATTTTGACTTAAATTCCGCAGAAAACAGAATAGCCGTGGGTTCTCCTGCTTTTACAGGTCTGGTTACAAAATAAACTGACCTTAGCTTTCCAACTGTCTGTTTATCGATATTAATAAGACTTTGTCCCATCATAAATCCCGGTTGTGGACCGGGGCTGTTAACTTTGAAAACCCCCTCACCAATTTTTTTGCCCGTTGGCGAATCCAATCTTACTTCTACCTGATATCCTGATTCAGAAGGCTGCTGTCCTCCACCTGATAGTTGTATACCCGAAATTTCGGTAAGTTCTATATCATGAAAGGCAAAGGATGCTTCCTGTTGGGGGATGTTCATTAAAGTCCTTCCATTGAAAATTGCGGTAGCATATCCCTCTAATTCTTTTGCTGCTTCCATTCCCATTTGTGGGTTCCGCAAAGTCACTGATTTATTTCCGATAAGTGGTTTGATGTTTACTCCACCACGGTCCGTAAAACTTGCCGATAATACAAATACTCCATTATCGGACCAAGTCTTACCAACTGTTGGTTCCACTGTTCCTGATGCTGGTAAGGATGGTTTTTCTTCCATTCCCCTTCTTCCTAAAGAGAGGATATAGGCCACCACTTTTTTTGCATCCTCATTTTTAAGATCAGGATTTGCGGGCATCACAGTCTCTCCCCATACTCCTCCTCCTCCTGTTTGGATTTTATTGACCAAATAGTCTACGGAAGCATCCGGATTTCTTCTGTATTTCCTTGCTACCTCAGTGTAAGACGGGCCTATCGACACTTCATCTTCCTTATGACAAGTCTTACAGGTCAAAGAACTCATGATACTCTTACCTGTCATCGCCTCGGTCATAATCAAATGCCCTTTAGAAGCTTCAGCCTGATCAAGTCCTGAAATATAATCTGCTGAAACATACAAGGTCGAAAGGTCATTTCCTGCTTCCGCATCATCCGGGTCGGTAACTGAAACAGAATACCTAACAGGTTTTCCGGGAAAATAAAATGACTGGTTTCCTTTTATTTCTATATTGACCAAGGGAGCGATATTGCCTGCATATACAGATACCCAGGTGCTTTTGGCACTTAGGTTATCAGGATCTGAAACTTTCACATGAACATCATAATCCCCTGCTTCCTTGAAGGTGTAAGACAGTTTAGGCTCTTTGGTTGTCACTTTTTCGCCATTTCCCAAATCCCAGACAAAGGTCAGGGGATCATTTTCCGGGTCAGTTGCTTTTACAGTAAAATTAGCTGTAAAAGGTAAGGCTCCTGAGGTTTTTTCAACTTGTAGGTTACTGACGACCGGAGTCCGGTTTCCTTCATTATAATCCACCCTGAACAAACCCGCATCCGGGTTTTTGGTAAACCATCCGTTGCCATACTCAAGAAGATACAATTTGCCATCCGGACCCAATTCCATATCCATCAGGGCATTGAATTTGGTTGTGGACATAAAGGGTTCCATTTTATCAAAATCCCCGTTTGGTTGCATGGTGACTGCTTTTACCCATCCTCTCACCCATTCATAGATGAACAGTTTCCCATCATAATAGGATGGATATCGGGTTTCTTTCGGGAACATGTCAGAATAATAAACAGGGCCCGCCATGGCATTTCTTCCACCTGTTCCTACAGAGGGAAAATCCGGTGAGATCCCATAAGGATACCAGATAAAGTTTTTCTTTTCAACTGCCGGCAATTCTCTAAGTCCCGTATTATTCCTTGAATTATTGACCGGTTTATTCACATCAAAGCTGTCGCCTGAGATCCCGGTAGCAAAATCATATTCCACATATGCATAATTGTCGCCCACAAAAAATGGCCAACCAAAATTTCCTGCTTTTCTGGCCTGATTGACTTCATCATAACCCATAGGTCCCCTTGTGTCCATACTATCTGCAGCAGCGTCAGGCCCAACTTCTCCCCAATACAGAAATCCGGTTTTTTGGTCAACTGATATTCTATATGGATTTCTGTTTCCCTGTACATAAATCTCAGGCCGGGTCTTTTCCATACCTTTAGGATACAGGTTGCCTTCGGGAATATCATAACTTCCGTCCTCGTTTACTTTAATTCTAAGGATTTTTCCTCTCAGGTCATTGGAATTTCCAGAGCTTCTTCTGGCATCAAACTGCTCAAATCCCGGTCTGTCGTCCAATGGTGCATATCCCCTGTTGACAAATTTGCTCTTGGATTGGTTAAATGGGGTGGAATTGTCGCCGGTAGAAAGGTATAACAAACCATCTTTGTCAAAGGCAATAGATCCACCTGTATGACAACAGATATTCCTTTGGGAATAGAGTTCCAAAATGATTTTTTCGGAAGCCATATCCCACTGGTCATTGGCAAATTTAAACCGGGAAAGTCTGTTGACTTCCTGATCACCAGTCGGACTATAAAAAACAAAAACAAAACCGTTCTTTGCAAAATTGGGGTCTTTTTGAATACCCATCAAACCTTCCTCCGCATTGACACCCCGCGTTTCGGTTTTCCAGTAAACGTCCAACTTGGCGACCTCCCTAACAACTGAATCCCCGTTTATATATAAAAGCACCTCTCCTCTTCTTTGGGCAATCAAGATGTCCAAATTGGGCAGAATAGTCATCTCGGTAGGTTCAGTAAATTCACCGAGTACCAGTGTTTTTTTTTCGAATCTGTTCTCCTCAGGAACCCTTTGGGTTTTGGCCTTGGAATAATCAAGATTTTTATTTTCCCCTGTGGCATATCTGATTCCTTCCAGAATATGCTGTACAAACAATTCTTCCTCGAAGGATTCACTGGTATGTCCACCTGCTGTGTAGAAAGCCCTGCCACCATCATATTCATGGTACCATGCCATCGGGTGAAAGCCCATCGGTTTGGTATGTTTATAACTATCCTCATCAATATCCATCAGGACATTTACTTCAGGATTGAGTTTTTTAAAATGGTACCATTCATCTCTTCTATTCCATATTTCAGGTAAAAAACGTGTCGTTGAATGTTCCCTGTCTGTTACGCGAAGGGTGCCATCTTGGACATTGGGGTGGGGATCCCCGATTCCGGGATGGTAAGAAAAATATCCGCCAACAAGTCTATTGTACCAGCCCCAATGATATTCAGTATCCGTGGCGGCATGTATCCCCACAAAGCCCCCACCTGCCTGAATATAACGCTCGAAATCAGCTTGCTGATAATGGTCAAGTACGTCGCCTGTAGTGCTGAGCCAAATGACAGCCGCATATTGCTTTAGATTTTCTTCATTGATGAGTTCAGAATTAGTTGTAGTATCCACTTCAAATCCATTTTCTGCTCCCAATTTCATGATAGCTGCTATTCCGTCAGGGATGGATTCATGATAGAATCCTGCAGTTTTACTAAAAATAAGCACTTTGGGATCTCCGCTTCTTTTGTTGTTACAGGAAGAAATGAGCAATATAATTGAGAAAAAAAGCAGAAGGCCTTTTTTCAGGTAATTAAAGGTTATCATAGGTTTAGTTTTGGGGGGAAGTTAATCAGAATTCAGGATTGGTATTGATTGATTGGTACAAATGGGTAATTATCAGTAGGATTGGTTCATATCAAGGTTTCAATTTCCACAGGAATAACTCTCATAGTCTTCCTGAAAAATTGACCATAACTTATCATCTTCGTCCCTATAAGTGATCGTTCCTGTTTTTTTGTCTCTCCTGATATCGCGGCTGATTTCGAGGACAGTTCCATCATTCATGACCACAGTACAGGACTGATTGATCTTTTCCACATCAAGGCAGGCACCTGTCATCAGCATCAAGCAACAAAAGACCAAAATCCTTATCATAAATCAATTCATTTTATACAGCCTCAAAAATAGTGTTTTCATCGAGACCACAAATACAATCCATCCAATCTTTTGATTTTCAAGAGGTGTTCTGAAACCATCTGATCATCAGCGTGTCGACAAGACGGTAATATTTATCCCCCAATTCGTCATAATCAAAATAGACTATTTCCTTTTCAATCAGCGCATCCAAGGCCCGCAATACTCCCGCAGAACTCTTCAGATCATGCTTTTTTAAAAAATCTCCCGCTGTGGGCGAAAACACCTTTTCTTCTTTTGCTATTGCAGCCAACACATCCCATTGTGCCTTGGTAAGTAGATTCCTGATATTAAAATAGGTATGCTCGATCTCCTCCATAATTCTCATTGCCTCTAATTTCCAAGATAGTGAAATCAACTTTTTGTGCCCTGCATGGTAAATCCTATTACACAGTAATTGTACATAGTAAGTATGCACATCCGTCCACTCCAGCAATTCATCGATGGCCACTTCATTCACTTTCCATTTCGCATTTTCAAATTTTTCTTTGATGAACTCCTTATAAATTTCTTTGTCAATTTTGCCAAGCCTAATGAAACTCGTGCTGCTGAAAAATGGTCTGTTGGGATGGTTGAACAATTCAGTCATGATATGATGCTGACTTCCTGAGAATATAAAAACCACGTTTTTCAATTGCTGTACCACACCTCTAAGCCAGGCATCTACATTATTTTCAGGGTATTGGGTAATCTGTTGAAATTCATCTATGGAAATCAGTACAGGAACTTTTTGTGCTTCCAACACCTCAAAAATTGCCTTGATATTTTGTTTGGCAACCTCTGGCTGAACGTCAAAACTCACACTGGGCAATCCTGAAAGGTCATTGAACTGTATAGAAGGTTTGATTGATTTCATGAAATTCCAAATTTTCCTTCCCATAGAACTGTTTTCCTCAATGGTCTGGAGTATGGCAGTAGCCAGTTCATTTAGAAATTCCGCAAAATTTTCAGTTTTGTAAATGTCCAGATAAACTGACAACCAGTTATTGCCAAGCACGTGCTCGACATGTTTGATCAAAGCAGTTTTGCCCATTCTCCTCACAGAAACCAAAGTAATGGACTGCCCGCCTTCCAAAAATCTTTTGATCTTCGCAGTTTCTTCTCGCCTATCACAGAAATTTTCAGGTCCTGTATATCCTGTAGTCGGAAATGGAGTTTCTCCTTTCATACCTTAAATTTATGTAACAAAATGTTAGTAACAAAATGTTACTAACAAAATGTTACATGAAAACACCATAGATAGTAAAATAAAGGTATTTGAAAGAGAAATGACCGAAAAAATCGGTCTTTTCTTGTTAATAATATTAGAGTAAATCCATTATTTACGGCATCAAGGCAGCGACGCCCGGTAATACTTTACCTTCCATATGCTCCAGTAAAGCACCGCCTCCTGTAGAAACATAAGAAACCTTATCGCCAAAACCGAACTTATTGACTGCGGCAGCGGAGTCTCCACCACCAATAAGTGAGAATGCACCACCTTCGGTGGCCTCGGCAATAGCCTCGGCTACGGCTATCGTACCATTGACAAAGCTGCTCATTTCAAATACACCCATTGGGCCGTTCCAAAGAATGGTTTTGGAGGATTTGATCACATCAGCAAACAGTTTCCTGGTTTCGGGTCCGATATCCAATCCCATCCAACCATCAGGCACTTCACCTGCTTTGGACAGATCTTGTTCTGCATCATTGGCAAAAGACTTTGAAATAACTGTATCCAACGGCAATATGATTTTCACCCCTTTTTCCTCGGCCTTGTTCATCAATTCCATAACAAAGTCAAGCTTGTCTTCTTCACACAGGGAATCTCCGATTTTTCCTCCTTTAGCTTTGGAAAAAGTATATGACATCCCTCCGCCAATAATCAGATTATCCACTTTCTCCAACAACCTTTCAATGATCAATATCTTATCTGATATTTTGGCACCTCCCATAATGGCAGTGTAAGGTTTTTCGGGATTCTCAAGAACCTTGTCCGCATTCTCCAATTCAGACTGAAGAAGGTAGCCGCTGGCTTTGGTTTCGAAATACTGGGCAATCACAGCAGTAGATGCATGCGCCCTATGGGCAGTTCCAAAAGCATCATTCACATACACATCCCCGAGTGCAGCAAGTTTTTTGGCAAACTCCTCATCTCCTTTTTCCTCTTCTTTGTAAAACCTTAAGTTTTCCAAAAGCAATACCTCACCCGGTTTAAGGCCTGATGCAAGATTTCTTGCTTCTTGACCAATACAATCAGGAGCGAATTTAACAGAGTGACCGATCAATTTTTGGAGTTCACTAATCACATGCCTCAGTGAATATTTATCCGTAGGGCCATCCTTTGGTCTACCAAGGTGCGACATTAATATTACCGAACCGCCATCTTTAAGGATTTTATGGATGGTGGGTATAGCTGCACTTATCCTTGTATCATCGCTGACATTCTGGTGTTCATCCAAAGGCACATTAAAATCAACCCTAACCAGGGCTTTTTTTCCATTGAAGTCCAAATTGTCCACACTTTTAATTCTGCTGTTCATGTTTATTGTTGTTTAATGGTTTGTTGAAATGAGAAATAATGGTTATCCGCTTCTTTGCCAGTAACCCAATATTCAATTACAAACAGGTCGGAAGTCCGATGTCCGATGTGCTGGGCATATCATTTTCCTTGCGAGAATTATATTGAATTACCATTTTACTATCAATATTGCGAACATACATGTAAGAAATTAAACTTGTTTTTCAAGTGATACACTCCATAATTAATTTTATATTAAAATTGAAATTTAAAGACGACCTTCTTAAATCGGCTTCTGGAATCGTCTAATCTACTGCAGCCCTTCTCAACCTATCATTGATCGCCCTTCCCAAACCCTGTTCCGGCAAAAGCTCTGATAAAATTACAGAAACATCCATGGTATCCAAAGCCCTCATGGATGCAAATAAATTTTTTGCTGCTTCATTGAGGTTTCCACTTAGACTGAGTTGAACTTGTTGACCAGTCGGAACAGTCCTGAAAACATCTCTAAAAGATAATACCGCAAATGCAATTCCCTTTAATTGGTATTCTATAATCAGGCTTTCAAGATTGCCTATGATAAATGGTTTTGTTGGAGCATAGTGACTTTTAAGCATGCCCGGGGTTTTCGGATTACTACTGGAATGGGTCATTACTTTTACTTTTCCAACTACAGCCTCTATATCCTTCACATCAAGTCCGCCAAGTCTATACACCACCACCTCATTGTTTTCAATTCCGACTATGGTGCTTTCCAGACCTACCTCGCAAGAACCTCCATCCAAAATAAAAGGAATTTTATCCCCTAATTGGTCATTGACATGGGAAGCTTTGGTGGGGCTGATGTAGCCAAAAGGATTGGCACTTGGTGCTGCCAAAGGAAAATCCAATATATCCAACAACTCCCTTGAAAGTGAATGGTCAGGAATGCGAACGGCTACCCTGTCCATTCCACTTGTTACCAAATCGGGTACAAGGTTCTTTTTGTGTAGGAGTAATGTCAAAGGACCCGGCCAAAACTTCTCTCCCAAAATCTTCAATTTTACAGGGATTTCAATCACAAATTCCAATACCCTTTCAATGGAAGATGTATGGATGATCAAAGGATCAAATACAGGTCTGTTTTTAACAGTGAAAATCTTTGAAACGGCATCCGGATTGAGGGCATTACCGGCCAAACCATAGACCGTTTCTGTAGGAATCCCTACCAATTCTCCCCGCTCCAAAAAAGCTTTGGCTTTGTCAATATCTTGTCCTATTTCAGCCATTATTCTTTACAAAAATCATCAATCCAGGATTTGGCTTCTGCAAATCCAAGGTTGAGCGATAATTTAAGATTTGCACAGCCATCTTCTTTTTGTCCGAATGCACTCATCTGGGTGACTCCCAATAAATAATATGCTGCCCCATTTCTATTGTCCAGATTGACAGTATTGACCAGGGATTCAATGGCCCCAACAGGGTCATTGTTTCCCAATTGGGCCTTTGCTTTATTGAAATGAGCCAAAGCTTGATCAGGATATGATTGAAGGACTATGTCAAAATCAAAAATGGCATCCTCGTATTCTTCAAGACCCAACAAGGCCAGGCCCCTGTTGTAGTGAACGTCGATTTGTTTGGAATCCAGACCATTGGCCATATTATAATCCAGAAGTGATTCTTTATACATTTTCTTTTCAAGATAGGCGTTGCCCCTGTTAAAGAATGGCTTGTAGGAGGTGCTGTCTTTTGATATACTTTCTGAAAATGCAGTAATAGCATCATCATATTTGCCCTGCTGAAACAATGCGACTCCTTTGGCATTTAAGGCCGAAGTGTTTTCGGGATTCTTTTCGATCGCTCTGTCAAAATAAGAAACGGATTGCTGATATTGGGAAGCTTCCAGTAATTTTATTCCTTCATCAAAAAGTTCCTGTTCTGATGGACTGCAAGAAAGAATCAGGGCAGTGAAAGCAAGCCAGTAAATTTGTTTTTTCACGGATTTTTAAATTTTGGGCAAAGATAGGGAATTATGCTTCCTTGGAAGACTCTCCCATCATTTTTGCTGCATATTCTGCCGGAACTGGAATTGGCTTCATGGTATTCATATCCACTGCAACCATGGTAGTCTCCGATTCAGCGAATATTCTGACTTCACCGGATTCTGTCATCCCCATCACGACCTGTTCAAGGATGAATGAGGATTTTCCGACTTTTGTACACTTGATATACACAGATGGTTTATCCATAACATGGATCGGTAACCTATAATCGATCTGAATATTGGCCACAACAGTCCCTATTTTCAGGATATCCCAACCACAAAACTCAAAAAGATAGGAAGCCCTTGCATGCTCAAGATAATTGAAAAATATCCCGTTATTGACATGCATATAACTGTCAATATCCGAAAATCTGACCTGAATAGGCACTGAAAAAGAAAAAGAGGACAATACATCCTCTGAATCATATTTTTTCATAACAGTATTTCAGACTTACTGGTTTTTTCCAGCATTCTGAGAATTGAGGGATTTGGTCCAACAAAATCCTCCACCGCATCAAATGGAATCCAGGCCAAATCTTTGCTTTCTTCTGAAATCACCAATGGCTCATTCATTTCTGCTTCAATCAAAAATCGAACATCATAATGAAAATGCTCAGGGACCTCACCCCTCTGAGGTATGGTGTGTCTGTCGATATCGAATATTCCAGAATCTACAAACCTCAATGAACTAAGTCCACTTTCCTCCTGCGCTTCTGCCAGGGCAACTTCAAGAAGGTTTTCGTGACCATCAGCATGACCTCCCAATTGAAGCCAGTGGTTAAGTTTCCTGTGAAGGGTCATCAATGTATGGGTTCTCATTTTATTGACTATCCATGCCGAAGCAGTGAAATGCCCCTGTAATCTCTCTCTTACAAAAGCCAGGTCATCATGGGTGAGTTCTATGAAATCCTGAATAAATGATCCCTCTTCTTCAAAAGGAGTGCGGTACTTTTCGAGGTTTTCTCTAAGTTTTTTTCTGTCCATAATTTCATTGACTTTGGAATAATTCTTCGATAAAAAGATCAAACGGTCTTGCCTCTAGGTATAAATGATCTGAATAAACGGTGACTAGAACTTTGAGGAAGTTGGGCTTATCGTTGATACTTACTTTTTCAATACTGACATTACCGAATAATTGATCTATTTTCTCGGTAAAATCAACCTTATTGAGGGGTGGTTTAAAATATTGTTTCTCGGTAGTCCTGACATTCTCTTGGATTTCTTCTATTTTCCTGTCAAGACTTACACGTTGATAACCCAAATCTAACATTCGCCTGCCAAATGCAAAGAAAAGTTGCGAAAAAGTTTTTTCGGAAAAAGGACTTTCATACGAAATTGCAAATCCATTGGCATAAGGACTTTTGAGAATATGAACTTCGGGGTGACTGTTCATTCCGGAAGTTTTGAAATGATAGTTTTTAGAAACCAACTGCATCAATGCTTCACCCTCATCTGAAACCATCCATGAGTCTGTATTTTCAATTTCCTCCACCGTTTGGAGAAAATTCTCTTTGATATTTAAAGGGGTGAATTTTTTAGGAAACAATTTTCCTAACACATCATCTATAAAAGAAGCCATCAGTATTTTATCTTGTACATTCCATTGGGTTCTGACAAAATCAGTCCTTCATCTTCCATTTCACGCAGGATTTCAAGGGTGTTTTTGTCATTTTTCAATCCAGGAACTTCTTGAATGTTATGTATTGAAAACCCATTTCCATCACTTAAAGTTTGAATTATCTTTTCTTTCATCTTTAGGTAGTATGTTTCATCTGATTTCCTTTTCCCAATACACACATCACAGATTCCACAATCCTTCTCCGCCCACTCTCCAAAGTACAAGGAAATCTGATTGGCTCTGCAGGAAGTGGAATCCCTGACATAGGCCACCATGGATTTGGCTTTTGAAATGGCATTTTGCCTTCTTTCTTCAATGCGTTTGGCATTTAAAGGCAGTTTCCCCGCATCATACCTTTCAGTCAAAAACGTGATCTGTGGCTCGTCCTTCCGCTTGTCATAGGCAAGAATCGCTACCTGATCCAAATGCTCCAGTTGCTGTACCAAATCTTTATCGGACATCCCAAGACTTTTTGCCAATTTGGATTCCTGTATCTTAATAAAATCAGCAAATAGCTCACCCCCGTACATCCGCAATAGCACCTTGATCAAAACATCCAACTTTGCATTGGCAATCTGAAACTCATACAATTTGCTCTGATCCACCAAAAAATGAATGGAAGAAGGTGAGAAAAAACTTTCATTGAGTTCCAACAAACCTTCTTCTTGCAATACTTTCAGTGAATTGTAGGTAGTCATCAAATCCAGCTTATATGTACCGGTGAAAACAGAAATTTCAAATCCATAACTCTCCATGAATCCACTACCTACAGCCATTCTAAAATAATTGGCCAGGCTTTGGTACACTTTCTTAAGGAAATCCAATGGTGGATAGGCAATACTTGCCCTTTCTTCCAGCACTTTCAAATCCTGTTCGTTGGTCAGCAATACACCATAAGCTTTTTTCTCATCCCGGCCTGCCCGGCCTGCTTCCTGGTAATAATTTTCAAGGTTTTCCGGAAGGTCAAGGTGAATTACAATTCTTACATCAGGCTTGTCTATTCCCATACCAAAGGCATTGGTTGCCACCATTACCCTGACCCTACTCTGTATCCAATCCTGTTGCCTTGCTTCCCTGACCGCATTGTCCAATCCGGCATGATAAAAGGTAGCAGATATCCCCATTTGATGAAGAACGGAGGCAATATCTTTGGTTCCTTTACGGCTGCGGACATATAGTATCGCCGAACCGGGAACCTTTCTGAGGATTTCTATAGCTTTTTCCAGTTTGTTCTCAGCCATACGGACAGAATAGCTTAGATTTTTCCGGGAAAAAGATTTGACAAAAATCTCAGGGGATTTCATCTCCAGTTTTTCAACAATATCTGCTTTGACTTTTAATGTCGCCGAAGCAGTCAAAGCCATGCAAGGTACCTTAGGATGAAACTCCCGGATTTTGGCAATCTCAAGATAGGGTGGGCGGAAATCATACCCCCATTGCGAAATACAATGCGCTTCATCCACGGCAATCAAGTTGACTTTCATTTTCTTGAAGCGCTCTATAAAAATCTCTGTTTTGAGGCGCTCGGGTGATACATATAAAAACTTATAATTCCCATAAATACAATTGTCCAGAATTGTATCTATCTGCCTCTTGCCCATCCCGGAGTAAATCGCAGCGGCCAGAACACCTTTTTTTTTAAGGTTATCGACCTGATCCTTCATCAGGGCGATCAATGGGCTGATCACCAGACAAACTCCATCCATTGCCAAAGCAGGAACCTGAAAACAAATGGACTTCCCCCCTCCTGTGGGCAATAATGCCAAACAGTCTTTGCCCTGCAGCACAGCAATCACAATATCCAATTGCACAGGACGGAAATCACTGAAACCAAATACTTTCCGGAGAATATCGTGTGCCCTGTCCTTCAATTTACCATTCAATTGATTCCTTGTTTAAAAATGCTGCAATTCCTTTTTGGCAATCCGCAGTACCTCTGGCTTTTGCATTCATTGAGGCTGCATACTCCAATCCATCGTCTAAATTTCTTTCCTGTACCCTTGCGATCATTTCTTTGGTCAATGCCATGGACTGACCGGAATTCTGCCGGATTAGTTTTTGTGCATATGCAAATACCCTGTCCTCTAATTCACCACCTTCTACTATCCAGTTTATCAATCCCATATCCTTTGCTTCAGATGCCGAAATCAGATCCCCATCCAACAACATTTGTTTGGCTTTTCCTTCTCCGATTTTCCTGATCAGGAAAACCTTCACAATCGCAGGAATAAAACCAATTTTCACCTCGGTATATCCAAATTTTGCTTCACTAACTGAAAAAGAAAAATCACAGACATTTGCCAAACCACATCCACCTGCAATTGCATGACCTTGAATCTGTGCAATGATCACCTTGGGTGAGGTATATATCATATAAAACAAATCCTTCAAACTACGGCTATCAGCCAGATTTTCCTCATAGGTATTGCTCTGCAGGGATTGAAGGTAAGCGAGATCGGCACCCGAACAGAAGACCTTGCCGGCTGCTTTGATGACCATGACTTTTACTTCTTTGTCTTCACTGAAATTTCGGATACCATCTTTCAGCGCCTCCACCATTTCGGCATTCAATGCATTTCTCTTTTCGGGCCTGTTCAGTTCAAGGTAGCCTATTCTCTCTTTTACAAAGGAATTGATTGGATGATTCATCTTTCGGTCTTTATTGTCAAACAAAGGGATGCTTATTCTATTGAAAGATAGAGTACAGCTTCTGCTCTTCCAAAATTCAGTTTATTTAAATCGGACTTTCAGTGCTTTTTCACCCAACTCCAATGTGTCCGACATTTTTGATTTTTGCCAAGACCCGTCTTTCCATTCTAAAACATCTTTTTCCGGTTGGTTATCTTTGAAAATCAATTGTTGGTCCAGAAGCAATAGATTCCCATCAATTCCGGGCAAGACCAATTCCAAACCTTGCTCAGTTTGAAAAGCTAACATTGAATAAGAATTAAAAGTCTTCAATGCGCTTCTATTGGGCAAGATACTGTAAGTGTAATCTCTGGATATATTCTCCTCAAAAGAATACAAACTGGACCTATCCAAAAAATCTATTGCCCTGCCCTGATTCAAAGCATAAATAATAAGTTCTTTGTTTTTCTGTTGAAAAATAAATTCCGTGACCCTGAGAATCCCAGCTAAAATAATCACTGTCAAAAAAGCAATTCCCAATTTCCTACTTGGATACAGCCATAAAAGAAGAAATAGAGTCAGCATCAACCAATAGAATATTACCTCCCAGACTGAAAGACTGATTTCACTGATTTTTGAAGCCGGCAGATCCTGTATCCAAAAAATAATCAGATTAACCAAAGCAATCAGATTTTCTGTCACCCATGCCAAAATCTTGGGAAGAAAAGGAATTTGGGCAAAAACCATGAAAGGAACACCAAAAGACATGATCAAAAATGCTCCTGGAATTGCCGCTAGATTGGACAAAATAAAATATGTCGGGAAAATATGGAAATAGTAAGCAGAGATGGGAAATGTAGCCAACTGTGCAGCTATTCCAACAGTGCTGATCTGCCAGACATATTCCAAAAACCGGTTTCCGGGGAGCCAAAGTCTGACCAACATTGGCTGAATGACCAAAATACCCAATAGAGCAATATAGGACAATTGAAACCCAACTGCATAAATCAGGAAAGGATCTAAAACCAATAAAATCAGAGCCGATAATGCTATGGCGTTGAAAATGGAAGGGCTTCTTGACTTCATCTGTGCCAAAGCCATCAGAGAAAACATAGTTGCCGCTCGCATCACAGAAGGAGACATTCCTGTCAACATTGCATATCCCCAAATCAGGAGAATGATCAAAGATAAATACAGGACCCTTTTGGGTACCTTCAGTCTAAAAGGTTTGACAAAAAGAAAGAAAAAACCATAAATAATCCCCACATGTAAACCAGAGACAGCCAAAATATGCATGGCTCCCGCTGTTGCATAAGCATCGCTTACTTCCTTGTCAAGGTTCTTTTTCTGACCCAAAAGCAATGCTTTTGCCACTTGAAGATTTGCTTCCTCTCTGAAGTAATAATCCATTTTCTCCATAATCTTAGACCTGATTCCAATAAAAAAATCCTCAATAGGTCTTTCATTTACTTTTCCGATGAATTCAAACTTGTCTCCTATAAAATGCTGATGGGAAATCTTTTGTCTACGCATAAATCCTTGATAATTGAATTCATAAGGATTTTTTGGACCTTGAATTGGCTGAGGTTTCCCTGCAATCAAAATGACATCACCAGGTTTCAATGGCTCCCCGGAGCGGTGATAGATCAGTACTTCTCCTGTGATAGGGCTTGCAAGACTATCATTAAATACCCTTTTGACCAAAACCCTGTTCGCAATAGAATTTGGCTTGGCCTCATCATTTGACAGAACTGTCCCTATGTAGCTTTTTATTGGAAAATCAGCATTGAGAATTTGGTCAGGTTGGTTTTTGATATCAGTGACTTGGGCAAAAAACAATCCTAATAATGCAAATTGAGAATAAGCAAGAATTGGTAACAGAATATTATAACGGTAATGCTTTCTGTATATATTGATGTTGACCAAAATGAAGTAGACAAGATATGTGGCTACGATAGTCACAATAAGAATATACTTGGGAATCGACTCACCTATAAGTGAATAGACAACCACCCCAAGGATGAAAAAAAACACATACCTCAAAAAAGGAAATTCAGAGAACCGCATAGCAGAAAAATTTCTATGAATTTACCTAAAAAAAAGAAAAAGGAGTCTTTTGGGACTTCTTTGAATTGATATTAATCGGATAATATTAAAACCGGTAACCTACATTGAAGCCGGCTTTGAATTCCACAGCTGAAAATTCATTTGCAACTTCCTGAGAAAACCCACGGGAAATTGAGGCGAATGGTCCAAAAGCAAAATTATTGAAATTCCATCTGTAACCGCCAATCAGGCCGATATATGCTGAATTCATATTGGTAACCTTAGTGATATTGTCTACAGTCTTTACGTATTCACCAAAACGGTATTTGAAAAATGGAGAGACATAAACCCTTCCATTTTCGTCTCCGGCAAAATAAAAATTATAGGAAGCCAGTGCGGAAGTAACAGAGAAATCTCTATCATCCTTACCAGAACTGTATCCAAATCTATCATTAAGATGCAATTCAACTCCAATCGATTGGTCATTACTTACAAATTTCTCATAACCCAATTCAACAGATCCCAAGAATATGGTGTTAAGAAAATTCAACCTAACCTCCCCTTTGGGGTCTTGTAATCCCTGAGAAAATGCAGGGGCATTCAATAGAATTAAGCCAATAAATGCAAATACTAAATTTTTCATGATTAAAATTTTAATTCAAATATTATAGTTTTTTTTGGATTACAAATATAATTCCATTTTAAAATGTTGAATGTTACATTCCTCAAACATATCACTAACTTTTTGGAAACCAAACTTGGCATATAGGGGCATGGCATCCAACTGTGCGTGCATATACAGTTTCTTGCCTGTTGATTCAGGATGGGCTGCAATATCATCCAATATAGTCTTTACAAGAGCCTGACCAACTCCCTTGCCCCTCATGGGTTTTAGCACTGCAAACCTTTCGAGTTTTATTCCATTATCAGTAAACCTCCAACGTGCGGTACCTGCAGGCTGGTTTTTTAGTCTTGCGAGAAAATGGGTAGATGTGTTTTCAAATTCGTCATACTCTTCTGCGGGGTCCACTTCCTGTTCTATGACAAACACATCCTCTCTGATCTTAAAAATGGTATTAAGCTGCTCCTCCGTCAGCACTTTTTCCACTTGGATTAGCTGTTCTTCTATCTTCTCTTTGGACTTCATCTTTTTCGTACGCTTCTATGATTGATTTGACCAATTTATGCCGGATTACATCTTTGCCGCTCAGGGTCACAATGCCGATGTTCTTTACATCTCTTAATACATGCAGGGCTTCTTTCAATCCTGATTTTTGACGGTTGGGTAAATCCACTTGGGTCTGATCTCCTGTAATGATCACTTTGGAATTGGGACCCATACGGGTTAAAAACATCTTGATCTGCTCACTAGTGGTATTCTGTGCTTCATCCAAAAGTACAAATGCATCATGCAAAGTCCTTCCCCTCATGTAGGCCAAAGGCGCAATTTCAATCACCCTGGTTTCCTGATAGTATTTTAATTTTTCCGGTGGGACCATGTCAGAAAGCGCATCATAAATAGGTCTCAAATAAGGATCAAGTTTTTCCTGCAAATCTCCCGGTAAAAACCCAAGATTTTCTCCTGCCTCCACAGCAGGTCTGGTTATGATGATTCTTTTGACTTCCCTGTTTTTCAATGCCCTGACTGCCAAAGCCACCGCAATATAGGTCTTACCTGTACCCGCAGGTCCTAGGGCAAAGACAAGGTCATTTTTAGATGCAGACTCGACTAGTTTCCTCTGATTGGGTGATTTGGGCTTGACTACCAGACCTTTGTTGCCATATAAAATCACATCATCTTTTTGATTTTCCTCAAAAGGCGCTCCTTCCAATGCGATATATTCCTTTACATTTTCAGGTGTCACATTCCCGAACCTGTGGAAATGCTGCAAGAGCATATTGAGGAGGTCATTGATTCTGAGTATTTCGGGTGCACGGCCCTGTATCCGAATTTCATTACCTCTTGATACGATTTTGCTTTGGGGAAAAGCGGAAGCTATTTGACGGATATTCTCGTTTTCTGATCCTAAAAAGTCCAGCAGCGGAATGTTTTCTAAAGTAATTACCTTTTCTACCAAGCTATTCTATTTGATTTATGAATTGTCTTATGGTGTAAGGATAAAATCCCTAATTTTGTTCACACCTGATACAAAAATACTAAATTTTAACAGACTTGCTTCTATGGCATTGATAACATTCACCTCGGATTTTGGAGACGGGGACTTTTACGTCCCGGCAGTTAAGGCTAAAATGTTATCCATCAACCCCCAACTCAACATTGTTGACATCACCCACAAAATAGATGTTTATGATATCGCCCATGCGGCCTTCGTCCTGAAATCCATCTACAAAGATTTCCCAAAAGGCACCGTCCATTTGGTTGCTATGAACAGTACAAGCAGTACTTCTGAAGGCTATATTGGCATTAAACTCGACGAACATATTTTCCTTGGCCCTAATAACGGTGTACTCAGTTTGTTGTCAGAATTCGATCCGGGAATCGTAGTCAAGTTTGCAGATGTTCATGTGAAAGCAAGTACTTTTCCGGTAAAGGATATCCTTGCACCTATTGCGGCAAAGGTAGCATCAGGGGCAGCCATCCATGATTTTGGCGGGCCATTGATGCAGATCAAAAAAATGATTCCCCGGCAGTTCAAAGCTTCGAAAAAGCAGATTTTGGGCCATGTGATCAGGGTAGACAATTATGGAAACCTGATCACCAATATCCCAAAAAGTGTTTTCGAAACTCTTAATCCGGGAAAATACAGCCTTGAATTTGGAAGGGAAAAACTCCCAAGACTGAACCAAACTTATGATGATGTAGATGCGGGGGATTGTTTTGCGTTCTTCAACAGCATTGACTTGCTGGAAATAGGCATCAACCTTGGGCATGGAGCTGACTTGTTGGGGCTGAGACATGACAGTCCCATTTTTATCAACTTTGAAGTAGCGCAATAATGTTGATCCGTGTAGTCAGAATGACCTTTAAAGAAAATAAGGTGGATGAATTTTTGGAGAACTTTGAAGCGAACAAAGAAAAAATCAGAAATTTTCCCGGCTGTCATCATCTTGAACTTTGGCAGGATGAAAACGATCAGCATATTTTCCTGACTTACAGCCATTGGGAAAATGAAGAGGCATTAAATCAATACCGTGATTCCGAGCTATTTAAATCTGTATGGGCAGTCACCAAGCCACTTTTTGCTGAAAAGCCATTTGCTTTCAGTTCGAAAAAAATTTATGGAACTGCCTTAATTGGGCTTGCAAGGAAAAGAATCTTTACTCATATTTGCATCCCGTTCAGCAAGGGACAGGGATAATTGAAATGCCCAGGTGGCGGAATTGGTAGACGCGTTGGTCTCAAACACCAATGAGGTTACACTCGTGCCGGTTCGACTCCGGCTCTGGGTACAATAAACCCCTTTAGAATTGTTTCTAAAGGGGTTTTTGTATTTTTTGGCAAACAGTTTCGTTTTTTCTTTGATTTTCCATAATTAGTAAAAATAAAAAGTAAAAAATTGCAAGTATTTTTATCTTATGGGAAATTGTAATCGGTAAATAACAATACACCAATTTCGGTAAATAAGAATACACCAAATTTGGCAACAATAATGCACCACTAAAAATCCCCTTGGGGCATGCCCCAAGGGGATTTTAGAGTATTTT
>NZ_JBGTCA010000401.1:0-6603 GCF_041749095.1 Aquiflexum sp. | reverse complement strand
CAGGATCATAGATACCTATAAAAGAAGCATCTCTGGGAGGCATGATTATATGGCCATTTTCCAGCTCTACAGAACCTGAAAAAGCAGAAGTAACATTGGCGTTATGGGCTGCTCCACTTGAATATGCATTATTAACAGGGTCGTAAATTCCGACGTGTCTACTGTTAAAAGGAGTAAATATCACGTTGCCGGTAAGGCTACTCCGGGTAATTACCGAGAAATTATAGGTATCTGCTTCATTATGTGCAGGACCATCCTTATATGTATCTGTTGTAGGATTGTATAGTCCAACTACTTTTGCATGCAGTGGGCCAAACACAATCAAGTCAGGTGATATTTTTACGCATCCAAGAAAAGCATTATCTGAAGGAATTCCATGTGCAGCTCCATTTCGGTACGTTTTCGTTTTGGCATCATATATTCCAACATTTCTACTTCCACGGGGTGTAAGAATTACTGTGTAGCCGTCATCAAGAACAACCCCCATGCCGAACCCACCTTCTTGTCCATGCTCAGCAGTTTGAATTATAGTATTGGTTTCCGGATCATACTCACAAATAAATTTACCAGTACGAGGTACTAAAACAATTCTTCCATTTTTAACCAACACACCACCCCGAAACTCCTTATCACCGGTTCTTAAAGGTTTTGGCCCTGCCTTATATTCGAATTTCTCTATCCTCCCTTCAAGCATTACTTTGGAAGGACCTTCAATGGTAGCCCTTAGCGTTTTTATTTCAGGAAGCTGCACATCCTTTTCAAGCAAATGTAAACTTGATTGCGGTAAATCTTCTCCCCTATTGACTGTAAATTCTTTTATATAAGAAGAAATTAATGAAAGGTTATGTGAACTTTTAGTAAGATGATCTCTCATGTCTGATCGCAGACAGTAAGCCATGCTTATAACCAATATCAGCGCACTGACTGAGAAAATCTTATTCATTTGAGTAGTTTTTTAAATTGCTTTTTTTTCAACGCTGTAATTCTTTCTTCTTTACCTGTCGGATCAAATGGCTTTCAGGGTCGCAAAAAACATGTCACCATTGGAAAGATACAAGGCTAAATGCCGGCTATCATCCACTAATATGGCTTTTATTTATCTAAATGCCTCCTAATGGTCTTATAACTTACCCGAGCGCAATCAATGCCTTTGACTGCACGTTCATTTTCTACAATATAATATTTTACTCCGCCAATTTTTGCCGCTTCGAATATTGGTTTAAAGTCGATAATGCCTTGTCCAACACAACAGATACCCCCATCCCGGTTGTTGTTCATGTCTTTGACATGACCTATTTCAAACCTTGACGGATATTTTTTAAATAAATCTTCCGGATTATAACCCCCTTTTACTACCCAATACCAATCCAGTTCCACCGTAGTATATTCCGGGTCTGTATGCTCCATCAGAGTATCAAAAACCAATTTGCCATCTACTTCCACAAATTCCTTGTCATGATTGTGCCATGCAAAACGAAATCCCGCATCTTTCACCTTTTTACCCATTTCATTAATATTTTCTACAGTATCCATAATCTCAGGCAGTTGTAAGTCAGTAGCCGATGAGAGCCATGGGTAATAGCAAACCAAATATTCTGCTCCAAGCGCTTCAGCGATCTTGAGGTAATTATCCAGCTCTTTCTTAAGGTTTCCCATGCTGCTACCTGTCGCCACCGCACGGAGGCCCAACCCTTTCAGAAGGTTATTATACTCATTTGGGGCAATACCCTCGGGCACACCTCCCTCAATACATTTATAACCTATTTGTGCCAACTCCCGCAATGTCGATTTATAATCGGCCTTCATTTCGTTTCCTACAGTATTGGTAATAATGCCAATATTGTCTGTATTCTTATCTGCGGCCATTGAATACAGTGTGTTCGAAAAACCCAATCCAAACACCCCTGTCAGTGTTTTTTTGAAAAATTCTCTGCGTTTTTCCATCATATCGTATCGGGTAAAATTAGAATTTGAAATCTTATAGCAAACCGTTTTATTGAATGTCAGTCTTTTCCGGCAAGCCTTTGCCTTCGTGAAAGAAATACCTCATCGGTATTTCGTTATAGTGAGCGCCCACATCCCTTGGTTGGCAAAACCAAACCAATTGTCCTGTCCTGTTCAGTTCTGATGGAAGCCTTGAAGCATCAGGATGGGTTTCATGAAACATCTTCAGCATTTGTTCCTGCAATTCATTTATTTTTTGGGAATAGTTCGGATCGTAAGCCAGGTTGGTCGTTTCCTGGTAATCATTTTTCAGGTTGTACAATCTATGGTGAATACCGGAAGGTCCGTGACCGGTTTCATATCCAATATCAAGATCGTACTTACCGGTTTCAAAAACATATTTCCATTCTTTATCTGCCACCATGGCCATATCGTCCTGAAGGTACTGTGCAAATACATGATCACGATGGTGATTCTTCTCCCCTTTCAAAAGGGGCACCAGCGATATACCTTGAAAATCCGGATGCTGTTCAAAACCTAAGGCTTCGGCCACTGTTGGGACCAAGTCAATAAATTCCACCAGAGCATCTGTTGTTGCGCCTGATTTAAAATTTGATTTACCCTTGATGATAAGAGGTGCTGTAATGGACTCCCTCCAAAAAGTATGCTTTTCAAATCTTTTATGTTCATTCAACAGGTATCCTTGGTCGCCATTGAAAATCACCAACGTATTTTCTTCCAAACCATTTTCAAGTAGAGCATCAAGCACGATACCCACGTTTTTATCCAAGTATTCTACAGAAGTGTAGTAAGAGGCAATTATACCACGTCTTTCTTTTTCGGTAAGACCTTTGAACTGCATGGGTACCCAACGATCGTCTTCGGGAGACCCGGTGGGTAAAGGCATATCTTCAGCTTGATATTTTCCGGCGTATTCTATCGGGAAATTAAATGGAGCGTGCGGTTCATTGAAAGCCACCCACAGGCAGAATGGATTGTCTTTGTTGTTTTTTATAAAATCAGCCGCCCATTTTGCCAGAAAAGTGCCTTTGCTGTCTTGGTCATAGTACGGAACTGGTAGCATATCTGCATTTTTTGTCCAAGCAGCACCGTCATAAGCTTTTACACTATTGCGGGTAGGAATTTCTGAAGGGATTTCCCGGGGTGGGTTTTTCTTGAGATGATCCTGATATTCCCTGGTATCAATAAGATATTCCCAGCCATGATCGGGCAATTCACCATCATGATATAGTTCATTGAAAACAAAACTGTTGAAATGGGTTTTCCCTACAAGGGCTGTCTTATACCCTTTTTCCCTTAAATATTCGGCAATGGTCACATTTCCATCATCGGGAAAAGGAGTGAAAAGCAGGTTGACTCCTGTTGCATGGGGATATTTACCTGTCATCATGGATTGCCTGGATGCGCTGCATATAGGCGAATTGGCGTAGGCGTTGGTAAATATTGTTCCTTCAGAAGCAAGCTTGTCAAGATTTGGGGTCCTTATAATATTATTACCGTAAGCACCCACCACATCAGGATGGTGGTCATCACTTACTATAAAGACGACATTTTTAAAATATGGCGTTTTTTGATTATTGGAAGCATCATCTGGATTGCATGCCCCAATTAAAAATAGCATGACACCAAAAAAAATCAGTTTGCCTGCAAAGCGGTTTATAAATGAATAATTCATATTTGGGTGCTTATAAAGTTTGGACATAATTACTCCTCCCGTTGTTTTTAAATTTTTCCAACAAATCTTCAAACTTAATGATAGCAAAAGCTTCGTTCCAAATCTTTTCCCTTTCTTGAATTTAAAGATTTGGCCGCCTTATTTTATTAACAGCTTTCTATTGATGTATGCACCACGATTGTCTATTATAATGAGCATATACACCCCAGGCGAAAGGTTAGCACTATAGGAGTCTTTTATTTGATTGAACTGTTTTACCAATTTACCCGACAATTCTCTGATCTCAATACTGCTGTACTGTGCATGATCAGCTTCATACTGAATGTTGAAACTTCCGTCTGTAGGGTTGGGATAAATATTAAAAGCCCTCTCAGGGATCTCAGGTAACGAGGTTATCACATCTGCCTCCCTTGTATCTGCCACAATATACATAGCTTCCTGAGGGAGTATGAATTTTACCTTTTGTCCATCTTCAAGATTTTCCACTCTTATCTCCCTTACTTCATAGCCATTTATATCCAGCAATCTGGCCGACTTAATATTTGGGTTGTTGAGTGTTATATTGACCAATGAATTGGATGCCTTCCAGGGCATGGTTCCTGTGTTTTGAATTTCAAAACCCTCTACTACTGTATTGGCATTAAGGTTAAAAGTAGTGGCTCTTTCCTGCCAGCCTGTAGGTTGATACTTGGTACCAATTTGTATCAGTACATGCTCCGAGCTGCTCAAGGTTTTGTTATCCATAGCCACTACATTCACTACGACATAATCGTTGGTAGTTTCTATTTTGACACTCGATAATTCATAGCTATGTTTCTCTCCGGGAAAGCCACAAATACCCTGAGCTGAAGGTGCATCGAGCAGGCACATGCCTTGTTCATAGTCCCATGTGAGCTGTCCGGTAGCACTGGTGATTTTTCTGTTTTGGAAATCAAGCAACTCATCGAGCTGCGATGAAATCCTTTCGGTATCGCTTCCTGTATCATATTCTACACTGACCCGCCCGGCCAGGTAGGCAATGGGTGCTACCTTTGTGGTGGCATCTCCACCACCAATATTATCATAACTATCTCTATTGGGATCAAAACTGTTTTCCTCGGCAATTATTGGTATTTTCCGCTCATAGATAGACTGCAATGTGCGGCCTTCATGCACCAATACAGGTGCTTGCTGTATGTAACCCATCCGGTACATAAGGGCATTGGCGGGAAACATACCCACTTGCCCGGGTGTAGAAACATTCCATCGACTCAGGGGATGTTGTCCTCCATCTAAGTTGGTCCAGGTAAAATACGGTTCTGCATCGAAGCCGGGGCTACGGGGCGTAAACCAATAATAAGCATCGAAACCATTAAGGGCAGAATAGGATGCTATAAGAAAGGGTCCTTCTGCCTGATACTTATGCGGTAGGTTCCAGGCACTTTCTGAAATTATAAAGGGTTTGCCTTTAACATGCTTTACATTGATGGGCAACCTATGCGGTAAATGCAACACCGAAGCGCCTACATAATGATGGCCCGGATCGATGCGCCAGCCACTATTGGCACCTACATGCTGCGGACTGTAATACCGGTTCACAGCGATAACATCGGCCACATCATTTGTATATCGCTCTGCATCGAAGAGCCTTAAAGGATCGGCTGTCTTCCAGTTATTGGTATTTATAAGCTGCTGACAACCCATCGTACGCAAATGGTCATAAACCTCTTGATAAAAACCGCGCTGCACATCAGAATAAAAGTGGATTTGATCAGTGATGCGTTTATCCTTTCCTCCGGTTTGCGTTTGGGTAGCTTCCCAAATGATGTACAAACCCATTTTGCCATTGGCAGGGTTATCACCATCAATGGGTGCCAGGTTTTGCCAAGCCGCATAAGCTTGACCTATACTTCCATATTTAGCCAACAGCCATTCGTGATACTGCGATTGCATTTCGCTCATCAATGAGGGCTGCACACCCTGGATGGTCCAGAAGAAAATCCCATCTTCATTTTTCATTTGGATTAATCCTACTGCAGGGTCGTCTTTTAATGCCAGCCCGGTATGTGGATTAACCTCTGTGAACAGGTATTCTACCCAGTTTTTATAAGCATTTTTAAATTTATCATTGAAGTACATTAAAGCCCAAGGCTTTACGTCTCCTACATAATCACCCAGTTCCCATGCAGATGGCAAAATACCCATATGCCCGACCCAAAATGGGCTTATGGTTGTGTAAATCCCTTCGGCCTTCATGGCAGCCACCAGCCGCCAAATGGCATTTACTTCATCGGTATTTACTGCATTGATGTCATTGGTTGTGGAGTGGATGCGTGCATGTGTCCGAATCATGTTGACGCCACGTTTTGCCAGAAATTTAGCGAATGAAGCAAGCTGCTCACTGCTGTAGTTCCGGGTGTCGTCGCCACCTCCAATGGCCCAGATACGTATTTCCTGTCCGGTGCCATCAACAAAGCTCTCACCATCATCTGACAAACCTATAAATCCGGTTGATCCCGCTTCAATTTCGTTAAGAAACCGAAGATCGAGCAGGGCGTCATCTGTAAATGGATCTTCGGGAAACATCACTGACCACCCTTGCGCCGGTGATTGTGCATGCACACGCCATGATAGAATAAATATTAATAATAATAAGGAAAAATGTTTCATTTTGGTCTTATGGGTATATATATAAAAGGGGAAAAATCTTAAAACAACCCCAAAAAAAAACGACTTTTTTAAAAAATTATGATTTCGGCAATTTGAGCAACATATTGACATTGAATCCAATATTACCGAATACAGGAAAAAATCATCGAATTCTTGTCCTAATCATTGATTACTATTTCTTTATTTTGAATTTTCAGATCTGCACCACCTTGGTTGACACTTTTTAAGTACTCAAAGAGTTCTTTTCCTTTACCTACTGATGGATCGTAAAGCCTTACAAAATTGTCATCTTCCCGCCAGGTGGGTACCAGAGA
>NZ_JBGTCA010000400.1:0-7663 GCF_041749095.1 Aquiflexum sp. | reverse complement strand
ACTACCTTTTGGATAAATCGCTGATTTTAAACCAAAATCTTTGATACCTTTCTATCATGATCTATTCCAGACTCTTTTTATACCTCCTGTTTGCTATACTGACTTCCTGTTTTTCAAATTCAAAAGAAAAACAGGAGGAATCAAAAAACTCACCTGATAATTCCACTAAAAAAATATCGATTCAAGAAATCGAACAGGGTATCAAAGCTTTCATTGATAAGGAAACCGAACAGAATGAAGGATTCTTTCTTTTAAATGACAAAGAGCGAAATCTAAAATTAAAGCTGGTAAGGGTTCATACTGAATACCTTTCCAATCTGGGACCAAACAGGCACTTTGCATGTGTCGATCTTGCAGATGAAAAAGGCGATGTCTATGATGTTGATTTCTTTCTCGAAGGAGAACCGGGAAATATGGTAGTAACAGAAACTTCCCTCCACAAATTAAATGGCAAACCATTCTATACCTGGAAACAAGTGGTCGACAAAACATGGAGAAGAGTCCCGGTAGAAACTGCCTCCTCCGACCTCTTGGGTGTTGTAGAAGGAAAAGATGAGTTTGAGTTTTATTATCAGGCAAAAATCCCTGTGATCAAAGACAATGCAAAAGTTTGGATACCAATTGCCCAATCCGATGATTACCAGGATATCAAAGTCATTTCCATGGAAATTCCGGGAAAACACAGGATACTGGAAGAAAAAGTTTTCAACAATAAAATCCTATACATAGAGCTGGAACCCGAACATAGTGATGAGGAATTGGAAATTAAATATATGGTCCAAAGAAAAGAAAAAGGGCCCTATGAAGCGATTCAGCCAATTGATCAAATTTATTTGGAACCAAACATATTGATGCCTGTCGGTGGACAATTCAGCGAAATAGCCAACGAAGTAATTAAAGGAAAAGAAAATGAAAGCAAGTTATTGCAAGCCAGAGCACTTTATGATTACATCATTGACAACATGCGCTACATGAAATTTGGAGACTTTGGAAGAGGAGATGCGGTGTATGCCTGTGATTCCAAAACCGGGAACTGTACAGAGTTTCATTCTTTCTTTATTTCATTGGCAAGGTCAATAGGTATTCCTGCGAGGTTCTCTATCGGAGCATCTATCCCTTCTGATAGGGATGATGGTGGTATAGATGGTTACCATTGTTGGGCTGAATTCTATGCAGAAGGGAAATGGTGGCCTATTGATATCAGTGAAGGGAATAAATATACCGCTTTGGCTACTTATTATTTTGGCCGACACCCGGCCAATCGGATTGAATTAAGCCAAGGAAGAGATCTTGAGGTCACACCAAGTCCTGCGTCAGGCCCTATAAATTTCATTGCTTATCCTATCATGGAAGTGGGAAAAGAGATTGCCTATCCATTGACCACCTTTTCATTTACAAGAAAAAATTAAGGCTGTGTTTCCACAGCCTTTTGATTTTGAGTTTAAAGTTAGCGGAATTAATTGTTTGGATGCTCACCTCCTGTGGTATCAGATTTAGGGTGCTCATCACCATCACTTGGATGCTCATCACCATCATTCGGGTGTTCGGCATGTTCGGTGTCCTCAGTTGTTTTTTTGTTGCCACAAGATGTTGTTGCTGTTGCAAACAGGAATCCTGATACTAAAATAAGGATAAGAAATGACTTTGATTTTTTTAATAGGTCCATATTTTCATTGTTTTATTTAGATAATAAAGGATGTGGAAACAACAAGTTAATCATTATTATTGAAATTTAAACTGATTTCATGATACCAAAAATTTACATTCAGCGGAATTTATACATCATCTTCATCAAAATCATCTTCTCCCGGCGCACCCATATCGAACATGGAGCTAAAAAGATCTTTGAACTGCAAACCGGTATCCAATAGTTTTTTGCTGAGTTGACTGTATTCCGCAAGGCCGTGAAGGGCAAACTCCATGAAGAACTCTTTTTCCTTTTCGGGAAGGGTTTTTAAAGTTCCTGTGATAATATCTTCCAATCCCGGTACCTGATGCAGATTGAATTTATATTCTTTGTCACTTTGGGAAGCCAAAATGTCCAGAGAATTCCCATCCCCAAACCATGACAAAGGAAGTATATAAGTATTTTGTTCCTTTTCTTTTTTCTTTTGTTCCGGTGAAGGAAAATAGTCGGTAAACAAGGTCCTCACTGCTTTTCCTATTAAAGTGTAGGCAACAAGCCCCGCACCTTCCTGTTCACCTTCATAGACTAATTCCACTTTGCCCGTGATTGCTGGAATGATACCGATAAGGTCTGCAACTCTTACCACTGTATTTTCCTCATTGTTCATATAAATCCTTCTTTCAGCTGCCGAAATCAGATTTTCATATGCCGAAATGGTCAATCGCGCAGAGACACCGCTTTTTTCATCCACATATTCACTTTTCCTTGCCTCTACCGCTATCTGTTCTATCAGGTCCTTCATCAGTTCTGGTACATGGATTTTTGAGGTTGGTTTACCCTCAAGCCTCGCCTCTTGCTTGGTGATGCGTTTTCCTATTTCAATGGTTTTGGGATAATGGGTAATTATCTGGCTCTCAATTCTGTCCTTCAGCGGTGTAACAATACTGCCCCTATTGGTATAATCCTCTGGATTGGCTGTAAACACAAATTGTATATCCAAAGGCAACCGGAGTTTAAAACCCCTGATTTGAATGTCCCCTTCCTGTAGAATATTGAACAAAGCTACTTGTATCCTTGCCTGCAAATCCGGCAATTCATTGATCACAAAAATGGACCTGTGAGATCTTGGAACAAGTCCATAATGAATTACCCGCTCATCATTATAAGAAAGTTTCATTGTCGCAGCTTTGATTGGATCAACGTCGCCGATCAAATCCGCAACAGAAACATCAGGAGTTGCAAGTTTTTCTGTATATCTGTCATTTCTATGCCACCATGAAATTGGTGTATGGTCTCCTTTTGATGCAATTATATCCCTTGAAAAGGTAGAGATCGGATTCAATGGATCATCATTCAATTCTGAACCGGCCACGACAGGAATATACTCATCGAGCAATTGTGTCATCAATCTTGCTATTCTTGTTTTGGCCTGACCTCTTAGACCCAAAAGATTGATATTATGTCTCGAAAGTATGGCCCTTTCAATATCAGGAATAACAGTATCCTCAAATCCCCAAATCCCTTCAAATACATTTTCTTTGTTCCGTAATTTGTGGATCAGGTTTTGTCGCAACTCTTCTTTAATAGACCTTGGTTGATATCCTGAAGCTTTCAATTCCCCAAGAGTAACTATTTTCAATAAGTCTTTTCCTGCTAATTTTTGGTAATCCATGTTTAAAATTTTTTGGTTCTGTTTCGTCTATAATATTCAAAAATTAAATCCCCCAAACCTTTGAGGCTACTGTAATATGCGTTTCCATTATTCACTTTTGTGAATTCCTTTACAAATTCCTTGAGATAAGGGTCGGAAGCTATCATAAAGGTGGTGACAGGTATTTTCAGTTTTCGGCATTGGGCCGCTAGTTTGAGCGTCTCACTGAGAATTTTACTGTCTATTCCAAATGCATTTTTATAATATTTGATTCCAACTTTCAAACAAGTAGGTTTTCCATCAGTAATCATGAAAATCTGCTTATTCTGGTTTTTTCTCCTTCTAAGCAAATCCATGGCAAGTTCCAATCCGGCCACTGTATTGGTATGATAGGGTCCCACCTGTAAGTAAGGCAAAGCCTTGATTTCAATCTGCCAGGCGTCGTTACCAAATACAATAATGTCCAAAGTGTCTTTGGGGTACCTTGTTTTGATCAGTTCCGCCAAAGCCATCGCAACCTTTTTGGCGGGTGTAATCCTGTCTTCCCCATAAAGAATCATAGAATGGGAAATATCAATCATTAACACAGTCGAAGTCTGTGTCCTGAATTCATTTTCAACTACCTCCAGATCATCTTCGGTCAAAAGATAATCTCCCCCAAATCCGTGATTGACCTGGGCATTTCTGATGGAATCTGTAAGCGCAATCTGATCAAGGTTATCACCAAAATTATATGGCCTTCTATCCGTCCCCTTTTCATCACCCTGACCCGAATGGGTTGTTTTATGATGGCCGCCTTTTCCTTTTTTAAGTTTACCGAATATCTCCTCCAAGGCATTTTTACGGATTGATTGTTCGGCCTTCCCGGTGATTTTGAATTCCCCTTTTTGGTTTTCTTCGGTGAGGTATCCCTTGGTTTTAAGGTCTTCAATAAAATCACCTATGCCATAATTTGGGTTGGTCATATTGTATCGCTTGTCGAGATTGGTCAACCAAGCCAAAGCTTCTGCAACATCTCCTCCGCTCATTGTAACCAATTGCAGGAAAATATTGAGTAAATTATCAAAAGTATCTTTCTCCGGATCTTGGGGAGGAACATATTGTGTAAAACGAAAACCTTTCATAATAGCATCATAACAATGAGAGTACCATTCAGGTTTAATAATTGAAAACAAAATAATAACCAACATGAAAAACTACCTATTCCCGGTCTATTTGGTGACAGCCTTTTTGATCATTTATGTTACAGCCATTCAGGTAAATTTGAATACCGGATTGATTTTGTTTATGTTTTCGATCTCTCCCATTTTAATTCTTTGGATGGTGTATAAGGTACTTACCGCTGACGTAGAAGTAACCGGTACATTTGAAGAAAAATGGTATGAAGATCAGTAAACGGGTAAGGGTCTTCGGAAAAGTTCAAGGTGTCTTTTTCAGAAAAAGTACCCAACAAAAAGCAATTACCCTGGGAATCAAAGGTTGGGTAAAAAATGAGGCTGATGGTACTGTTTTGGTAGAAATGGAAGGTGATATCAGGGCTATATTGGAAATGGAATATTGGCTTAAAAAAGGCCCGCCAATGGCAGAAGTTGAATCTCTGGACATTTCCCAGGAAGATGAAAAAGGTTACCGGGAATTTTTGATTCTGGATTAAAGACAGATCCAATCTTACTTCAATGATATGAACTTTCAGCTATTTCCGATTAGCTGGATTTTCAATTACACTTGCCCTTTACAAACGACAAAACCCCACTGTTCCTTGCGATGCAATCATTTGAATAAGTCTTTCCATCACAGCCACAGACCGGATCATAGATCATGTAACAGACAGCTTCATTATTGATTTTGGTTGTATCAATGCAGGTATCTGAAGCCAATTCCTTATTTTCAACATCATCACATTGAAATGAAAGCATGATGACGGCGAAAATTGTAACGACGAAAGGAAAGATTTTTTTCATAAGAAGTTTCGGATTTTATCTTAAGACGTAATTTTGTGCAGATACGCTACAAAAATGGATAATGTTTTTTTTATCTAAATAAATACATTTAAATTCTTGGTCTCAAATTGCATTTAATTAATTTAAATTTTTAATTTCCGCATTCCTTGTTATTCGGATTTTCCAGATTCCACCCACTGGCAAAAATTTAATTATGGTTATTTTAGGATTAAATTATTATTTTCATGACTCTACAGCTTGTATAGTGGTAGATGGCCAACTAATTGCTGCTATTGAAGAGGAGCGATTAAATAGGGATAAACACACCAAACATTTTCCAGAATTGGCTATCGCAAGGTGTCTCAAAATGGCCAATCTGACTTTTAAAGATATAGACCATATCGCTGTTTCAATTAAACCTACTCATAGCCTTGGAAAAAAATTAAGGTATGCCATCAGTCACCCAAAAAGTCTGAGATACTTTATCAGTCATGAATTTGTCCATGCTTACAGAAAGCAAAAATCCTTTTGGAAATGGTTCTACGGTGAGTATGAATCTAAAGATAGTGGTCCTAAAGTTCATTTTATACCCCACCATTATTCGCATGCACCGGGATCATTTTTTGTCTCTCCATACAGGGAAGCTGCACTATTGGGCATAGATGGTTCAGGAGAGTGGGCTACTGCGATGTTGGGTTTTGGAAAGGGCAATGAAATCGATACTTTCGGTGAAAGCTTTTTCCCCCATTCTTTAGGTTCTTTCTATGAAGCGGTCACTTCATTCTGTGGCTTCAAAACAAATTATGATGAGGGTAAGACGATGGGATTAGCACCTATGGGTGATCCTAAAGTCTTTAAAAAAGAAGTTGAGAAGATAGTTAGCATTGATAATAAAGGAGGAATTCATATTGACCTGAGTTATTTTGGCTACCAAAATTTAAATTTTGGGAAATATTCACATCTATCTCCAAAATTCATCCGCATTTTTGGAAAACCAAGGTCTCCCGGTGAATCCTTCAAAAAACACCACATGGATGTGGCTGCTGCTTTCCAGCGTGTATTGGAAGACCGGGTACTGGAAATCTGTGAAATCCTTTACCAAAAGACCAAAACCGATTATTTGGTCATTTCCGGAGGGGTGTCTCTCAATAGTGTCATGAACGGAAGGATTATAAGGGAAAGTAAATTTAAAGACATATATGTGATGCCTGCCGCAGGGGACAATGGGACAGCAATCGGGGCTGCATATTATCTCTACAACGGCATTTTTAAAAAACCAAGAAACTTTGTCCATCTAGATCCCTATGTCGGAACCAGCTATACCAATGAGGAAATTGAACAAATCCTAAAGGCCTGCAAGCTTAATTATCAGTACCATGAAGATATCTGCGAAGAAGCAGCCTCTCTTTTGGAAAGTGGTAAAATAATAGGTTGGTTTCAGGGAAAAATGGAGATCGGCCCAAGGGCATTGGGCAGCCGGAGTATTCTTGCCAACCCGGCTTTTCCGGAAATGAAAGAAAAGATAAATTCTGAAGTCAAATTCAGAGAGGCATACCGTCCTTTTGCACCTTCAACAATTGTAGAAGCCAAGGATCGATTTTTTGACCTTGAGGTTGAAGATCCATTTATGCTAAAAGTCTGTAATGTTCTCGAAGATCAACAAAGAACCATTCCTGCTGTGACCCATGTGGACGGAAGTGCAAGATTACAGACTGTTAGAAAAGAACTACATCCCAGGTATTATGATATCATCAAAAAACTTGGGGATAAAACCGGAATTCCAGTTGTCCTGAATTCCAGTTTCAATATTCAGGGCGAACCTGTGGTGGAATCTCCGAAAGATGCTCTTCGCTGTTTTTTTTCGACAGGTCTTGATGCTCTTGTGATTGGAAATTTTACCCTAAAAAAGAAGACTGCAATCAAAAAAAGTGAAGATTTACAAGAAGAATCCTCAGTCGAAATCAATCAACACTGAATGTTTTAAGGAAGATTTATATAGAGAAAACCCCTCTTTAGGTTTTGTTCCCTATTTTTGTAAAATGGGAGAAAAAAAATGTCCTCATTGTGGAGACTGGTCTAAGTGGACCACAGACATCAATGATACTTGTGAGCATTGCGGAAAATCCTTGGGAGGTCGTGATTTGGAATATCATGAAAGCCGTCAAAAAGATATTCAGGCGAATAAAGAGCAATGGATCTTTCACATCAAAGAAACAGACAGTGATATTATGAAAGGCCTAAAAAAGATCGGGAACATCATTTACACCATTTACATGGCCATCATTACATTTCTTGCTGCTCTTATTGCAGCACTACCGGGATGATATCAGTTTTCAAAAATCCATATTTTTTAATCGCATGCATTATTTTTTGGCTCAATCAGTTTTTGGAAAAAGTAATGAAGGTTTTTATTCCTTATATCCATGCTTATCTCGATGATTTAAT
>NZ_JBGTCA010000399.1:0-23833 GCF_041749095.1 Aquiflexum sp. | reverse complement strand
TTGGGATTTTAAAGGGGCAATAAAATGCTTGACGACTATTGATCCATTGTGGCGGGGAGCGAAGCCGGGCTGTACCATTTCGGTGAAATGTGCAAACTTTCTCCTGCTATCCACAAAGCTGTAGGTAACCCAAAAGTCGGTGTTCTTAAAGCTTTTTTGATCCCGGTAAAAAATATCAACCCCACGGGCATAACCTTCACCATTTTGCTGAATGTTGTTAAATCCCAATGGTATGGGGAACAATTGGGCCACTTCATAGGTAATGAGTTTTTTGTAGTCTTTGTAAAATGCTTCTGCCCGAACAGTCCTGCCGTTTTTGACCAAAAAGTAATTCAGGATCAAATGGTCTGCCCTGGTATTTTGCGTGTTTTGGTCGATGATCCTTAATTGCTCAACAGGCATTTGGCTAAACTGTCCTGCTGCCAATGAAAGCTGTCCTTCATGGTCAAATTTGTAAGCCAACGAAATCCTCGGATCCAACCAACTTTGACTGGCCAAAGTACTATGACCTGCCCTAATTCCTCCCCTGAACACCAACCTGTTGTTGACATAATAATCAGCTTCTGAAAACAGGATGGCATGATGATCCCTGTAATCCCTTTTGAAACCTTCTGAAATCAAGGCCTCTTCATAGTTGAACAAATAGGATTCAAAACCTGTCTTGACTGAAAATTTCTCTGAAAGACCCTTGATAGCGGTCAACTTGGTGTGCATCAATTGGTTTTGGTTTCTCATCTCCATCTGACCGATTTCAAATTTGTCCACATTGTTAGAATAAGAAACCCCGCCATAATAACTCCAGTCATTTTCCTCTAATTGCTTGAATGATGTTTGGGCAAAAGTGTATTGGTTTTGGACACCTACCAATTGACCACGTTCATCAGAACCGGGTATAGGTTGCCATATTTTCATACCGCTTGCTTCTGTATGGGCATAGGCTTTAATGACTCCGTTTTTTCCCCACTTTTGTCTGCCGGATACCTCCGCATCCCATCCATAGGGTGCCCTTTCCCAATCAAAATTTTGTCTGATCAAAGCTTGGTAGGGAGAGAGGTCAAAGTAGTTAGCGGAAGCTGTCAAGCTGTTTTTTTCTCCGGCTAGAGTTTGTGTATAACCCCCACCAACAGACATGATGCTGATATCGCCCTGATTTCTCACGGGGAAATCCACCGTGTTCAGCGCCAAAGCTGAAGAAAGTGCCTGACCGTATTCCGCTGAATAACCTCCCGTACTGAAAAATGAACCTTTAAATAGATTGGGATTGAATCGGGTTCTAGTCGGTACATTGGACGCTGTGGTTCCAAAAGCATTCCCTACTTTAAGTCCGTCTATGAAAATGGCTGTTTCGGTGGCATCACCTCCACGTACAAACAACCTTCCGTCATTACCCACATTTGCCGTTCCCGGCAAAGTCTGAAATGCGCCGATGATGTCCCCCATTGCAGCAGGCACCGTGACAATATCGACAGGTCGTAATACCACGGCCCTTTTTTCATCCGAAGCCTCCATCGCTCCTGCTGATATGGTCACCGCAGTCATTTCATTGATGGCCTCCTTTAAAATGGGATTATAGGTCTGCGAGCTTCCATTTAATACCACCTCAAATTCCTGGGATTTGAATCCCATAGACTGAAAGATCAAAATAAAAGTACCTTCCTCATCAGTTTCCAAAATATAAGTCCCATCAATTTCTGAAGATGTACCTTCAAAGGTTCCCTTTAGAAAAATATTGACGCCCGGAATTGTCACGCCTTTTTGATCCTTGACGATACCTTTAATGGTGGTCTGGGCCAAGGTGGAATTGACAATGAAGATCAAACAGAAAGCTAAAATAATTTTCATGACAATAATATTTGATCCAAAATTGGGGTGAAAGCAGCAGTGAAAAAATTAAAGTTGACTGAAGTGTGGAATAGGGGGACTGAAAAGGGAAGGATGAGGGATGAAGGAGAAAGGATGAAGGATAAGGGTGAAGGAGGAAGGATAAGAGATTAGAATCAAGAATCAAGAAGCAAGAGCCAAGAGCCAAGACCTAAGAATCAAGAATTAGGAATCAAGTTTGGGGGGACGTCATTCTGAATGAGCTTTTCGTGAGTCTGATATTTTGACGAACCTTTCAGCGAAATGAAAGCCTGCCCCGTAGAATTTCGGGGAATCTCCTGCTAAAAGCTAAAGAAGAGAAAGTTACTCAGCAAAATTAAAAACCCGTGGATCTTTAATCATTGATACTTATTTATGGTAACCTACTGATAGTTTAACTGACATGGAAAATGGATATTATTCACTAAATTTCCCAACCATCACATAATGATAGACAATACCTGAATTTTTGATTTAATTACTGATAAAACCCAAAGACCTATGAAATACCTTTTTACATTATTCAGCCTTTTACTGCTTCAGTTCGCCATTGCCCAAGATGGAAAAGTTGGCATATTCAGCCAAAACAAAGACATTGGAAATCCCAAGCTGAAGGGTAAAACAGTGTATGATAAAGAAACCCAAACTTACCATCTTCAAGGAGCCGGATATAATATCTGGTTTGAAAGGGATGAATTTCATTATGCTTTTGACAAAATAGAGGGGGATTTTATTTTAACTGCCAATTTTGAATTTGTAGGCGAAGGAGTTGACCTACATCGAAAAGTCGGGTTGATGGTCAGAGAATCTGAGGATGAAAATGCTGCCCATATCACTGCAACACTACATGGAGACGGTATGACAGTCTTACAATGGAGGGAGATGAAGGGGGCATTTATGCGGGATCCGGAAGACGAGATTTTTGCGCCGAAGAGCCATTATTCCATTTTGCAATTGGAGCGGGCAGGAGATGAATTTATCATGCGGGCTGCCCATCCCGGTGAACCACTTCAGGAAATCGGATCCCATAAAATGACAGTAATGAAGAACGCTGTTTTAGCGGGTATATTTATCGGTTCGCACAATGAAGATGTATTGGAACAGGCCAAAGTCTGGAATGTGCGTTTGGATAAACCTGTTGCAGCCAACTACAATCCAGGTAAAGAGGGGTATTTGGGTTGCCGCTTGGAAACCATGAATGTTTTTACAGGAGTCAGAAAAGTGATATTTGAAAAAGATGGCCGCTTTGAAGCTCCTAATTGGATGCCTGATGGCAAAAAGTTATTGATCAATATGGACGGGTCACTCTATAAAATCCCTGTGGAAGGAGGAAGTTTGGAAAAACTCAATACCAGATTTGCTGACCGGAACAACAATGACCATGGGATTTCATTTGATGGGAAAATGTTGGCCATCAGCCACCATAGGCAAGGATTATCAGGCGGAGGATCAACGGTGTATGTGCTACCATTGGAGGGAGGTGAACCGACGCTTGTCACAGAGGAGACACCTTCCTACTGGCATGGATGGTCGCCAAATGGCAAAGAAGTGCTATATGTGGCTTCCCGAGGGGATAGTGAAAATTATGATATTTATAAAAAAAGCATCAAGGGTGGAGAAGAAGTGGCCCTGACCAATACAAAACCCGGCGAACACGTGGATGGCAGTGAATATTCCCCAGATGGGAAATTCATCTATTACAATGGCAGTAAATCCGGGACTATGCAGATTTGGAGAATGAAACCGGACGGATCCAGTCCGGAACAATTGACTTTTGACGAAACCAACGATTGGTTTCCCCACATTTCTCCGGATGGCAAATGGATGGTGTTTATTTCTTTTCCCTCAGATATTCCAGTCAATAGTCACCCCTCCTACAAAAGAGTTACCCTAAAATTGATGCCCACCTCAGGTGGTGCACCAAGGGTCATCGCATATTTATATGGAGGACAGGGTACAATCAATGTCCCTTCCTGGTCTCCTGACAGTCAGTCGATTGCTTTTGTAAGTAATAGTGGGCTTTAAACCTTTGAGGTCTTTAAGACCTCGAAGGTTTTGAGGTTTAAGAAAGCTATTTTCTTGAAGAAGTTATTCTCTCAAATAATAATTTGTATAAGGTCTAAAACCTTTGAGGTTTCTAAATAAACCTCAAAGGTTTTGAGTCTTTTTGGCTGAACTTAAGCTTATATAAAATCCAGAAGAAATATTTTACCACATAGCCCATTTAAATCACATAGAAGATTTAAGATCTTTTTTAAAGCTTAAATTGGCTATTGGACTGAAGACCTATGTGCTCTAAGTTTCTATGTGGTAATTGAAAGGTATAACCTTTACTTTGAGTCCACCGCGGCGGATTCGAAGGCTTTTTTGGTAGGAGAAAACCTTATACACGAAAAATTATTCATGGTAAATAAGGCACTTGGTTAGGAAGAAAACCTTCGAGGTTTGAAAAAAAACCTCAAAGGTTTTGCCCGAAGGTTTACTGTCCAACAAAGAAGACTGCGTTGGAAATTAAGAGCTTGCCGCTTTCCCAGAAGGAACGGAACATGGGGTTGTCTGCCATGTAGACGATTTGTCCTCTGCCCTGATTCTCTACGCCATAGACCATGGATTGTGCCATTTTAGGTTTGATTTTATGACCAATGTAGCCGAATCTATAGGCTTCATTATTGGGGATAATTCCCACGTTGACTCCGTTGTTCAGGTAAGCATATCGGGAGCCGTTGTTTTTCAAGGTGTAGAATTTACCACCCAAACCAAATCCAAGTGGATGCGATTCATCGATCTTCAATTCATAAATGGCACCTGCTGCAGTGGTGGAAATACCCATTCGCTCTCTTTCCTGATAGGGCTCCAACCTTTCCACATTTTGGATTTCCTTTTGCTCTTTTTCTGCCGTCTTTTTCTCATCTTCGGTATCATACCTGCTCAGATTAAATCCTTCTTTATCGGCAAAAGCATTCAGCGCATTTTCAAATGCAATGAGTTTCCCCCCTGCCTTTACCCATTCCAACACATTTTTGAGGTTGTTTTCTGATATGGATCCGCCTCTGCTTGAAGGCATCAAAATGACATTGTACTTGCTCAAATCAAATCTCGCCAGGTTGTTGGCATCCAATATACTGATAGGATAATCAAGTTCCTGCTCAAAGAAATACCAAAGCTCCCCGAAGTTCAATGAAGAAACCGCATCGCCACCCAAAAGAGCCACTTTTGGGGCAACGATGGCCTTGACATCCGAGGAACCGAAATCCTTCCCTTTGTCCACATATGCAGTGTTGGTGGGGTTTAAGTTGATTTCAAATTTGTTAGCTGCTGCAACCACTTTTTGGTCATAATCGGGGACATATTGATTGCCGTTTCTATGGATAATCAAGGATCCTGATGGATAACTTTTCCCTTCTATCTCAAAAGCATATTCCGCAAATCTTACCCGGATTTTATCATTTAATAGGGCTGCTAAAAATTTAGCATGCTTAGTGGCATTCCATGGGACAAGGTAAGCCAATGGTTTTCCATTGACAGCATTGGCAGTAAAGGCTGTTTTTTCAAACTGCTTGGCAGCATCCAATCTGGTCTCAAGCGCATAGGCCTGAACACCATAGGAATAAGGTAGCGCCCAACTTGTAATGTCATAGGTAATACTGTCCTGAAGGGTAGCTTCAGGCTCAAACAAGACCTGGGCCAACACAGATTTAGGTTGGTAGGCATTGATGATGATGTCCTTGTCGGATGTGGAGAAGGTGGCGGTTTTTCCACTGGAATAATCAAGTCCTTTCAGTCCTGACCTGTTACCTGCAAATCCATATTGGATTCTGTTTTTGTCCAAGAGTTCCAAAAGCGCATTCACCCTTTCCGGATTTTGGTCTCCTTTGATGACAAAGCTTTTGTATTTAGCCCTTGGGCTGCTGCTGTTGGATTTGAAATAATTGGCAAACTCATCGGCCAATTTAATGGCATTTTGGGCAGTGACTTCCACTGCGGAAATACCTGCCACATGCTGATGTTCGATTCTTTCTTTTAAGGTTACGGTATCGCCAAGAGCATTCAACATTCCTAAACCTGCACGTCCGGAACCACCTTTTTCGATCGTCATCCCTACGGCACCATTATAGGTTGGCCAAGTATCTCCATAAGCAGGATAAAGCAGGTCAAATCGCTCCTTGGTAAAATAAAACCAACCCTGTTCGTCAAACTTGGCTGCTGTGTTTTTGCCGTAAAGCGTTTGGAATTCAAGTTGGTAAGGAGAGATTTGCTCATGCAAGGGCTGTGCAGCAGGAGCAAAATAAAACGGCGCATCAATTCCTTGCTCATGAAAGTCCACAAAAAGATGAGGCATCCACTCGTGATAGAGTTCGATACGGTGAACTGTTTCTTTCTGCGTCTGCCAGGCCCAATCCCTGTTTAAGTCAATCATATAATGATTGGGTCTACCTCCCGGCCAAGGCTCAAAGTGCTCCATGGACTGTGGGTCTGGCTGCAATCTTGAGTTTTGCTTTTGGTTGTACCAAACTGTATACCTGTCTTTCCCATCAGGATTCGCGCAAGGGTCAATGATCAACACCTGGTTTTGCAGCCATTCTTTGGATTGGCTATTGGAAGGATCGGCAATTTGCCAAAAAGTAGTCATCGCCGCTTCAGTAGCCACAGCCTCATTACCATGCACATTGTACTGCATCCAATTCAGGGCAACTTTGGTAGCTGGTGTTCCTTCTACCATCCCCGTTCTCTTGAGGTTGTCCATTCGGATATTTTCCAGATTGTTCATGTTTTCGGGAGTGGAAACGATAGCTATAAAAAGCGGGCGGTTTTCATAGGTTTCCCCATAATACACCAATTTAACATTGGGCAGTGTAGAAGCTAAATGCTCAAAATAATCCACTACACGGTGATGCGTGGTAAATCGGTCACCCATTTTATAACCCAGAAATTCCTCCGGGCTTTTTTGGGCAAAGGTGGTTGCTGCCATAAAAAGGGCAAAAACCAAGCTGTATATTTTTTTCATAGAATTTGATATTTGAGTCGGGAAGTTAATAGTAATTGCCAAACCCTCCAAGGTATTTGAAGTGGGGAGGGAACGATTGTGGGATGGGTGGTGGATGGGGCAGGTATGGCTTAGGGATTATGGAAATGATTTAAAGAAGCTCTATTGATTGCTTAAAACCTGCACTAAACCTATACTTGATCATTGTAGCTCAATTTATCAAAGAATACAGATCAATTCCATGACTTTTTGAGCCAAATCAATTATATTATTGAGCCGCAATTGAAAAGTGATATGCAGATCAAACTGAAACAAGAATATCAATGAAGAAAGTCACGGAAATAAAAGTTTTTGAAGATAAAAAAGTTAGAACCCTTTGGGACGAGGAGAATGAAAAATGGTATATGTCCATAGTAGATGTTATTGCTGTTTTGACGGAAAGTCCCAATCCCAGAAAGTATTGGAGCGTTTTGAAAACAAGGCTAAAAGCAGAAGGAAGTCAGTTGGCTACAAATTGTAGTCAACTGAAAATGCAATCGGCTGATGGTAAATTTTATCTGACAGATGTAGCTGATTCAGAACAACTTTTTCGCTTGATACAATCCATCCCATCTCCTAAAGCAGAACCATTTAAACTTTGGCTGGCTCAGGTAGCATCAGATAGATTGGATGAAATGCAAGACCCTGAACTCAGTATTGATAGGGCACTGGAACAATACATGAAATTGGGCTATTCTGAAAACTGGATAAATCAGCGACTGAAAAGTATTGAAATCAGAAAAGAGTTGACAGATGAATGGAAAAAACGGGGACTGAAGGAAGGTATTCAGTTTGCAACCCTAACCGATATCATTACAAAAGCATGGAGTGATAGAACCACCAAAGAATATAAAATCCTAAAAGGGCTGAAAAAGGAAAACTTGAGGGATAACATGACGAATACAGAACTCATTCTAAACATGCTTGCCGAAGCATCTACAAAAGACATTTCTGCCGCAACCAGTCCAAAAGATTTTGAAGATAGTAAGAAAGTTGCCAAACAAGGTGGCAATGTAGCAAAGGTTGCTCGCAAAGAACTGGAAGCAAAAACGGGAAAAAAAGTAGTAACTTCTCTTAATGCCAAAACTTCTTTGCAATTGAATGAAGGTGACAAGAAAAAGGAGAAATGAAAAGAGTTGCAGGACTTCTAATTATAAAAATAAGTTGGAGATATTCCTACTATTTACCAGTGCAACCAAATGAGCGAATACAATTATGAAAGACAATCCCAAGGATATACTGGATTTCTTAAATGGAATTCCTGATAAGTTCGATATTTTGGAAGAGGGAGTCGACCTTCAAACACAAAAGGAATACCTTGACTATTCCCATTCGTTTGACCTTGGCGAACTGACCTAGGCAGAGACCATCAATCTTGGAAACCTACTCTGTGATACCCGTATGGAAATAGATGGAAAGAAAAAAGCATTGACGCTGTTAGCCCACATTGGGACAATTACTGCATACCGGCAAATTGAGAGATATTACCGGAATCCCGACGAAGAGGTGAGAAAGTGGGCAGTTTTGGCATTACAAGAATGCAGAATGCTCCTTGAAAGCATGCTGACAGATGAAAACATGGGCTTTATCATTAGTGGTCTCGGTGGACTAAAGGACAAACTGAGATTCTATTTCCTCATGCTGCCGGCTTCGGATAAACCCTTTACCACTCCACAAAAGAAAATAATAAAAGAGGAGGTAAACCTTGTGGCCAAAGACTTAAACTGCATTGTTGAAACCGTAGATCCGGCAGACAAATTTGTCGGGCTGACCGTGTTGGTGCCAATGGACGTTGCCGTGGGAACATTCATTGAAACTGGAATAAAAAAATGCAACGTCTTAGGTGACTTTGTGTTTGAACATTACTATGTAACAAACACGGACATACCAGACTTAAAAGAAATTGAGGATATCATTAAAATCGTGAGGGAATGAAAATTACAAGTGCCTGATAGGTACTATTACAAAACAGGTTCAGCTTTTTGAGGATTGTCTCTGACCTGATTGTTAGCAGTCCGAAGAGTTTAAATATTTTAAGGTGGATTGATCAATCGAATATCAATCGCAGTATTTTGTCATCATGAATTTTTAAAGGTGCCCTGCCATCGGTATTGCTGGTGGTAACATATAAATGTCCATCAGGACCTATGGTAACATCCCGCATTCGGCCATAAATTCCTTTAGAAGGGGAATAGGAGAACCAACGCTCTATTTTGGTCACCTCATAGTCGTTTTCTTTGTCAAAAACTACCCTGACTAAGGCCTGACCACCAAGGGAAGCCACATAAAGATCACCTTTGTAAAATGTCATTCCCGCAGGTGGTACCGCTGCTTTGTTCCACATAACCTTTGGGTCAACATATTCCGGAATACCGGGAGCACCGACCACTACTGGCCATCCATGGTTGCCACCCTTTTCTACTTTATTGATTTCATCTCGGTACCTTACGCTATTTTCTACTTCTGCGCCCGAAGGACCGTGTTCAGAATTGAAAAATGCACCTGTATCAGGATCCCAGGCAAAGCCCTGAACCACCCTGTGCCCATAGGAGTAAACAGGGGAGTTTTCAAAAGGGTTATCAGAAGGGATGCCGCCATCGGGGGTAATCCTTAGTATTTTTGAAGCCAATATATCGAGGTCTTGTGCCACAAATGGCTGGGACATGTCCCCTGTTCCTATGTACAACATGCCATCAGGCCCAAATTCTATTCTTCCCCCCAGGTGTATGGCGTATGCCGGGATATCATCCATGATGATTTTATCTATTGTGGCCGTTTCACCTTGGTGTATTAACCTGACCACTTTACTCAATAACTCATTCTGCTCATTCCTGTACGCATGCATGATATAAATCCAGGAGTTGTTTTTAAAGTCCGGGTGTATGGCCAAACCCATTAGTCCCGCATCCACTTCATGCACTGCTCCGGGTACATCCAGGTAGTTCACTTGTTGGTTTTTTCCATGAGGTATCCTAACAATACGACCGGTTCTTTGGGCAACCAAAGCGTCCCCGTCAGGTAAAAAGCGCAAGGACCAGGGTATGGTAAGGCTATCCACCCAAACTTCCACCTTGATCCCATCCACTTCAGGTAAAAATACATCTTCTACTTTTTGTGGCACTTCACCGAGAATGGGTTGTGCTTTTTTCACGGATTCCTGAGCAAAAATATTTTGGGTATTTAATAAAAGTATTGAAAGCAGTAATGTTATTTTAATCTTCATAGTGCTTTATTTTTATATGTTAAACCAATGTTTCAACCTTAAGCACTCGAAAAAAATTCATTGAAATTGGAAACGAGAGGCGAGAGACGAGAGACGAGATGCGAGAGCCAAGAATCAAGAGACAAAGCCTGCCCCGAATAATTTCGGGGAACCAAGATTCGAGCGGTCACGAATATGAGGGAGACAAAGCTTGTCCCGAGAATCTGGGAGAAAAAAGCCAAAATAGGAGCCAAAGTCTGCCCTGAGTATTTTTTGTTTTTTCAGGGTGGTGGCATGCACATGAAAATATTTTTCTAAATTATCCCTGGTCAAATTGTACCCAACTGAAAATGAAAATAGGGGTTACCCCCTATTTATTTTTCTTTCTAACAAGCAACCATATCGTTCCTGCCGTGATGGTTGTGAAAATCGCCAGTTTTGTTATTAAACCCTTTTTGTCGTGTTTCCACTGAGCTGGCCAGCCTTTTTCTTTAATAATATTAGGGAATTTGGCATGTTTGATATCATCTAAAATACCTTCAATGGCATTTACCCGATCAGCTAAAATAAGAGGTATCCAGTGACTAAACTCGTTTTCTCCATGCTCAAAAGCAAAGCGTCTCAATTTTCCGCTTAGACCAGAGGGCTCTGGCCCTACACCATACACCGCACTTACATTAGGTCTTTCGTTGGAATGTAAAACTTCTTGCTCAACGGGCTGTTGCTTTTGATCTTTCCTTTCATATTTCAAAGGTCCCTTTTTTCGGTTTTGTATCGGATAGGTAGGATCGTTTTTAGGAATCGGCATCTATTCCCCAACCTTTGATGTTCGAATTATGTTCTGTTATATTTTTCATAATTATTTACTTTAAAGGCTAACAGTTGGTAGAATCAATACAGGTTTTATCATATAATCCAGTTTATCGGAAAACATTCTATAGGCATCAGCTGCCTCCTCCAATGGTATTCTGTGCGTGATCAACTCCTTCGGATTGATGATACCATCCTGCACATGTTTGATCAATCTGGGGAGAAGTCTTTTTACGGAAGCCTGTCCCGCTCGTATTGTGATCCCTTTATTTACCACATTGCCAATAGGGACCAGATTTCCTGTTGGGCCATAAACACCCACTACCGAAACAATTCCCCCTTTTTTCACCGAATTGATGGCCCATTGTAATGCGGTAGCTGATCCTGCCTGCAGCAATAATTTCCTGCCTGTGATGGTTTGCAGAGCATAATGGTTTATTTAAAAATTGAAAGTTAAATTTTGTATTTAATTCCTAAAAAGTTTTATCGCAGGATACGATATTTCTTACATAAATCACAGATAGATGTTTAAAGTGATATTACCGGGCTTTGACGAAATTTTAAAAGTGTCCATTTGAACTTGTAATTATTTTTATGACTTCGATGGCAAATCATTTTCCCCAGTCTAAAAGATACCAAAGCGATTGGCATGATCTGTGGATTATATTTTAAAATGAGCCCTATCCGAGTGTTTTTGTAACAGGCGCCAAAACCATTATTGTTATGTTTTTGAAAATACAGCTATTGGAATATGATGGATGCCTCCTGACGTTAGCATTAAAACAAAAAAGATGATTGTAAGAAAAACACATCAAGGGTTACATGTCATTTTTCAGGCAAGCCATGGTTTATTGGCAGGAAAGATTGCAAACCAGTTAATGATTAAATATAGACCTCTTTTATGGCTAGAAACCCTGGTGGCTGTTGTTGAACACGACGACCAACAACTGGATTATAAGGAAAAAAACTATTTATCAGAACTTGGAATACCATTAGATTTTGCGGAAAATTCCGAAAGTGCCATAAAATCAATCAAAAGAGCAAAAAGGGTTTTTGTCCAGGCAAAAAGTAAATCTTTATGGACAGCATTGCTGGTTTCTTTTCACTTAGACCATTTATATGATTCTCTCAGGGAAAAAAATGTAAAAGCAAAGCTATTTCTTGATGCACAAAAAGCCTTTCGTAAAGAAACTGTTTCTTATTTTGGGATTGACGAAGATAAAGCTGCATCCCATTATACCCTCCTTAGTTTTTGTGACCGGTGCTCTTTGATTCTGTGTAAAGATGAAGTTCCTGATGCAGAACGAAAACTTGAAATCAACACTTCAATCGATGGTAAGACCTACTTTATATATCGTCAAAAAAACGGAAATTTTTGTATCAAACCGTGGTGTTTTGAAGCAGATTCCTTTGAACTATCTATTGAAGAAACAGTTTTAGAACAAACGAAATATAAAAATCAGAAAGAGCTGAAGGATGTTTTGGAAGCTACACCTAGAAGAAATGTGACATGGAAATTTGAAAAATGATTTTAATTCAATACCCCACCGCTGCCCCATCTTCACTAGACGAATCCGCAGCACCGACATAGACTTTTAGCTTGGGATCATAGGTAATTCCCATAAGTACCCCAAGGTTATTGATGCCACGGAGTTTGTGTCCCATCTGCTCTAAGGCATCACGGGTATCGGGTGACATGAGGTGCCTTTCATACCGGATTTCATCGGGTAGCCATTGATGATGGATTTTCATGACTTCGATGGCTTTGTCGATTCTCATGTCATATTCCAATACATTTAGGACTGTTTGAAAGACTGTATTGATAATCGTTCTTCCTCCCGGACTTCCGATGATGAGATATGGCTTGCCGTCTTTGGCCACAATGGTTGGGGTCATGCTGGACAGCATCCTTTTTTCCGGAGCTATTAGGTTGGGATTGGAACCGATTTGGCCACGATTGTTGGTGACCCCTGCAACAGGGTTGAAATCGCCCATTTCATTGTTGAATATGAAACCGAGTTTGGATGAGCCCATTTTTACCCCATAGGAATGTTCAAGTGTGTAGGTCATCGAAACTGCATTGCCATCCTTGTCCACTACAGAAAAATGGGTCGTGCTACTTCCGTCGTACAGTTGTCCGTACAGGGAAGAATCGCTCAAAGAGGCTTTGGACATGTCGATAGTATCAAATCGTTTTTTGGCAAATTCTTTGGAGGTCAGCCGATCCAAGGGCAAATCGGGATTGAAATCAGGGTCACCCAAATGTTCCGCTCGATCTGCAAAAGCCCGCTTCATCGCCTCGGCGACCAAGTGTACATAGGCAGTGGAATTGAATTCAAATTTTTTGAGATCAGCCAATTCCATCAGGTTCATCATCTCAATTAAAGCCACTCCGCCGGAACTAGGTGGAGGCATGGAGTAGATTTCAAAATCTTTGTAGGTACCTTTTAGGGGTTTGCGTTCTATGGCAGTGTACTTTGCCAAGTCTTTTTTGGTGATGATTCCGCCATTTGCTTTCATATATGCGGCGATCTCTTTGGCAACAGGACCTTTATAAAATCCATCATGCCCATTGTCACGGATCAAAGAAAGGGTATTGGCCAATTTAGGCTGTTTCCAGATTTCCCCAGGTTGCACGACCGAACCTTCAGCATTTCGAAAGTAGTTTTTCATGATATCAAATGAATCATCCATTTCGGACATCCTAAGGGCGACCTGATACAATCCCCATGTCATGGGAAATCCAATTTCGGCCAAGTCTACCGCAGGTTGGACCAATTCGGGCCAAGGTAAACTCCCATCCTTTTGATGTGCCAGATACAAGCCTGCAACAGTTCCCGGAACACCCACAGCTTTGATGGTTTCATGATTGGAACCTTCAATTAGATTGCCATCGCCATCCTGAAACAGGTCAGGATTAGCCTTTAGGGGAGCTTTTTCCCTAAAATCAAAAGTCGTGACATCCCCATCCGATTTCATCAATACAATAAATCCTCCCCCGCCGATATTACCAGCCTCAGGATGGGTTACCGCTAAAGCAAAAGCTGTTGCAATACTCGCATCAATGGCATTTCCTCCTTTTTTCAAAATAGCAATACCAACTTCTGAGGCGAGGATATTGTCTGAGACGACCATGCCGTTTTTGCCATAGGTTTGGGCATCGAGGTTGAAATGAATAAAAAAGTGTGTGACAACACCTATAAATAAAATTACAAGGGATTTAGATTTCTTCATTTTTGTTTTCTCCGTACAATTCTATGGCTTCTATTGTATCAGGGTCATTGCTTACTGCATATTCTCCATAATACCAAGGTGAATCAGGTTGATACACTATATTCACGTTTCTTAATTCTTTAATATCATTGAATCCGTCTTCATATCCCCTGATTACCACTTTTTTGTCAGGGGGTAAATTTTTCAATAAATCTATGAGTTCTTGAGCATTCATACCTACTATTTTCCTACAACATAATATTTTGACTTTTCCTCTGCAACTTTCAAAGATTCCTAACCAATCTCTTCTTCTGTTGTGCTCAACCATTTACAAAATACATGTCAATTTCGCCTTTATTTTTCGCAGAAATTTTTCCTCTGTAAGTACAATCAAATTCTCCTTTGACCAAATCATAGGTTGCTCCACTGATATTTATTCTCCCTTCCTCGGAGTTTTGTTCCATTCTCGCAGCGGTGTTTACAGTATCACCCCAAATGTCGTAGGCATACTTTTTTACACCAACAATTCCCGCCACTACCTGACCTGTGTGAACTCCAATCCTTATCTTAAAACCCGAATCATTGTTTTCCATATATTCCCTGATTTCCAATGCCGCTTTTATGACCAATTGCGCATGATTTAAATTTTCAACGGGAAGTCCACAAACAGCCAAATATGCATCACCAATGGTTTTGATTTTTTCAAGGCCGTATTTTTCAGTGATGTCATCGAATGCGGTAAAATTCTTATGGATAAAAGCTACCAGATCCTGCGGGGACAACTTTTCACTGATACCTGTAAAATTCACAAAATCGGTAAAGAGTACGGTGACATGTTCGTACTGCCTTGCCTTTGATTCACCTTCGGCTTTTAATTCATCTGCAATTTCCAATGGCAGGATATTCAATAACAACCCATCGGATTTTGCTTTTTCTTCGGCCAGTTCCTGATTCTGTTTCTCAAGTTTCTTATAGGCACTTGTGAGCTTATTTTCAAAAATCAAACTTAAAAGGAGGTAAATAAATATCAGACCCGCGTAGCAATTCACAAAAAATAAGTTTTCGTATTCAAGATTATATTGTTTGGGGAATTGACCAACAAAAAAGGAATAAGCCCCCATGCCAAGTACAACAACCAAAATCAAAACAGCCCAAATCCAGGCACTTCGCGGATTGATAAAAAGTATGCCACAAATGGGCATCAAAGTGAGCCATGGTGTTACCGGACTGTATAAGCCACCGGAAAATATGACCAAAAAAATTCCGAATACAGTTCCATTTAAAATATAGAGGTGGGCAACAGTTTTTGGCCTGAAGCCGATTTTTAATAACAATGGTAGTAAAAAGAAAATGATGGCTTCGAATGGAAGGACATTGACTCCCACGTTGAATTCAATAAATATACACTGCCCCATGTACAGCAGCATAAAAATGCCCGCTACAAAACAGGCGCGGATAAGGATAACAGTCTTTCTTTGCTCATCAGGATCAGCACCATATTTTTCTCCAAGTCTATCTATCCACTCCAAAAACTGATTGAAGATCCCGATTTTTAAAGTCATTTTGATTTTAATTTTGATCTGAGAAAATTAAATCCCAACCATAAAGGTGTATAGATAACCATCACAATATCAATCCATACTGGCAATTTACTGCTAAAAGGCAAACCTTTTTCAAATCTTTTTTTGTCGTGCCATTTCAATAGATTAAACAATGAAGGTTCATGCAAAGGCCAGATTTGGCAAAGGGAGGCATTTGAACCTGAGGCTTCAATAATATCATTTACCGCTCTCCTTGCAGCTTCATTGGCCCCTTCCATGGTAGCAAGGTCAGTATTGGTTCTTACATAATCTGCTGCCAAGAAGAAATTTGGGATTCTGGTATAGGATGTTGGCCTCAAAGCCCAAGAGTTTATGGTATTCACCAGTAATGGCTCTTTGTCTTCGCTATGGTGAACTCCGTCAATCCACTTGATATCCCGATCCAAATAATAAAATTCGATCATATCATCCCGCAAAATTTCCTTTCCGCCTACGTTCACACTTCTTTTTATTTGTTCCCAAACCAATTTCTGAACTTCATCAGGGGTGCAGTTTTCAGCTAAAACAGGATTGCTTCCGGGATCTTCGGTCGATTTATACTGGGTGTAAAGCCAATCAGAAATATCTACGGACAGAATCCCTTTTACCTTACCGTTATATCTTTCACTTAGGTCGTATCCTTCCCAAAACTGGATTTGGGATATTGAGGTCAATGCCCATTCTGTATAGCTGTGACACACATGTCCATGCGCCAAAGCAACATCCTCATTTAGATAAAATTGGAGTCCGTTCATCCAAGCGGTATCATTTGCCAGTTCATCGAGGAATTGAAATTGGTCATCAAGGGTCACCATTTTTTTATCTATCAATTTTGCCGCTTTTTCAATAGGCGTACTCAGAATATAGTAATCTCCTATGACTTCAATTTCTTCTCCGTCCGAATTTCGGACTTTGACATGATCTATGGTATTGTCTTTTTTGAGCGTAAAACCTATTCCTTCATGTCCTTTGAAGTACTTGACTCCGCATTTTATAAGATAATCGTACCAGGGATTCAGCCACTTTTCATTGGTAGGCCCATTCAGAACTCTGTCCACATTGACTCCTGGATTGAGCATATTGTACATCAGTTGGAGTGTGATGCTAGAACCTGTTTTCATACTTGCGATCTCAGCCCTTGCAGCTACAAGTGTCCGGGTCAGTCCCTGCACCAACAAATGTCTATATACATCGGAGAACCTATCTGCTTCCAAAAACTTCCACCAGGATATCTTCTCGTATTCCTGATCCTTTCTTTCCTTACTTGAAGTCATCATTTGCCAGACTTTATGGACAAAAAAATGCTCCTCTTCCTTAGTAAGTCCAGTATGTATTCCTCCAAACATATCACGAACCAATAACTTCACGTCTGAAAGTGATTTTGGGAAATTGGCCAAAATGGTTATTGGTGGCAAGTCATATCTGGTAAGTTCAATTCGGGTAGTATGGGTTAAATTATCAAAAACACCATTTTTATTAGGCTGGCCATTTTGATCGGAGTAAGGTATCCTTTTCATGGTGTCTGTCACATGCTTATAAAATCCAGGGAAAAACCGAAAACCATGTTCACCGGGTAGGTATTTATCTTTATGGAGTAGGTTCGTACCCTTCACGTTCACGGATCTTGCTTTTCCACCCACATAGACTTTTTTCTTTTCATATACCTCCACCTCAAAACCCCGTTCTACCAATTCATGGGCTGCACTCATACCGGCAACACCACCACCAATGATTATTACTTTTTTCATGATCTGCTTTTAAAATTTACTCACTTAAATTAAAAATAACAGTTTATTAATATAGATATTTTTATTGATTAATAAATTGTATACAACCCGTTTATTATGATTTTTGAACCCAAAATATCAGTTTCTCCAAATTTAATTTTTTGCTGCGAGAGATTTTCAACAGTCCTTTCCCTCGAAGTATAGGCTGGACTTGGCTTTTGATATTTGAGTCGTGCAACCGTATGGCCTCAACTAAAAATATGGATTATTTTGGCTAAACCGGTTTCGGTTGGGACGAATGATAGGTTTTATTGTCCCAATAGGTTGAATTTCTTTCCGAGACTTTGATATTATTTAGTTTTTCATCCGTAAGCCATCTTCGGACTTCGGACTTCCAACTTCTATCACAAAAAGCAAAGGAAATTGGGTGGCTGACATCCTTGAGCCTATACTAATTAAATTTCATCCAACAACAAAACCGTATGCAGCATTACATCAGCGCCTTTGGCCATTTGGGATGGGGAAGAATATTCTTTGGGATTGTGGCTGATGCCGTCTTTGCTCGGAATAAAAACCAAACCAATCGGTCCCAACAAAGCCATTTCCTGTACATCGTGCCCGGCACCGCTTTGCATTTTGATATAGGTTATTCCCAAGGATTCAGCAGCCTGTATCATTTTATCCTGAATTTCCTTATTGGCGAAAGTTGGAGTTGTACCCAGATTGAGGTTCTCAAATCCAATTTCAGTATGGGTTTCTTTGGAGATCTGTTCGGCACGTTTTTCAATATCAGCAAACATTTTCTTAATCTTTTCAGTAGATAAATCCCTCATTTGCAAGCTCATCTCTACGCTACCGGGAATGATATTGGGTGCACCTGATGGCACTGAAATTTTTCCTACACTCCCTACCTGAGCTCCCTCATAGCTGTTGACCACTTCATTGACGGCAAGTACCAATTTGGAAGCAGCGATTAAGGCATCCTGTCTGTCGTTCATGGGCGTGCTGCCCGCATGATTGGCCATTCCGATAACAGTAATGTCCCAATCTTCAATTCCTACTATTCCTTCCACAATAGCCACATCAATACCTTGGGCTTCCAAGACCTTACTTTGCTCTATGTGGATTTCCAGAAAAGCTGTTAAATCACCTTTTTTTCTGATTACTTCATCCAACCTTTCCGGATTACCTCCTATAGCCCTGATACCTTCTTCAAGTGTCAAGCCACTTGCAGACTTTTGGGACAAAGCTTCTTTTTTGAGATTTCCTGTCATGGCCCTGCTGCCTACCAATCCCCCTTCTTCATTTTGGAAGATCAGCACTTCCAAGGGATGGTTGGTGATGATATTGTGTTCGTTCAATACTTCGATGATTTCCAGGGCCGTAATCGAACCAAGTGCTCCATCATAATTGCCGCCATTGGGTACCATGTCGATATGTGAACCGAAGGCTATGGGTTTTTTGGAGGGATCTTTACCTGCTCTTTTTCCAATGATATTGCCTGCGTAATCAATATGTACCTCCAATCCTGCCTTACGCATCAGGTCCATAAAGTAAGCCCTACCTTCGATATCGCCTTGGCTATAAGCAACTCTAAATGGCACTCCTTTCTCATTTATTCCGAATTTGGCAAACTCCTGAATCCGCTGTTCGATCCGTTTTTCATTCACCCTGATTTGGTCGGTGGAAAAGCTGACTTGGGCAAAAACAGAATTGATAACCAGCAAAAAGGAGATTGAAAGTAATAGAGATTTCATTGTTTTTTAATTTTGTTTAAACCAATGTAGCAATCAAGCTTGTGAATTTTTGGTCCCATTAGGGACTTGATATAGGTAGCAAGATAAGGTTAATGTTAGGTTTCCGTGCCTTTAGGTACGGAATATATGTAGTGCCTAAAGGCACAAAACCCAAATTACAAATTTCTGTTCTACCCATATTTTGTCCCCCGAAAGGATCGGGATCTCCGACCTAAAGGGACTTAATCACAATCTATATTCTATTCAGACTTTTTAATTGGATACATAACCTTTTTAAGTTTTTAAAAATAACTCAACCACCATTTATCCTTATTGCCCATTTTATACCGATCAAACCTTTTACAAATAGGATACAACAAAAATATCACTGCTACCCATACTGTATAGACCACCCAAAGCGGAAATCCATACCCTGGGATGGGATTTTCGATTATTCCCCATGCGGCCAAAACCATGTTCTTTTCCCAACTAAAACCTGTCAGTGCAGCCAATCCAACAGCGATCACATGAATAAGGTAAATGTGGATGATATAGAAAAAGAAAGGAACCCTACCAAAAGTACAGATGAAATCGACGGCTTTTCCTTTCCATTTTTCCGAGTTGGCCAAAACCAGAAAGGTAACGCCCAAGGTCATCAACAAATACAAAAGTGATGGGGGATATTTGGAAGGATTTAGGAATGAAATCAGGTTCTTGGAGAAGGCTCCTAATTGTTCAAAATCATTTGGTTCTCCATATAAATTGCTCCACCTCAAGATGACAAATAGCAAAATTGCCAAAATCCCGATCAGGTTGAAAGTCTGCTTTCTTTTGTAATTGTCAACAGACTTTTCATAATATGCACCTAGGCAATACCCAAGTGACATCACCCCAATCCATGGAATTATCGGATAAGCAACCAACAACATCGAGTTTTCGGAAATGAAGAAGATGTTTTGGTAGTGAATAATGGCCCACAATATCGAATCATCAAAACGGATATCATCGAGGAGGTTATGACCAAAAATCAGGATAAGACTGAATATCAAAACAATTTTTCTAGGGAAGTAAACCAAACCTGCCAAGGCAATCATACTGATTCCCAATGAGGCAATCACATTTAAGTTTATTACCCCAAATTGAAAATCAAAAAACCAGGCAAATGAAACTATGGTCACATCAATCACAACCAACCAAATTCCCCTTTTTAAAAGAAATCCTGACAGTTCGTTTTGTGGTTTTCTTTTACCCACCATATAGGCCGACATACCTGCCAAAAAACTGAACGCCGGAGCGCAGTAATGTGTCACCCATCTAGTGAAAAATATGGCCAGTGTAGTCTGTTCGGGATCAGCCGGATCAAACAAAAAAGCCGGGGCATGTACATAATCCCGTACATGGTCCAAAGCCATAATAAGTATGGCGAGACCTTTAACGAGGTCTATGGAAGATATTCTGTTAATAGACTTAGGGATTGAACTCATTTTTGAAGGCTAAAGGTGATAAATAACAGACAAAATATTTCTTACATTAATTCTAAATAGGAGCTGAAAGCCTAATGTTTTATCCATCTCAGTCGCAACCTGTTTCCAGCAATAATTTCTCGGGCAGAAAGAATCAAGGTATCGTTTTTGAATTCAAAATCCCGTGTCAGGACTGTTCCCCAATTTTTAGGTTCTGTGTCAGAAAGCCGATGGTGGTCAATGGCATTGTCAATTGTTTCGTAATCAGCAAAGTACACGAAGTTGGTTTGATAGAATTTCAAACGCTCTTTCAAGCTTTCAATGTTGAGGCTGTCGACGTTTTCGGAAAGGTCAAAATCTTTATAGCCTTTGGAGGTCAGGTGAACTGCCATATGACCCTTTCCATCATACAAAATATAGCCATCATGGTATTGGTCCGTTTCCCAATGCGACCAGGTTCCTGATAATGAATCATAAGATTCGAAAATATGAAGCTTCCACATGCCCTGAAAACGGGGATCTTTTGTTGGATCATTTGAATTGCATGCGAATGCAATCAGAAGAAATATAGCAACAAAAGGAATGAGAAAAAGATTAAGCGGTTTTTTTCTAGGGGATTTGTCCATAGTCAAATTTGAATTTTCTTGTTATAGTTTCAACTAAGCGCCTTCGTGCCTTTGTGGCCGAATTAAACTTTAGGGCCATAAAGGCGCAAAGGCACCAACTCTCCGTTGAAAAGAGGTTATATCTTAGATTTAAAATAAACTTATTTTTTAAACATCAACTCTCCCGCATCATAATCAGAAGGCTCCAAACTTGTCAGGTACAGGTAGAGTGCCTCCAGATCTTCATCCGTCATCCTTGAAAACGGTCCCCAGTGCATTTGTGAAATATTGATCAACCTGCCTTGACGGAATCGTTCCTTCCACTCTTCCACGGTTTTGAATTTCGATAAGGCGCTGTTTGGATGAGGAGTGATATTGGGTGTACGCATCCATACTTCGGGGTCTCCTCCTACTGCCAAAGCAAACTCCGGCCAAGGTTCGAATTCCATACCTCCGGCATATTCAGGGCCTATAGCTTCAAAAGTATTCATGTCCCTATTGGTATGACAGCCCACACAGTTGGCCACATATCGGGATAGGTATTCACCACGTGCAATCGTAGCTTCCATAGGGGGAGCTGAAGAAGAGGGTGTAGGATTTTCTATAGGATGAAAGGCAGGAGCCATCACTCTTACCGCTTTCCCCATAAATGTCCACTCATTGTCTCTAACTTCATTTTTTACAGGAGCTTGACTTCTCAAATAAGAGACCACCGCTATCAAATCCTCATCTGCCATATCCCAAAAGGGCATCAAAACGGATAAAGTCGCTGTCCCATCCGGTTTCAGGGCATGCCTCATCATTCTAAACAACTCCCCATCAGAATACCTGCCAATACCAGTTGAGGGATCAGGGGTTAAATTTTTTGTATACATTACCCCTAAAGGTGGGAACGGAAATTCCACTCCACCCTTGAGAGGAAGATTTTCTCCGGCATCGGCGGCTATCATTTCGGCAACACTTGCGACGTGGCAATTTGAGCAATGTGCCGGACCGTGAACCAGATATTTACCTCTTTCGATTACCGTGGAGTCATTACTTACCTGAAGATCCGGGTAAGGGATATCATAGGTTTTATTCCAATTCATTTGGACATAAACAACAAAACCTCCAATGACTACAATGAGGAGGATAAGGATTCCGAAAATGATTTTCTTTAACATGGTGCTTAGTGGGTTGGTGGTTTGACATGGTGGGTTTTTATGAGGAATTTTTATTAGAAGTAATTTAAATAAAATTCATCCAAAACAAGATATAATATGCGTTTATTATAATAATTAAGAATAAAATACTTTTTATTTAATTTTATTGTTTATTTTATTTTAAAACTACATAATTCAACAAAATAAATATTTCAACTGAATTTTCATATTTTTTAATCTACTAATCTAATGATGAAGCTATTAGTTATTCAGACTTTAATCGGAATGTTGCCTACTCTAAATCGGTTTTCAGCGTACCCCTTTTTATTAAAATTGTATCAATCATAGGATATTCTTATCCTCTAGTTTTTCAAGACGATCCGGAAACGTGCTTTACCTGATTGAAGGTGTTCTAGAGCTTCATTTACCTTAGACATGGGATATTCTTCTGTAATCGGATAAATATCATGTCTTACGCAGAATTCAAGCATGGTTCGTGTCAGGGCCGGACTTCCCAAAGGACTTCCTGCGACAGATTTTTCTCCAGTAATAAGCGTAAAGGCGGGGATGGCCAAAGGTTCTAAAACCGCTCCTACATTGTGAAATTTTCCTTTAGGAGCTAAAACTGTCAGATTCGAATTCCAATCTAAAGTCACATTGGTCGTATTCAGAATGAAACTCAAACTTCCAGCAATTTTCGCCAGTTCTTCCTGATTTGTAGAATCCACAACCTTGGTTGCTCCCATTTCCAGAATAGACTTCTTTTTATCCGGATTGGAGCTAAATGCAATGACTTCACAACCCCATTTGTTTAGAAATTTGAGTGCCATATGACCAAGACCTCCGATGCCAATGACTCCCACTTTGTCAGTCGCTTTGACTCCGGCAAGTATAATAGGATTGAAAACAGTAATTCCTCCACAGAGAAGAGGTCCCGCCTTGTCCATATCGATACCTTCAGGTAGGGGTATTGCCCAAGACCAATGGCTGCGAACAAAGTCAGCGAAGCCACCATGCCTCCCTCCAATAGTGAATTCGGCAGAAGTGCAGAGATGATGTGCGCCATCCATACACTCATGACAGGACATACAGGATCCTGAGAACCAACCCAAACCGACCTTGTCCCCGACTTTAACATTTTTGACAGCATTACCTGCTGCGACTACCTCACCTATGATTTCATGGCCAGGCACAATGGGGTAGGCAGTCATTCCCCAATCGTTGTTCATCATGCTGAGATCTGAATGGCAGATTCCGCAGTTGATTACCCGGATGTCAACTTGTTCAGTTCCTAATTCTCCCATTTCATAAGAAAAGGGCTTTAATTTTTCATGCGGCCCGTTGGCAGCAAAAGCTGTTACTTTCATATTTTAATTTGAGTTAAAAGTGAATAAAATGTTTTATCAATTGGAAATCAAACTTTAAGCATTGTATTAAAACCTATATAATTTTCTTCTTTATTTCTTATTCCA
>NZ_JBGTCA010000398.1:0-14644 GCF_041749095.1 Aquiflexum sp. | reverse complement strand
ATTATTATACATCATTATCGCAGGCATAGTTGGCCTGGGATTGGGCGCTGTCATTGCAGGCCTTTTTATCCAAAACAATAACAAAAAGCTCGAGGCAGAAGCCAAGGAAAAAGCAAAAAGCATCATCCGTGAAGCGGAGATTACGGCAGAGGCCACCAAAAAAGACAGAATTTTGGAGGCAAAGGAAAAGTACCTGAGACTCAAGTCGGAGTTTGAAGAGGAGATGAACAAAAAGAAAAACATCATCCTTACTAACGAAAACAAAATCAAGCAACGGGAGCAGGTCATGTCCAAGGAATTGGAACAGATCAAAAGAAAAGAAGCCGAACTCGACAGCAAGAAAGAAAACCTCAGTGCACAGATGCACGCCGTTCAGGTCAAGAAGGAAGAACTTGACAGGGTGACCAATCAGCGTATCTCGGATCTCGAAAAAATAGCAGCACTCACAAGAGAAGAGGCCAAAGACCAATTAGTCGAAATGCTCAAGGATGAGGCCACCACCAAAGCCTCCTCACAGATCAAGGACATTCTTGACAATGCCAAACTTACTGCTACCAAGCAGGCCAAGAAAATAGTCTTGGATACCATTCAAAGAACAGCAACAGAACATGCGATTGAGAACTGTGTTTCGGTTTTCAACATTGAGAGTGATGATGTCAAAGGTAAAATCATCGGTAGGGAAGGCAGGAATATCCGTGCTTTGGAAGCGGCTACAGGTGTAGAGATTGTAGTGGACGATACGCCTGAGGCCATCATTATTTCTGGCTTTGATCCGGTAAGGAGAGAGGTGGCGAGATTGTCTTTGCATAGATTGGTGCAGGATGGTAGGATCCACCCTGCAAGGATTGAAGAGGTAGTGGCCAAGACCGAAAAGAATATTGAAGAGGAGATTGTGGAGATTGGTGAAAGGACCTGTATTGAATTGGGAGTTCACGGATTGCATCCTGAACTGATCCGAATGATCGGTAGGATGAGATTCCGTTCTTCCTATGGTCAAAACCTCCTGCAGCACTCCAAGGAGGTAGCAAAACTTTGTGCTACTATGGCTGCTGAAATGGGGCTTAATGCCAAGTTGGCCAAGCGTGCAGGTTTGCTGCATGATATTGGTAAAGTCTGGCCGGAAGAGGCGGAACTTCCCCATGCCATCCTTGGTATGGAACTGGCCAAAAAATACAAGGAAAATCCTGAGGTATGTAATGCCATCGGTGCCCACCACGATGAGATTGAGATGACTTCGATGATCTCTCCCATTGTACAGGCTTCAGATGCCATTTCCGGCTCAAGACCTGGCGCAAGAAGGGAAATCATGGACAGCTATATCAAGCGTCTAAAAGAACTTGAGGAACTTGCCCTTGCCTTTGACGGTGTCAACAAATGCTTTGCAATGCAGGCAGGACGTGAACTGCGTGTTTTGGTTGATGCCGATAACGTAGATGATCAGACAGCAAGCAAACTCTCCTTTGACATCTCCCAAAAGATCGAAAAAGAAATGCAGTATCCGGGTCAGATCAAGATAACCGTCATCAGGGAAATGAGGGCGGTGAATTATGCGAAGTAGGCAGTGGGTCAGTGGTCAGTTTTCAGTAGGCAGTAGAGGGCTGTGATCAGTTTTCAGTAGGCAGTTTCAGTTGGCGGGCAGTTGACTTAAGCGTGCAACTAGCCAAATTCGACTTTGAAATTCGAAAAATGATAAAAGAGTTGATGGTTCTAAAATAAAAATGCTAAAGAGAGGAAAAAACTTCGCCTTGTCACTTCGACCATCGAGAGAAGTCTTTCACGGCTTCAAGGATGTATAATTGGCTTTTAAAAGAAGGGTTTCCTAAGTTTTAGGAGACCCTTTTTTCGTTATGATGATAGCTGGTAGATTTCATTTTTAATACAGGTCTTTTGGGCTAATATTCCAAATAGACTTTTTTGAAGGAAGGAGTTTTGTTATGTGAGTGGGGACACTCACATTGGCGAGATTTCATTTTTAATACAGGTCTTTTGGGCTAATATTCCAAATAGACTTTTAGTAACGTGAAGGATGTGAGTGGAGACACTCACATTGGCTATCGAAAAGAGCCAATATCATTACCAATGGATGAAGGAACTTAATTCTGTGTCACACTCGAATGGGCAAAAATGCCGTAGGCATGACCGAAATTATAGCCCGGTAATTTATTGCCGGGATAAAATCGACAACATGGGCTCAGAAGTACCGTAGGTACGAACGATTTAGTATGCCATAGTAAAAAGGATGAACTAGGTGGAGGAATGATAAAGGATTTCTGAAAATTGAATTGTAAATTCATACCATGTTCAGAAGGGGTTTGATTTATAGATTGTTTGGTGGCCTGATTAATTTGGGGCAGGAATTGTTATTATTTCTGAAAATCAAATCACTCCATGTTGCAGATATACAGGTTTTGGAAAAACATTTCCCCTATTTCCGAAACCTTAACCCCAAACACCAAAAGGAATTCAAAAAACGCTTAGCAAGGTTTTTGGCACAAAAAACAATGATTCCCCGAGGAGGATTGAAGCAGGTGACCCGGGAGATGCAGTTGCTGATCGGGGCCACTGCGGTAATGGTTTCTTTCGGGTTCAGGGGAGTATCGCTCAAGCATTTCAGGAAAATCCTCATCTATCCTGACAATTACTTTTCCACCATCAACCAACAATACCATCAAGGCGAGGTCAATCCCAAACTTGGGGTGATTGTATTATCTTGGCGCAGTTTTGCTGAGGGTTTCCTTTATCCAAATGATGGGGTCAATTTGGGCATCCATGAAATGGCCCATGCCCTCAAATTGGAAAATCAGATCCATTACAATAGGGAAAGTAATTTTTTCAACCCTGCCCGTTGGGAGACATATTCCAAGCTTGCTTCCCTCGAAATCCGAAAAATCCAATCAGGGGAAGCATCCATATTCAGACCTTCTGCCGGGAAAAACAGTCATGAGTTTTTTGCGGTGGCTTTAGAAACATTCTTTGAAAAATCAGCCGAGTTAAAGAAGTATAATCCTGAATTTTATCAGGCACTTGTTTTTTTGTTAAAGCAGGATCCTTTGGTTTTGGGAGAAGAGCAGAAAAGAACGCTTTAAACTTTTTTAAAATTGAACATGTTTTTTTATATTAATGAAAAATACTCAGGTCATGGAAAAAATCGTAATTGAGGTGGATAAGCTAACTGCGGCCAAGTGGGATACAGTTGACTTGGTGAAAAAAAAAGAAATTTCAAGGAAGATCAGCCAATTGTTAAAGGTAAGTTTGAACAAAGATAAAGCTGATTTTTGGGCTTTTGTAGACGAAATTCGAAATGAGGCCAAAGCTAACGGACTTACCGAACAGGAACTCGAAAAAATATTGAATGAATGATGGTTTCAGATTTTTAGTAGATACCAACGTTTTGGTCAGTGTCATTTTATCACCAAATAACTCCAGTAGATTGGCATTAGAGAAGGTATTTAATAATGGGTTTCTTTTGTTTAGTGATGCAACAAAATCGGAGCTTTTAGAAGTTATGAACCGTAAAAAATTTGATAAATATGTTCCTCTAGAAAAAAGAATGCAGTTTGCTAAAAGACTGTTTTCTTTTTCAAAGGAATTAAAAGTTGAGGGTGCATTGAAGATTTGTAGAGATCCGAAGGATGATAAATTCTTGAATTTGGCATTAGAAGGAAAAGCAAATTTTATTATTTCTGGAGACAAAGATTTGCTTGATCTGAATCCTTATAATGGGATTTCAATTTTAAGTCCATCTGAATTTCTAATTCAAAAGTTAGACTAAACTATACCAACGGTATTGCCATCCATTATCTTTTTCACCTATTTCGCTTTCAATACAAACCTCCATTCATGAAATTAAAGAACTACTTCCCTTTATTGGTTCTTTTTCTAACCAATCAAAATGTTATTTCCCAAACTATACAGCCTCAATACCAAAAGCAGGTGGAGGAGTTGGTGAATAAACCAACGGTCCAAAAGGCTTTTGAGTATATCAAATCCATCGATGAACAGACTATCAAGGATATGATTTTCTTGACTGAGATACCTTCACCATCTTTTCATGAGAAGGAAAAAGGTTTGGCTTTTGCTGAACTGTTGAAAAAAGCCGGGGCGGATTCGGTATGGATAGATGAGGTTGGCAATGTTATTGGAAAGCGCAAGGGCACGAAGTCAGAGAAGACCATTCTTGTCGAGGCACATTTGGATACGGTATTTCCTTTTGGCACAGATGTAACAGTCAAGCAGAAGGGAGACACACTTTTTGCCCCCGGAATTGGGGATGCGACAAGGTCCCTTTCGGTGGTGATTGCTTTGGTCAAGACTTTTCATCATATCGATATCCGTACAGAACGCGACATTTGGTTTGCAGGAACAGTTGGGGAGGAAGGATTGGGAGACCTGAAAGGGATGAAGCATCTTTTTAGGGAAGGCGCACATCCTTTGGCTGCCCATATTGCCATCGATGGTGGGGGGTTGGAGTATATTGTAAATGGTGGAATTGGTTCGCTGAGGTACAAGGTGATGTTCAAAGGTTCAGGTGGACATTCCTACGGAGCTTTTGGAATCGGAAATCCCCATAATGCCCTGGCCAATGCCATTACCGCTTTTGTTCCAAAGGCAGATGCATTTACCAAGGAAGGTCCAAAGACCACTTACAGTGTTTCGGTTTTGGGAGGTGGTACTTCGGTCAACTCAATCCCTTTTGAATCCTGGATGTTGGTGGATATGCGTTCGGAAAGTCAGGAGAAACTGAAAGGTATCAATCAATTGTTTCTGACCGCAATGGAGGAAGGATTGGAAAATGAGAATGCCATTATCAGAAGTGGTGATGCTTTGAAACTTGAGATCGAAAAAGTTGGAGATAGGCCAAGTGGATTGGCAACAGTGGAATCACCTCTAATCCAGCAGACGATGGCGGTAGCGAAGTTTCTTTCTGGAAAAGAGCCTGTTTTGAGTTCAAGTTCTACAAATGCCAATATTGCCCATTCATTAGGCATCCCTGCCGTGACTATCGGAAAAGGTGGTGTCGGTGGTGGCGCACATAGCTTAGATGAATGGTGGATGAACAAAGACGGATACCTAGGAATCCAAAATGCTTTGCTTTTGGTTTTGATGGTGGGGGGATATTAAGAGGGATGAGTTTTTGAGATACTTGAAATATGGTAGAAATAATGTAAAAATAAAGTTGAAATATTTCCAGCATATTTCACCTCAGGCATAATTCAAAATATTTTCTTAAACATTTCCATTAAATTAAAATCTTCCCAAGTCAAAAACAGTCAAAAGAATCCAGAAATTGGGTCATTTCTAAAGGGAAAGTTTGAATCTTAGCAATATATCGCCGGAGGCATATTTCCATATATCACTCAGCATATATCATTTAGAACTCCTTTCCACCTCCCTCAAATTCTCCAATTTCTTATTTCTCAAAAATCCATTGATATCTTCAAAGTGTTCCTTGACCCGCTTATTACCAAACTCAAAAACCTTGGTGGCCAGGCCATCCAGGAAATCCCTGTCATGGGACACCAGGATCAGGGTTCCATCATAGGCTTTTAGGGCATCTTTGATGATATCCTTGGTTTTCATGTCCAGGTGATTGGTATGTTCATCGAGATTCAGCAGGTTAACAGTACCAATAGGAGAAGGGTTATGACAAATCGATTCTTGTCATCTTTATAGTATTTATATATTGTTTTTTTTAAATAGAAAGTTCATTAATTCTATTTATGGTATTAATAAGATATTAAAATAGATTATTATAAAAATTTTTAATAAAAAAATTTGGTATTTTTTTTTTTTTTTTTAATACATTTAGCCTAAGCTAAGCTTAGTTGACAAAATGTATTATTTAATTTAAACTTTAAAAGAAAATGTCATGAAAACATTATTGAAATCTCTAATGATTACTTTGGTTATGTCCCTGGTTTGGTTCAAAACTACAGATGTAAATTCTCAAACAACATATTGTGAGAGAATGGGTGTTACAGAAAAAGATACTGGTATAGTTTATTGTATTGGAATGGGCTACACTACATGTGTTGTGCCATGCTCCAACCAATAATTATTTTGAAAAACAACAAATTAAACTTTTCATTAAATATGCTATCTTGATTGTTGCTATGAATTAAATCAAATTGCTGTTTTAAAATGTAAAATTTAAATAGTACTGATTTGTTTGATTTCTGAAAACAACTGAGATAGCATATTTCATTTTAAAATTAAAATCATGAAATATAGTTATGTATTTCTTTTCCTAATATTTTTTTCCTGCTTTTCTAAAGGAATTGAAGTGGCTGAAAATAATCCATTAAAATCAGATCTGATTTTAATGGATACAATTTCACTTGACCTCCCTTACTTTATTTACGCTTCTCATTTTGACGAAAAATTATTGGGTTATAATCCTTGGAACAATGATGTGGTTTTATTTAACCTTGAAAATAATAGCGTGTCCACATTTAATAAATTTGGTTCGGGACCAGAAGATTATCTTCTACTTTTTCATAATGTAGGATTCAATGAAAAAGGAGACATCATAATTGGGGCTGTAAATGGATATAAAACTTATGGGCAAGATGGGAAATTCCTCACCAATTATACCCTAGACAGAAAATCTACATTTGCGCCTATTTTAAAACCATTTGGTAAGGGCAAAGACATAATCGGGATTAATCTTCCCCAAGGCAGGAGTTCCAACCCGGAATTTTTTCAAAACCGACAGGAATACCTGATTAAGTTAAATACCGACAACCAAAGTCTTGAGTCTATTCCTGGTTTCCAGTTTAAAAAATTAAACAACCATGAAGGATATTATTTGAACAATGGATTGGTCGTTTCTGCCATTGAAAAGAATAGGATTTACCTAATGGATAAAAATGAGAACAAATTGAGGGTTTTCAATTTTGAATCAGAAAAAGAAGAAAAGACTATTCAATTAAATTTGAAATATTTTGAACCCCACTTAATACCTTTTGGGAAAGAATTCACACAACAACAACTGAAATTGTTGGGTTCTATGAACAGTACTATTATGGGTATTTTTGTGCACAATAATAGGATTTTTGTAGTATATGACCTTGCTTATTCTGAGGAGGAAATAAGTGATCTTTACAAAAGGGCAAATGAGATTGGCGAAAATTACTCACCACCGATAAAGTATGTATTGCATGTTTCAGATGTTCTTGGAAATCCAATTATTGATGATATAATTATTCCACAAGAATATGGGAGGCCTGTCTTTGCAGGCGAGGATTATATTTTGAGTATGAAGGAAGGGAATGAAACGAACCTCTTATTAAAATTTAAAATTTCAGGATTATGAATGTAAAAGTTTTGATTTCCCTGATTCTTTTGGCTTTCCTGTATTTTCAGGGTTCCCAAAACTATTACTCTTACTTTGATGAAATCAGAAAGAAGGAGTTTAAACAGCCTAAAGGAACCAGGTTTATTGTTTATTTGGTAAGCGATAAAAATAGTGAAGAAAGGATAAAGCAATTATTTAAATCTTCGGATGATATGCTAGGTTTGGTAGTGTCTTCTGACTTTAAATCCTTTAAAGCCAAACTTGAAAAAATCCATCCTGAAGTGAAATGGATTGAGTTTAAAGATGAATCCATGAAAAAAGAATTTCAAAATAAATTCAATTATCAATCTTCCCCCATACTTCTAATTGCCCATGACGGATTAGTCAGCTTCGATCCAAGTCAATCCTATTGATTATTGTATATTTTACAAACCTGGCTACCGAATGTAAAGTACATTTCATCCCATTCCCCTCAATTTCTCCTAACCAATATCAATAAATATCACAACGTAAATATCCATCAATATCGAACCATATTTCCACCTATTTCGCCGCAGGCATATTTCCAATATATTTCGCAAAGCATATTTCATTTCTACCTCCTCTCAACCTCCCTCAAATTCTCCATTTTCTTATTCCTCAAAAATCCATTGATATCCTCAAAGTGTTCTTTTACCCGTTTATTGCCAAATTCAAAAACCTTGGTCACCAATCCATCCAAAAAGTCCCTGTCGTGGGAAACCACAATCAGGGTGCCGTCGAAGGCTTTGAGTGCATCCTTGATGATGTCCTTAGTCCGCATATCCAGGTGATTGGTAGGTTCATCGAGGATCAAGAGGTTTACGGGTTCCAGCAAAAGTTTCACCATCGCCAATCGGGTTTTTTCCCCGCCGGAAAGGACTTTGACTTTTTTGTTGATATCATCACCTTTGAACATAAAGGCACCCAAAAGGTCCTTGATTTTGGTTCTGATCTCCCCTACGGCAATCTGATCTATGGTGTCAAAAATGGTCAAGCTTTCGTCCAACAATGAAGCTTGGTTTTGGGCAAAGTAGCCGATCATGGCATTGTGGCCCAATTCACATTTTCCTTCAAATTCGATTTCACCCATAATGGCTTTGATCATAGTGGATTTACCTTCACCGTTTTTTCCTACAAAAGTGACTTTTTGACCACTTTCGATGATCATATTCGCATCTTTGAACACCACATGGTCTCCATAGGCCTTGGTGAGGTCTTCTACGATAACTGGGTATTTGCCCGATCTCGGGGAAGGCGGGAACCGTAATTTCAATGCGGAGGTATCCACCTCGTCCACTTCAATGATTTCCATTTTTTCCAGCATTTTCACCCGAGACTGCACTTGCAGGGTTTTGGAATAAGTGCCTTTGAAGCGGTCGATGAATCCCTGAATATCCGCAATTGTACGCTGCTGTTCTTCGTAATGCTTCTGCTGCTGCTCCCGGCGTTCTTTTCGGAGTTCGAGGTAATGGCTGTATTTGGCTTTGTAGTCGTAGATTCGCCCCATTGTCACCTCGATGGTCCTGTTGGTGATGTTGTCCACAAATGCCCTATCGTGGGAAATTACCACTACAGCTTTGGCCTTTTCCATCAGGAATTCTTCCAACCATTGTATGGATTCGATATCGAGGTGATTGGTAGGTTCATCCAAAAGGATCAGATCCGGTTTTTGAAGCAGGATTTTGGCGAGTTCAATCCGCATCCTCCATCCTCCCGAAAATTCGGTAGTGGGCCTTTGAAAGTCCGCTCTCAGGAATCCCAATCCCAATAATACTTTTTCCACTTCGGCTTCATAGTTGACCTCTTCTATGGCGTAGAATTTCTCACTAATTTCTGATACCTGCTCGATGATTTTGTAGTAATCCTCCGAATCATAATCTGTCCGGACTGTCAGTTCTTCATTGAGCCTTTCTATCTCGGTTTTCATGTCAAGATAGGTGGCATAGGCTTTGGAAGTTTCATCGAAAACAGAGCAGTCATCTGCTGTCAGCAAATGTTGTGGCAGGTAGGCGATTATGGCATCTTTTGGCGCAGAAACACCACCTGTTGTGGCTTTGGTGGCACCTGCGATGATTTTGAGCATGGTGGATTTGCCTGCCCCGTTTTTACCCATCAGGGCGATTTTATCATTTTCATTGATGGAAAAGGATACATTGCTGAAAAGGGCCTGCCCGCCATGCATGACGGAGATGTTGTCGATTGAAATCATGATATGAAAATTGAAGCGGCAAAGGTAGGGAATTGGAAGATAGGAAGATTGGAAAATTCAAAAATTGTAAAATTGGGGTGATAGAAGTTTTTAAAGTATTACATGCTACTAAAATCAAATTCTTTGGCTTTGAAAACTGGTATTAGACTTTCTACTTGCCGTTATTTATTTATTCAGGTATATCATTCTACGGAACGATTTTTGCATTAAAACAATAAAAAACAATCAAAAAGCTATGAATAATTATCAGAAATTAGAAAAAATGGATAGGGCTTTAAGGATGATGGAAGACCTTAAAAACAGTCAGGTAGCCATGGTGGAAAAGTCTTCAAAGCTTCAGATGGATGCAATGGAATTCAGTTTTCCGGAGATGGAAAAGAATATGGGGGAATTGTTCTCCAGGTTTAATGAAACTCTTGATATTATCAATGCCGAGATAGACCGCTTTGAAATCAAAAGGAATAAATTTGAAGAAAAACACGGATTGGACAAAGAGGAGGAGTTGAATTCAAAAGACGATTAAATTATTCTTAGGAGATTAAATATAGATTGATGAAACACCCATCCTTAATAATTAAGGATGGGTGTTTTGTTAAAATATATCCGGCATTTTGAAATCATTCTTCCTTTTCATCACTGCTGAACAAATAGCCAAAGGCTCCAAAAGCCGGAACATTCCGGCTCACAACGGTGATGATGGCAAATATTGGAATGGCAAGAATCATTCCCACAATCCCCCAGATGGCATTGCCCAATATCACTGAAACGATGATGAAAAATGGGTGTACATTCAATTTGCCTCCCAAAACGATGGGCTGAAGGATATAGCTGTCCAAGAACTGAACGAATAAAAACGTAATGGTGACCCCAATCAAGGTGGTCATATCTCCTCCAGAAAAAACGCCCATGGCCATGGCCAGAATGTAACCGAAAAAATTGCCTATAAAGGGAATCAAGGAAAGGATTGAAGCAATGATGCTGACTACAATGAAATTTTCTACTCCGGAAATCCACAATCCAACCCCATACAATACTACCAAAACAATCATAAGAAGCAGTCTTCCAATCAGATAATGCTGTACCACATTAGCAGATTTGGAAATAATTTCTCTTACTTCAGCTTGCTTTTCTTTATCAAAAAGCTTTAGGATAAATTGCTTGAAGCGGTTTCGAAAGTGGATAAAGAAAAAGATGTAAACAAATGTAATCAGTAAATCAGTTAGAAATCCTGCTGCTTCCCCGATCACCGCCATAGCTTGTTCTCCTTTTTCTCCGTTATCCTCGTTACCTTCTTCCTCTTCTCCTTCTTCTTCTGCTTCATCCTCTTCCTCACCTACGCCCATATCTGATTTATATTCATCCAGCTCTCCTTCTTCCATTGGCGTATGTTGGAGGATGAATGCCTCTACTTTTTCTATTTTTGGCAATATAGTTTCTTTGATGTCTTCCCAATCATCCACAATGGTTTTCATCTGCCATGAGATGACCAAGAAGAAAAGCCCGGCCAAAATCAACAAAATCAAAATATTGATGATGGAGGTCCAAATTCTTTTCATTCCTTTGGATTCCAGCTTGTTTGCCAATGGAAATGTCAATATGGCCAGAATAAAGGCCAAAACCAGGGGAGCAAGAAACTCCTTGGCTGCGACCAGACCATAAAACAAAAAGAATAGCCCGGTAACCAGAAGTGTAAAATTGATTAAGATGCCGGTATGGGAAAATATTTTATGGGGCTGCATGACATCCGGGTTTGTTTTCTGTACAAAAATGCAGTCAAAAATTGATTATCTTAAATCATTCTTGGAAATATGATAAATTCAATCAGACTTTTATAAAATTCTTAGTGTATCTGCTTTGATGATTTTTTAACTTTTATCATCAGTCCCTTTAAGTAACCCCAGTCCAGAACTGAAAAAAATAATTCCTAAAATAAATAAGACCAGTGTGGTTTTCCAATCACTGTTTTCACTGTTGATAAAAAGGTATGCGCTGTATATCAATCCTACTATGCCCGCTACGGTCAAAAGTGGTCCGAAAATTCGTTTGAGATTCATTGGTTGTAATTTTTGAAGTGATATAGGTCAAAAATGTTGCCAGCTATTAAAGTTAGAAAGGTCTGTGGAAAAATGGAAGCTTTTGGCGTTTATGATTTAATAACTTTAAACTTTTTTTTAAGAGAAGTAAATGAAAAGAATGCATAAAAATTGAATTGCAATTCAGAGAAAAAGAGATAGGTGAAGTGGAGACTATAAACCAAGTTATGTCTATCTTGTCTTAAACTCGAGATCACCTCCTTTGGCTCTCGCTTCTTTGACCATTTGTTGTGCATCCTCTGGAAGGGAATGGATCGGCACTATAAATCCATCTACTTTTACCATCTGATTAAATGGATTTGATTCTGTCATTCGTTGTGTTGAAAATTCAGGACTGTAATACCACATGCCAAACAGATCCTTAATTTCCCGTGCTTTACTAGATACGGTTGAGTTTTTTGTCCCAAAGTGTCCGCTGATCTGTTCTGCTGTCAAATAGGGTTCAAAGGATTTGTCAAATAAAAAATTAATCGAACCTATAGCATGAATAACTGCCGCAGCCCAAATTTCAGGTTTTCCTCTTTGGAAAGGGACATCCCTTTTTCGACCAAGTTTTTTAATGAGCTTTTCGCAAAGCTGCAAATAGTCTTCATTCAAATTTTGCCTGCAAAATGCTCCTGTCATTTCCAAAAGCTCTGCTTCTCTTTGTTTTATTTCTTGTTTTGTCATCATTTAGTTATCAACAAATCGTTGACATCGTTTAGTTTGTTACTTTATCAAATATAATCCCATCAAGCTTGCCATGTAGGTCTTTTAAACTTTTTTTGGTTGGAACTATTTTATTTTTAAAACTTTTAGAATTTCTTCTATAGATATAAGTTTATTCCAACCTTTTTCTTCCAGTCCTTTTTTCAAAACTCTGTCTCCACTCCAGATTTTCCCCTTGATATGCTCTGTTAATGCTACGAATTCAGTATCGTCTATATCCAAATCTTCAGTAAGTGATATGGTCGATAAAAAAAATCTTGCTTTTTTATTAGTCGAACATTAATGAACCTTATTCTTCGGGTAAATAAGGTAAAAACTCTTTTATAATCTGTATCATCATATCCTGAAATGGCTTTTAATTTCTCAGAATGGTTTTCAAGCTCAAATAAAAGTTGCTCGGTTGAATAAAAATTAAGATTAGTTTTTGGCTGAAGTAGGATTCTGGCAATGCGACTATTAGTGTTTAACATCGCACTAAAAAGTATGTTGGTATCAACGACAATCCTCATAAACCAAGATTATTTTTGGTCTTTTCCCAACGTCCTTTTTTAATGGTCTTCACAAGCGAATCAATATCCTTTTGTTTGGCTTTGGATTTTCTTGAAATCTCTTTGAATTCAAAAAGGTCTGTCAAATCCTGCAGGTTTTGAAAAAATCAGGCAATCGAAAAGCAATTTTTATGAAACATGCGATAGTCTATGTTCCCTTTCAGCAGCATAGGCGAGGCATGCTCTGATATCTTCTACTGTCAATTCAGGAAAATCATAAATAATCTCATCAAAAGTCATACCTGAGGCAAGCCATCCAAGTACATCGTAAACCGTTATTCTGGTTTCTCTGACACAAGGTTTCCCAAATCTTTTGTTTGGATTTCTTTTTATTATTGACTTATAATCAACCATATAATTTATTTCCCTTTTTACAAATTTAACTTAAGTTTTGGTTTTTGCCAATGCAATGATCTGAACCATTGTATTTCTACAATGGAATCCAAGTTGACATGTATATACTAAGAATTACCTAGATCTACCCCAAACTACCCTCTAATCCAAAAACTCCAACAATACCTCAATCCCCAAATACTCCCGTTCCATCTCCCCCTGTTTCAAAAAAATCCGAAATGGATTCTCTTCAACCCGGATTTGAATACCTTGAAGCTTGTCTGAAGGTATATTCTTTTGAAGTGCAGATTGAACCCATTGCACAATAGCCTCAGGACCGTCTACTTGAAAAGCATATTCATCAGTCTTTGGCTGGACTTTTCCGGTTTTCGGATTGAAGGAAAGCCGATCTGTAGGAAGTAAAAGATTGATTTGACCATTAAGTATCATGTCTTCAGGCAAGCCTGTGACCAAGGGCTGTCCACATTGCATCAGCCAAAAAATGTCGGCGGTTTCTATGGCGATGTCCAGGTCATGGGTTACCACCAAGACGGCTTTATTTGATTCCTTAGCGATCTGTCGCAGAAGGTGCATGATTTCAAAGCGGTTGACCAAATCCAGATGGGCAGTGGGTTCATCCAAAATCATGATATCCCCGTCCTGTGCCAATGCCCGGGCAATCATCGTTTTCTGCAACTGCCCGTCACTGCATTCACTTAAAGGTTGATTGCGGATATAGCCTATATGCGTCTGGGAGATGGCCTGTTCCACTTTGTTTTGATCTTCATCGGACAACCTTCCCAACCAACCTGTATGCGGAATCCGGCCCAAGGCCACCAATTGCCCTACTGTCAGATTTCCCGTAGTGATTTTCTCTGTCAGGACAACTGCGATTTTTTTGGCCAGGGCTTTTTGGGAATAGGAAGTCAAAGGTTTGCCTTCCAAAAAAATCCCACCTTCCAGTAGAGGCACTTGCCCCATAATGGTCTTGACCAAAGTGGATTTTCCCACACCATTGGGACCTAAAAGACAAGAGAGTTTTCCTTTTTCAAGGTTGAAATTCAAGTCTTCAGCAATTACTTTGGACTTTTTGCCAGATTGATACCCTATATTAAGATCTTTACTTTTTAAAATAACCATGTCGGGGCATATTGCTAATAAGAAAGTGCCACATCAGAATGTGTCAGTTCATAATGTAAAAGTCCCCTTAAACTTAAATCCTCATCCAGTTTTTCCCAATGAACACCATCTTTGCTTATAAAGTATTTTTCCAAATCTTTCAATCCTGCATTTCTTAAGTTCTTGAAGTCAGAAATTTTTCTTTTCATGACTTTTTTGTTGTTTAAAACAAAAAGTAAAAGATCCAAATCAGGATAAAAATTAAGCCCTACGATTTTCAATTTGTGGTTTTGTATCAAAATATCCAAAGAATCAG
>NZ_JBGTCA010000397.1:0-16798 GCF_041749095.1 Aquiflexum sp. | reverse complement strand
TTATTAAATAGGGATGATTTTTTTATCAAAAATAAAACGCCCCCTAGTTACAACCCCTAATTATCCTCTTAATTATTTCAATTGTCAATGGCTTTGGGATATATTCATTTACCGATTCAAACTCCAAAGCATTGTCAATTTCCTCAGCATTGGTTGAACTGCTGGATACAATGATTTTGAATTGATTTTTCACTTGGGAATCCAAATCTTCAAAACTTTTCAAAAATTCCCACCCATTTAAAACAGGCATTTCTAAGTCCAAAATTATTAAAGATGGCAATGAATTTATTTCAGGTTCAATTTGACTTTCTTGGTATATGTAATTGATGGCCTCAAATCCATTATTAAAATCCAATACTTCCCCTTTAAATCCTATTATATTCAATATCTTTTTATGTATCAGATTCAGTACAATATCATCATCAATCAATATAATTTTTAAAGAATTTGTGGAATTTACCATGAATGAAGTTTTAGTTAAAGAGTGATCATTAGAAATTTATCTTGCCTCTCTCATTCTGGTCGTTTGAAAATATTAATTAATACTGACATTTATCCAATAATAGGTTATTTGTTTCTGGTTTTAGAGTATTTACCCAACCACTATCCCGAGCATTGGTATAACTTTGACGTGCCTTTGAACCATAGTAGAAGGTGACTTCAATGATCTTCGGGTTCAAATAAAAAGCCAGGACAAAAAATCTAACTATATTGAATCCATATGATTTTGCAATAAAAAATCAGAATTTTTATCCAAATTTTAATTTATATAATACCTCGTTTAGAGATTCCTCACTCAATGGCTTATTCAAATAATCAATGACATGGGGATGTTTCTTGGCCCTATTAACATCGTTCGGATCCATTGAAGAACTGAGCATAATTATTTTACACTGCTCTTTTTTTTCCTTAGGGAAATTCAGGAAATTATCAAGAAAGCCGAATCCATCCATTTTTGGCATTTGAATGTCAAGGAAAATCAAATCAGGAAAATCATTGATTTCCAAAAACTCCAAAGCATCAATTGCCGAGTTTTTGATGGTTATTTTATCAGTTATCTCCATGTCTGATACCACGAAATTGTTGATATAGTTATCCAAATCACTATCATCAATCAATAATATATTCTTAAATTTCATAAACCTGTCATTTTAAATTCGGGAAAGTCACTTTAAATGTGCTTCCAATATTTAATGCTGAAGTGACCTCTATAGATCCATTTACTTTTTCAATAGCTTCCTTAATGATATATAACCCTAAACCAGAACCCTTTGCATCCTTATTTGCCCGATAAAACATTTCAAAAATTCTATCCAGATCCTCCTCAGCAATTCCTACCCCGTTATCCTTCACTATTAAAACAGCCTTTTTATCATCAGCCACCAATGAGATATTTAGGAAAGGATTTGGTTTTGATTTATCCTGTAATTTAATTCCATTGGAAATCAGGTTATTTATAATAATGGATATTCTTCTTTTGTCAGACACAAAATCATTATCCTGATTTATATTAACATTCATTTTAAAACCTTCTGGAACATTTATAAATTCAAGATTTTGGATGATCCCTTGGATCTTGTTTTTAAAACAAATCTCTTGTATTTGAATTTCGGTCCTTGAATTATAAGAATAATTGAGAATGTCTCCAATAAAACCATCCAGTTTGACCACAGATTGTTTCATCATCTGAAGTCTTTCGCTGAGACCATTTTTTCCATTGTCAATTGAAGATTGGGAAATTGAAATCAAACCTAAAAGCGAGGCTAAAGGAGCTCTTAAATCATGAGAGGTACTGTACACAAACCTATCGAGTTCCTCATTCTTTTTTATTAATTCTTTGTTTTGATCCTCAAGTGTTTTTTCTGTATTCTTTCTTTTTGTCAGATCTATCAGAGACCCATAAATCCATTTGATTCCTGAATGGTCTTCAATTACCTGAAAGCTGTTGAGTATCCATTTGGTGGTGCCATCATTGTAGTTCCACCTAAACTCAAAATCTCCTTTTCCAAGGGAATTTATTTTGTTTTTCATTTTTGGTATTATCCATTTTTTGTCTTCAGGATAAATATTTTCAAGCCATAGTCTCTTTTTTCTAAAAAAAGCATCAGCGGAATGGCCGGTGATGTTTTTGATATTTTCTGTGAGAAAAACCAATCTGAAATCCAAAGCAGAAGCTGCATAAAAGGAAACTTTCTGTGTCCTCATCAACTGGTTCATAAAAATATTTTTCTGCAATATTTCTTCTTCAGATTTCTTTTTTAAAGTTATGTCAGTGGAAATGATCAATATACCCTCTTCAATAGGTTCGACGATTAAATCAAACCATGCTTTGGATCCATCTGGAAAACTAAATTCATTTTCGAAGTTTTTTGATGTCCCTGTTATGATGCATTCCCTAATGGCAATATTGAGGTTTGAACCGGAAGATTCTGGATATTTATCCAATAAAGATCTCCCTATCAATTCCTCTTTTGAAAACCTGCTTTGGGCTTCCGCCACACGGTTTAAGTAGATATAATTGAATTCTTTATCCAAGATCTGTATTCCTTCTTTCAAGTTATCCAGCATCTTTTTGAAAAATATTTCATTTCCAATGATCTCATTGGTCTTCTCTTCGACCTTTTTTTCCAAAGTTTCATTCAGAATTTTTAATTCATTTTCAATTCTTTTCCTTTCGGTAATATCCAGCAAATAAGATATTAAGCAGGTTTTTCCATCCACTTCTATCTTTTCCATCGAACAAAGTACATCGGCCTTGGCACCCAACTCGTTCCGAATCTGAATTTCAGTCTGATCGAAAGCCCCGCCGGAACTTTGGATTAAATCTAAAATCCCACTTCTCTGATCTTGGGAAATAATATTTAACCTTATTGAATCATTACCAATCAGTTCTTCCTTTGTTCTGCCTATGAGTTCACAATAGGCATCGTTGACGTGGAGAAAAATACCTGTTTCAAACTCTGAAATGGATATGGCAATGGGACTGATATTGACAATAGTGCTGAATCTTTTTTCAGCGGCAACTATTTTATCTTCCGCCTGTTTCTTTTCAGTGATATCCCTAAAAACCAAAACGCCTCCGATTGTTCTTCCCCCTTTGTCATTAATGGGTGCCCCACTGTCGTCTATGAACAGTTCAGAATTATCCTTTCTTTTAAGTATCGTGTGATTGGACAGCAAAACCACTTGATTTTTATGTATCGCCTCCAACAATGGATTTATAACTTCAAATCCCGTTTTGGAATTATTTATTTTAAATATTTCGGTAATGCTTTTCCCCAAAGCCTCTTCATCTTTCCACCCCGTCAATTGTTGAGCAGCTTGGTTTAGAAAAGTCACTACTCCGTGAAAATCTGTGGCTATTACTCCATCGCCAAGGCTTAACAAAGTTTGATTGTACCATTGGTTTTTCAGAAAAAGTTCGTTTTCTACTTTCTTGAGGGAATTGAATGTTTTTCTAATAACAATGAAACCAAATAATAGTATAGCAATGGCAAGTGAAAGTAGGAAATAAAAGCTTTTGTCAAATGTGGCTTCAGTTTCTTCTTTTGCCAGATTTCTGATGGACAATAGCTCCCCTTGTTCCTCGTCAATTCCCGAAAGGATCGAACCTATCTGCCCCATATATCGCTGGCCCCTCAAAGATTCCATCAAGATTTCCGCAGCATCAGTACCTGATTTATTCCGAGCATGGATTATCTCCTCAACAAATTCAATCTTCTTTTGGGAAAGGAACAACAAACTGTCAATTCTTGACTTTTGGGTAACGTTATCTTTAGTCAGGTATTTGAGTACTTCCAATTGATCAAAAATCTTATGCTTGGCGTCAAAAAAAGGAACTAAAAAAATTGAATCCCCGGATAAAACAAAACCTCTGGATCCGGTTTCAATATCTTTAACCAAAGAAAACGTTTTTTCAGACTGTAAAATAACCTCATGGGTATGTGAAACAAGTTCGTTGTATTCCTCATGAATGTTTTTGTTTTTCCATGTCAGCAAACCTATAAAAACCATCCCCAAACAGATGAATACAAAAAAGATTAACAAACGATATTGAAATGTAAAAACCATAATAATTACTGGGCATCAATTAAATTTTAAGGAATAACCTTTTATACCATAGCTTAGGTTTATTTCTGGAATTGTAAATTGCAATAGATAAAGGGTGATTTTACAGTCAAACTTACTTAAAATATAAAGATAACCAAAATTCAAAAATGACAATCGATTATTTCTCTTAATTAAATTTAATAGATATTTTGTAAAAAGGTTTTCACTAATAAAAAATTGTATTTTGTCTCATATTTTTTTTTAAAAAATTAAATATATTTCACACAATTATAAAATCAACTTTTATACAGAATCTTAATGTGATCTGTAGCAATCAAAAATAAATCTATGAGCACCTAATTATTTCTGGACAATCCTTGGGTTAAGTTTGACTTTTTTACCTTCAATATTCCTTCGAATCCGCATATTGACCAACTCTACACTTAGGGAAAAGAACACCGCAAAATAGATGTAACCTTTCGGCACCTCTACATGGAATCCTTCCACCAATAGCATAAATCCAATCAATATCAAGAAAGATAAGGCTAAGACCTGAAGGGTGGGATTTTTATTGATAAACCGGCTGATCTTACCTGCAAAGACCATCATTACAATCATCGCGATGACTACGGCTACAATCATCACAAGAACTTGATCCACCAATCCGACTGCGGTAAGAATACTGTCAAATGAAAAAATCACGTCCAATAAAATGATTTGAAAAATCACTTGAGACAGACTTTTGGCTGTGTTTGCTTGTACCTCTTCGGCTTTTCCTTCCATTTTGTGATGGATCTCCAAAGTCGATTTGAACAAAAGAAACAGGCCCCCAAATGCCAAAATCAAATCTTTGCCACTGAGATCAAAATCAAAGACAGTGATCAGGGGTTCATTAAACCTGATGATGTAGGATATCCCCAACAATAAAACTATCCTAAATATCATAGCGAAAGCAAGTCCAAGTATTCTTGCTTTTTCCTGCTGATTCTCGGGAAGCTTATTGGAGATAATCGAAATGAATATAATGTTATCCACTCCCAGGACAATTTCCAGGAATGTCAAGGTGGCTAAAGCAATCCACGTTTCTGTTAAAAGGAATATTTCCATGTGTGTTTTTTTAATAGAATTTAATTTAACTAAGGAAAATCAATTTGATTTCCCTTAGTTATTTTTTGGTATGTCCGCAATGATGCCAGTAAAATGGTAATTCAATATAATTCTCTCAAAGAAACTTAAATGTCCGATTCATCCGACTTCGGACTTCCGATCTTATTGAAGGAGAATATAGCGTTACTGTCAAGAAAGCGGATAACCATAATACATTTTTATGATATACTGAGTACTGCACGCTTCGGTAAAAGCAAATCACCTTTTAGGCAAATGCTTTCATCCGTCAAGGCCCAGATTGTGGTTTCGACCTCATAGGTGTTCATTCCCCAATCGGAAAATATCAATTTGACTTTGCAGTGTTCAAGGTTTCCCAGGGCGAGTGCTTTTTCAAGTTCCTTATCCCGCATTTTTATCTCCAAATCGCTCTTAAGGACCTCCTCTTTTGGAAATCGGATTTGTTTGATATCTTCTTTTTGAATCAAAATTGGCTGTTTCATTTCAATTTTTGGTTTGGTATATATTTTTTAAAATCCTGTCATTGACCGGTAAATCCAATTCAGCACTTAAGCAGAATCGATGTAAAAAAACAGTTCCTACCAAAAATAATGTGTGGGGTACTTTAAAGCCTTAATATCAAAAATAAGATCAATTTTTTGACTGATCTTGATAATTGAATTAACATACTTTTCAAAGTGAAAAGCATAAACAGCAATGATATTGTTATGTAAACTACCCCCTAAAAAAGGTGCTTTTGAGCCAACAACTACCAATTGATCCGATAATGAAAGCATCGGCAAGTCATCTGGTAATTCGCCTATAAACGAATCGGAAAAATAAGCCTCTGAAGCATCATGGTTATCTTCAGCAATAGAAAAATAGGACAAAACCAACCCATGAAATATCAGGGTGATAATTAGCGTGATTCCGATTAATTGTTTCAAATAATTATTCATTATTTACATATAATATGCCTGAGCTCATTCCTCAAATTATATACCGGATTAAATTGATTTTATATGATAAATCTAATCCAGATTACTGTAAAACCAGATTCACTTTTTTGATGAATTCAACACTTTGTAAAGAAAATATAACGTGGCTGCGGTGACAGTTCCCTGTGTGACCAGCAGCATTACCAATGCTATGCTATTCATAATTTACCTTTCCTTCTTTTATGCGTTTGTTGTGTGATAAATAGACCAGAAAACTGATAAACCCAAACAGGCCGATCAAGAGAATTCTAGACATATTGATATAGAATATTTTTCTTTCTATAAATTGTCTTTGAATCTCATTTTCAGCTTTTTGCAATTCTTCATTTAAACCATAATTAAATATATTTTTCACTAAAGAACTATTATCCAAAACCCAATTCCCCCCATTCATTACATTGGAAATATTTTCTGACCATTCGTTTTGATATGGGGTAATCAATGCACCTAAAAAAACCACGAGCAGCAATAAAGGTGTAACGTATTTGATGATGAATTTATAGACCTGTGGAATTTTAAGATCTGAACCTTCATTGATTTCATTCCAGCCTTTGTTGATCCCAAAAACCCATGAAAACAACACTGACTCAAGCAAAGCAAAGACCACCAAACTGACAGTTCCTGCCCAGTAATCATATTCATCAAAAACCCCATATTGATATAGCAATACTGTAGGCAGCCCCATAATCAAGGCCAATGCACCGAAAGACCAGGCGCCCTTTGTTTTGCCCCACCCAAATTCATCTTTCATAAAACCCATCCAAGGCGTTCCCATGGCCAAGGAAGAAGTGATTCCGGCAAAAAACAAAAGCCCAAACCAAAATACACCCGCAAACGCTGCGGCTATTTCGCCCCATTGTTGGAAGAGAAAAGGCATAGTTTGAAAGGCCATTCCAAACCCCGCATTGGTGAGGACCCAATCCAGACCCAAATATCCTGCTGCTATGGGAATAACAATACTACTACCTAGCACTACTTCAACAAACTCGTTCAAAAACCCTGCAGATACGGCATTTAATGCGATATCTTCATTGGCTTTGATATAGGCAGCATAACACTGAATCGTTCCCATGCCCACTGATAGCGTAAAGAATATCTGACCGGCAGCGGCCAGCCAGACTTTCGGGTTTGACAGGGAGTCAAATTGTGGGGTCCATAGGAAATTCAGACCATCCCATGCATTTGCCTCAGGAAAAAGTTCAGATTTTCCTGATTCCCCTAAAGTCAGGCCTCTGACGGCCAGGATTATCCCAAATAAGATCAGCAAGGGCATTCCTATTTTAGCCACTTTTTCAATACCGCCCAAACCTTTGGAGAGGATAATTATATTCAACGCCAATACCAAGATATAGAAGAACACAGCTTCAAAGGGAATTCCTGTACTCGTGGACCAAACATCCACATAAGCCGTAAAAAAATCAGCTACAGCGGACTGTGACATTCCTTCGAATGTTCCAATGACAGCATGTAAAACATATACCAAACTCCATGATTCAATGTAAGTGTAATACGCTACCACAGCTACATTGGTAAAAATCCCAAATACACCTATATATTTCCAGATCTTCGCTTTGCCCATTCCATCCATGATATAGGGAGTACTGTGGTTGTTGAATTTACCACCAAATCTACCCGATGACCATTCAATCAGTAAAAGAGGAATTCCCATCAATAAAAAACAGATCAAATAGGGAATCAAAAATGCGCCACCACCATTTTGAACGGCCTGAACAGGAAATCTTAGGAAGTTCCCCAGACCCACAGCATTTCCGGCCATAGCCAAGATAAGCCCTAGCCTGGAACCCCAAGCATCTTTTGGCATTAACTTATTTTCCATAAGGTAGTTATGAAAACAATTAGATTTTATAAATGAAAATTGTAAATGAACAGATTGCTGTCATAGAAAGAGAAATGGGAAATATTTCTCAGAAAAAGAAAAAATAGGGATAAAGACAATCTGTAATATCGGTAAAAACTGATGGAAATAAAACCTTTACTTTGGGAGAAACTAACTTAAATAAATGATGAGATAATACAGGACCGATTTTAGGGAAATGCAAGTCATTTATTTTTTCCTTTGATAGAAAAGAAAAAGAGTTAATCGAATGTAAGACATCAGCATTGCGGTCAGCTGTCATTTCCGTTTTTTGACCGGCCGTAACAAACGCTTTAGAAGAAAATTTATCTCTTTCGCAAGTAAGCTTATCTTTGACTGAATGGGCATCAAAAGCAAAAGCCTGAACTCCAAAGAGAACAATCAGCACTAAGAAAGCCAATTCTGATTTTTTCACAAATACCTTACAAAAAGCACATCAAATGTAAATGAAATTTTTGCATACTTATAATAATCTTTCTATTAAAAAAATGTAGTACGCAATGATGCCAAAAAAATGGTAATTCAAATAATTCTGGCCAAAAATCTGAAATGACGGGTACATCCCTGCCTGCCGCCGCTGGGGACTTCCGACTTGGGACTTTCTACCCCTTTATAGTAGAATATTGGGTTATTGGCAATGAAGCGGATAACCATTAAAAATAATGATTGTATGCCATACTGCCAGAAACTTACCAAATAAATAAAACCCTTTATCACTAAAATTTTACTTTCTTTGTATTTCATCAACCCAGTGAAAATGTCTCCATTTGAAGATATAAGACCGTATTACGATACAGAAGTAAATCAAGCCATCAGAGAAGTGATTGACCATCCGATGCTTAAGGCCATGATGAATTATACTTTTCCTGATAAAAATGATGAATACTGGAAAGACCTTTTGCTTCATTGCCACTCCATCCGGGATTTCCAGATCAATTTTATCTACCCAGGGGTCAAAAGAGTGCTGGAAAGCAGTTCAAACGGCATGAGTACCTCGGGTTTTGAGAAACTATCAAAAAACACTTCTTATCTTTTTATCTCCAATCACAGGGATATTATCCTGGATACTTCCCTTCTCAATACCTGTCTTTACGAGCATGGATTAGCTATGACTACTTCTGCCATTGGTGACAATCTGGTCAAAAAGCAGTTTTTGAGAACCTTGGCCAGGTTGACCAGAAGTTTCATCATCAAAAGAGGACTATCCTCAAGGGAATTACTTGAAGCCTCCAAGACTGTCTCTTCCTATATCCGAACTGCGCTTTTGCGGGAGAACCGTTCTGTATGGATTGCCCAAAGAGAAGGAAGGACCAAGGACGGCAATGACTTGACCCATAAGGGAGTACTTAAAATGATCGCCATGGCGTCGGACGAAAATGAAAGCTTGTTGGAATATTTCAAAAGAATCAATGTGGTACCGATCAGTATTTCTTATGAATACGACCCTACGGATATCCTTAAGATGCCTGAACTTTTGGCCAAGGCAAGATCTGAAGCTTATGTAAAGGGTGAAAATGAGGACTTTCATACGCTGCTGAGTGGCATCTTGGGGCAGAAAAACAGGATCCATATCCATGTAGGTGATTTATTGACCGATCAAATAGAACAGATCCAAATATCTGTAATCAGCCCTGCCAAGCAGTTACAGGCATTTGCAGAACTTATCGACCAACAGATTATCTCAGGCTATAAACTCTGGCCTACCAAATACATTGCCTACGACCTGCTGAATGATGGAAAGGAATTCTCTGAAAAATATACCGCAGAGGAGAAAGCCCACTTCGAAGCAAGATTCCATAAAGGTGTTGACCAAAGTGACATGGTAGCTGTCAGAAATTTTCTCGCCATGTATGCCAATCCAGTGGTCAACCAAAAAAAACTGATTGAAAAATTTTAAACTTTAGATCACCTTTTCTACCAATCACAGATTTTGAAATTGATGGTTTAGAACTACAAATAGCATTCGAATCTATTACAGGACTTTGCCTTGTCACCTCGATCCCCCCGATAGCTATCGGGGCTATCGTGGAGAGAGGTCTGCAGCCCGTCTTGATGTCATTACCCTTTCTGATCATTTTAATCATTCCTTTTGATTAGGTCTGGGTTTAAGCATACGTCTTGCCAGTTTCATCAAAAACATGACTGGGCCTACCAAAAGGTCGATTTGGAACCCAATGTTTCCACTGCTGGAAAGGAAGATGCCAATCTTATTTTGGAATGGATTGTCATTTACAATGTAGGTCCAAGTGGTAGAGGGCCGCTTGATGGAGTGGTGAAGTTTGTTGGTTTGAAGCATTTGGATTCGTTCTTCAGTCTCTTTTACCTTTTCCCGGAACTGTTGATCTGCTTTTTGAAAAAACACCCGCAGCGGATCATTGCCGGCCACCCGTTCCCAATATATCCCTGACCGCAACTGATTGGTGAAGTTCAAATGGTTAGTCCAAAACAAATCCCACAGGTTGAGAATGTGTGCTTTTTTCTCATCTTCACCATGAAAAATCTCCTGACGCTTTGCCAAGGTGAATTTTCTCTGTTGCTCTACAAAGGTGCTGTAATGGAGCAGGGTTTTACGGATTTCAAACATTTGGGCAGCGATGATCCGCTGTGCCTGTGCAATGGTGCGCGCGTAAACAGGATGCGCAAGTTGTCCTTTTCCGGCTGTCTGCCTGTATTTTTTTGGCAACAGCTCCCTCAGCCTGTACCTGACCATCAAGTCGTCTTCCAAGCTGACAATAAACCTACTGGATCCAGGATCTCCTTGTCTACCGGCCCTACCCCGAAGCTGCCAATCAATTCGTATGCTTTCATGGCGGTTGGTCCCTATGATATGGAGGCCACCCAATTTCACTACTTTCACCCGTTCCACCGGATCACCGCCGCCAAGCAGAATATCGGTTCCCCTACCTGCCATATTGGTTGAAATCGTGATAGCTCCCAGCTTTCCGGCTTTGGAGATTAACTGGGCTTCATATGCATCGTTTTTGGCATTGAGCAGCTCACAATAAAGTTGATGCTTTTGGAGTTCCGCCAGTAGTTCCTCTGATTCTTTTATTGTCAGGGTGCCAATCAATATGGGCCTTTGCAAACTGTGAACCCTTTTTATTTCTCCCACAATTGCCTTGTATTTGCCTGTTTTATCTGCATATACGGCATCATCAAAATCGATCCGACAAAGCGGCCGGTTGGGAGGGATCACCACTACACCTAGGCCATAGAAATTGTCGAACTCCTCTGCGGCATCTCTTGCGGTGCCGGTCATGCCCGAAAGTTTTGGATAAAGCCTCATCAGGTGCTGTATACTAATGGAAGACAGCACTGTCCCCTCTGTTTGAATTGGAAGTCCCTCCTTGGCTTCTACGGCCGTCTGCAGTCCGTTTTGCCATTTGCGGTCCTCATTTATCCTTCCGGTCAGTTCATCCACCAACTTTATGCTTTTTTCCCTCACCACATAATCTATGTCCCTATTGAGTAACACGGCAGCCTGCAATGCCAGGTTGATGGAAGCATGCAGGGGCTGGTTGATTTCCTCGAAAAGATTGGAGAGGCCATACTGTTTCTCCACTTTTTCTATGCCCTTGTCCGTCAGGTACAAATCGGTTTGGTATTCGTTTAGGAGGTAATCCCTGTTCCTTTGAAAGCCCTCTACGAATTTGGCGATTTCGTAAGGATCCAAATAGGTATTCTCCATACTGCCGGCCATTACCAAGGGATTTCTGGCCTCATCTATCAACAAGGCATCAGCCTCATCCACAATAGCATAATTAAAGTCCCTTATTACCATCTCTCCCTTGGCATAAGCCATATTGCTCTGTAAATAATCAAATCCCATTTCTTTGGCAGTGGCATAGGTTATATCAGTATTATATGCGTCTTTTTTTAGAATCTGATCCATTTGCCCATCGACATGGGAGACGGTTAAATCAAAATAACCATATATAGGCCTCATCCAATCAGCATCCCTTTTGGCCAGGTAATCATTGAAAGTCAGGACATGCACTCCTTTTCCAGTCAATGCATTGAGTATGGCAGCAAATACTGCGGTGAGTGTCTTGCCTTCGCCTGTTTGCATTTCGATGATGTTGCCTTGATGCAAAGCAATGGCCCCGATCAGTTGCACATCATAGGGATTGATATGTAGCTTCCTTTTGATAACCTCCCCAACCAAAGCATAAACTTGGGGAAGGTGGCTATCAAGGTCAGGATTTTCATAAACCATTTTTTTGAGATTTTTTGCCATCACCTCTAACTCGGATTCCGATTTGTCCGATAGGGTAATCCCCACTTGTTTGATATGTTTCAGTATGGTATGATATGGTGCCAGGTCATAGCATGTTCTGTCTCCATCCCATTTTTTGAGCAGGAGGTTAAACTTGTTTTCATTATTTAAAGCTTTCATTTCTTGTTTATCTATAGTAAAGAATCGCTGTTTAGGTGCATAGAAGCAGCATTAATACCCCACCATTTTATGGGGTGGGAGATTGATAAAAAGGAAGGGTAAATTTTACCCTAAAATGAAAGCTGGGTCTTCGTCATCCCGGTTGAGATGGGGGATGTTGGATTTGCAGGTTAGATAAAAAACAAAAGTGTAGCCATCTGTTGGTTGCAGTTTTTCTAAGTAAAAAAAAGTCTGATATACAGGAAATGAAATATAAGCCAAGGGGGCTTTTAGGGGAGTTGCCCCATGCGTATGAGAAAACTCATCAAAATACGACTGTTGGTGAACTATGGGAAGGTCATTGTTACAAACCCACTCCGACTTGGCAATCTCCGGAAGTTCATCATGGTAAACAACCACCCTGTCCTGAACGACGAACTCTGCCGTTATAAAAACGGTAAGTACAAACAACAGCCGGGTTAAGTATTGTTTCATTTTAAAGAACTTGAAGAAGTGTGGGGAAAGATAATTAAAATTATTGAATTTGAAATCTAGTTCTATGCATGAATAGTTTAGAATTGGAGGTTCTCATGCAAATATATTCTCAGGATCCGGCATCAGGCGAATGTAGCTCACATACAGAGCCTATTTGATTCTTTTTAAAGGTAGATGGGTCTCCTTTATGAATGTTACTATTACTATCAATTACATAATATTTCTTACTATTATAAATGCCTTTGCTATAAGAAACTGTAACATTATTGTAGCTTAATACCTTGACTTCTGATCTGATTTTGTCAATGATAAGATTGCTGGACTCCGGAGGACGAGGTATTTCAAAAAATTCTAAATCAATGATCTCCTTAATTTCTTTATCATAGAATACCGCAGCATTTATAGTTATTCCTGGCCATAACTGATTATAAACAATGAATCATTACTAACTTAAATTCAGAAGCCATGATATCAAAACTACAAAGAATTCTGTAACCTAAGGGATAAAACATATAAAGCTATGATCTGCAAGGCTTTTTTGCCTGTCCCTGCTTTGCGGGAATATGTGGAATGCTATCAAATCATGGGTCAAATATTTTCCAAAAATTAGAAAACTAAATAGAGACTATTTTCACTTGAACTGAAAAATCAAAATGAAAACCCTTATCCTTTTCACCATTTTCAATTTCACCTTTTTTCTTAGCTTGGCCCAAATCCAATCAGACAGAGAATCAGTGAAGAATGTGATTATCGCATTTCAGGAAGATTTCAATGATGGGGGATTTAAAAATGCCCACAGTTATACCACAGATGATTGGGTGCATATCAACCCTGGGGGCGGTATCATCAATGGGCGTGAGGAGGTTCTAAATGAAGTCAGAGCTGTACATCAAACGTTTTTAAAAGGGGTAACCATGACCATTGAAAAAATGAAAATCCGCTTTGTAACACCCACTGTGGCCCTTGCTGTGGTTACTCATTTAATCAGCCCATTCGAGTTGCCAGTTATGGTGATGCACGAAAATCAGCGAAATATCAAAACATACGTGGTTGTAAAGCATGAAAACAAATGGCTATTGTCTCTTGATCAAAACACCGTACTTCAAGCTAACTGATGCATTCTCCGTCCTATTTGTGCAATCCATGTCCAAGAACATGCATAAAAGTTTTGTCAATTTTAAGACTCATATAATTTATATAGGATGGGTAACAAGCAAAATTACCCTGTATTAAAATGTTTTCCAAGGAGGAAAGAAACCTGTTTCACACCCCTGCCTTGACGGCTGTCAGGCTTATCTCAATCTTTCTTTTTAATTGGAGTTTTTAATTCGACTGATTAAGAACTATCATTTGTTAAAGAAAGCGATATCTAAAGTTGTTTAAAGGATTTTATAATTAAATTTACTTACTGAAAACCAAGCACTTGCCTTGGACAGAACAGACGACCAATAATAAATGCAGGGTTATGAAAGCATTGACCGGTATTTTCAAGATCTTTTTATTCAGTACCTGCATTGTGCTGAATACAGCACAAACAAGTTTCTGTCAACAACCGTCCTTCTGGTTTGAACACCTTCAATTGCCTGATGGAGTTACAGGTACCTTAGAAATCGCAGAGGATTCAGTAGGTTTTATTTGGGTCGCTACAATAAACGGTCTTTACCGTTACGATGGATATTCTTTTACGAATTATAGCCACGATCCTAAAAATACTACTTCTCTTTCATCGAATTGGGTTGAGACAGTGTATGTTGACCTTGAAGGCACGTTTTGGGCCGGAACCTATGGTGGTGGATTGAACCGCTTTGAACCTGAAAACGGGAAATTTACCCATTTCAGGCATGACCCTGAAAATCCAGCGAGTATAAGCAATGATTCCATTTCAGTGATCATGGAAGATCACCTTGGACATCTTTGGGTGGGGACGCAACACGGTCTCAATCGTATGGACCGCAAAACGGGTTCATTTACACGATTTATGTATAATCCTGATGATCCTGCCTCACTTGGTAATGATCAGGCACGGGCCATTTTTGAAGACAGTAAGGGAACGCTTTGGGTAGGAACCAACGAGCCCTGGGGCCGCGGGGGAGACAATCCGGGACCCGGTGGCCTGAACCGTTTTGACCGGGAATCGGAAACCTTCACACGCTATTTGAACGATCCCAACGACCCCAACACCTTAATTTCCAATCATGTCATGTGTATTTTTGAGGACTCGGGAGGCACATTTTGGATCGGTACCTGGAATAACGGACTGCATACCATGGATCGGGAATCGGGGATTTTTACCCGTCATATTTATGATCCGGTTCAGCCCGATAAACTTAGCGCCCCGTTTTGGGATTTTCAGACAGAAGTGGGCGGCATACGTTTTATCCATGAAGACAATGAGGGGGCTATCTGGATAGGTGGCGTTTACCATGGTATGGTGCGCTACGATCCTTTGACAGCCGAACTCCTACGCTTTAAACCGGACCCGGACAATCCCGGTTCCCTTCGATCAGTAACAGTTTGGAGTATGTATCAAACGCGGGACGGCATGCTTTGGACCACCGGACTTGGAGGTCTTAATAAAATCCATTCAAGTCAAAAACCTTTTGAACACGTTACACTTACCCCAACGAATTCCCATAATATCATCAATGTACTTGGTGTAGGAAGATCCAGGATTTTACGCGTAAATGCACTTTTTCCTGAAAATACTCTGATCAGCTATAAGCATTTTGAAAATGAAAATCCGGCTTACCAGGCGTATTCTAAAATTATGTCTAAAGATATCGCCATTAGGGCCATGGCACAAACAAAAGACGGTACGCTTTGGATCGGTGCAGGAGATACAGCAGCACGAAACGGTGGTGTCTACCAAATGGATGAGGAGACAGCTGAATTCATCCCGATATGGGTCGGCACTACAAGTACCGGGATCGAAATCGGTAATGTCGTTTACATTTTTGAAGACAGCGAGGGCTTGTTATGGTTCGGGACAAGATGGACTGGGCTTTTTAACCTTAATAGGGAAACAGGAGATGTGTCCCACTATATCCATCAACCTGAAGATAAGAGAAGCCTCAGCCATTCCAATATTACCACTCTTTATGAGGCTCCTTCCTTACCAGGTGTGATTTGGATCGGTACCGAGGGGGGAGGACTGAACCGATTTGATAAAGGGACGAAAACATTCACCCGTTTTCAAAACGTCCCCGGTAACCCGAACAGCCTGCATGGGGAATTCATCACGGGCATTTATGAAGAATCACCGGGCCGCCTGCTCATTGGAACAAGTAAATCCGGGCTCAATCAGTTTGATGTTAAAAACCATACATTTACTCATTTCACAGCCTATAACAGTGGTCTTCCTGATAATCAGATATCCTGTATACTTGGGGATAATAAAGGACATATTTGGATAGGAACCTCAAAAGGATTGACCCGCTTTGACCCTGAAGCCAGGTCATTTTACACCTTTGGGCCACGCCATGGTGTCAGTGCATTCCCCTATATTTCTTCCTGTGATTGTGATCAGTCAGGTAATTTGATTTTTGGAGGGATCAATGGAATTACTGTGTTTAATCCCGATAAGATCGCACCGGCTGGGGCCCCATCTCCCGTGGTTTTCACAGATTTCATTCTTGCAGGTCAATCAATACTTCCTGACCCTGATGGGCCATTACAGGCACCCATTTGGAAATCCCGGGAAATCCGGCTTCCGCACAATAAAAACACTTTTTCTTTTGAGTTTGCCACACTCGACTATCGGGATCCCCAGTCAAACCAATACTCCTATTTACTGGAAGGTTACGATCCGGATTGGCGTGATGCAGGTACGCTGCACATGGCGAATTATACCAGAGTTCCCCATGGAGAATATGTCTTTAGAGTCCGGGCTGCCAACAGCGA
>NZ_JBGTCA010000396.1:0-4797 GCF_041749095.1 Aquiflexum sp. | reverse complement strand
CCCTGATCTGATTTATAAATATACTTCAAAAAGCCCCGCTGATTGGTTGAGGGAAGCAGCTGCCATAAGGCCTGCCATGTATGATATACCTGAAAATGGAAGGATTGGATATGAATATATCTACAGACATTATCATCATGTAGAAGAAAGGCTGACTGCAGGGGGAATACGTCTGGCCCAGGTTCTGGAAGAAATCTATGGATGATAGGTTTCTCAATATTTTTTAAACATCAATTCCCAGAATACCGGAACCTGATTATTCCGGCATTCTGTTTTTAGGAAATAATTGTGGTATATTGAAATCTTCAATTTTCCAGTCAGGCCTCCTAACCGTCGGCTAAAATGGAAATGATTCAAAATTATGAGTAAAAATCTCTTTGATAATCAGGAAAGACTTCGATCCCTCCATTCATTGGAGCTGATGGACTCTTCTCCTGAAAAAGAATATGATGCCATCACAGAACTTGCCGCAATAATTTGCGATTGCCCTATTGCCCTGATCTCTCTTGTAGATGAAAAAAGGCAATTTTTTAAATCCCACCACGGTCTCGATATAGATCAGACACCTATAGAAGTGTCATTTTGTGCTGTGGCAATCGAATCTAAAAAGGATATTTTTATGGTGAATGACGCACGGGAAGCAACGGCTTTCTGTACCAATCCCCTGGTTACCGGAAATCCCAATGTTGTTTTTTATGCCGGAGTGCCCCTGACCGGTCCCAAAGGAGAAACAGTGGGGACCTTAAGTGTGATAGACCGAAAGCCCAGGAAACTGAATGACCGGCATAAAAAAGCGTTGAAATCCCTGGCCAACCAAGTGGTCCAGCTTTTTGAGCTGAGAAAAAGCAAAATGATGCTTCTGGAAACCCAGATGGTATCCAAAACAGAAGCCATGCGACTCCATAATGTCATTGAGGCAACGCGGGTGGGGACATGGGAATGGCATATTCAGACCGGAGAAGTCATCATCAACGAACGCTGGGCAGAAATCGGGGGATATACGTTGGAAGAGCTTCAACCTATAGAAGAAGGTACCTGGTTCAAACTGATCCATCCAGACGATATGGATATTTCCCGATCCATAATTCAGGACTGCTTTGATAAAAAAATAGACTATTATGATATAGAGTGCAGGATGCTTCATAAGGACGGCAGTATTGTCTGGATCAATGACAGGGGCAAAATCATCAGTTGGTCCGAAGATGGCAAACCACTCATCATGTCAGGTACTCATACGGATATCACTGAAAGAAAAAAAACCGAATTGAAGTTGGCGGGGGCTTTGGGAAATCTGAGTGAAAGGGTCAAAGAACAAACCTGCCTGTATCAGATTGCCAATCTCAGCAGCCAAAAACTTTCAGTGGAGAAGTTGCTTTCATGTGCCGTGGAAATACTGCCGACAGGTTTTCAGTTTGAAGAAGAGGTGACCGCATTCATAGCTTACAAGAACCAAGAGTTTCCATCCCGGCACCACAAACCTTCAAAATGGTCACTAGTTAGCAACAAAAGGGATTTTGATGGAAATGAATTCAGTATTCTGGTGGTCTATCACAATGAAAAACCTTTAGCGGATGAAGGCCCATTTTTAAAGGAAGAGAGGCAATTGTTGGATACCGTATCGGATAATCTTATTCTGAACATCAATCAGATCTTGACAGGCCAATCTTTGGAGCAAAACGAGAAACGGTTCAGAACATTGGTTGAAAACAGTGCCGATTCTTTTGCGATTTTGGGATTGGACGGAATGGCCAAGTATGTTTCTCCCTCTATCGTCAAAACTTTGGGTTATTCTGAAGAAGAGGCACTTGATCTTCAGTTATTTGAAATCATCCATCCTGAAGACAGGGAAATAGTAGCCGAAAGCCTCAATGAGGCCCTGCAGAATCCGGGTGTACCCTTTGGCAATAATATTTCACGGACACTTCATAAGGATGGGACCTATCATTGGATAGAAGCCACCGTCACCAATATGTTTCATGAACCGGTGATCAATGGATTGGTGGATAATTTTCGTGACATAACCGATCAGGTGCTTTACCGGGAAGCCATTCAAAAAAGCAATGAGCGGTATGAATACGTCAACAAAGTCACCAATGATGCAATCTATGATTGGGACATTGTGCAGGATGTTTTTGAATGGGGTGAAGGTTTTTACAGGATTTTTGATTTTGATAAAAAAGAAGAACCGTTCAGACTTTCTGACTGGGCAGCTATGATGATTAATTCTGATAGGGAAAAAAATAAACAGTCCTGGAAGGAATTTTTGGAAGATTCAGGTCAGTTCAGGTGGCATAAGGAATTCAGGATCCGAAAAGGTGACGGCAGCATCGCTTTTGTTGAAGAAATGGGACATTTGATCAGGGATGAAGATGGGGACCCGATCCGTATGATCGGTGTTCTTAGAGATGTCAGCGATACCAAAGAGCTGCAAAATCTTCTTGACAATGCCACAGGCGTGGCCAGATTGGGAGGCTGGGAAGCTGACCTTGTGACCGGTAAACTTTTTATTTCTAAAATCACCCGGGAAATTCATGAACTTGATGAAGATTATGAACCGGATCTGGAATCGGCCATCTATTTTTACAAGGAAGGAAAATCCAGAGACACCATCAGACAAAAAGTCAAGGAAGCCATTGAACATGGGACACCTTTTGATGTGGAGCTGAAGATTGTTACAGCTAAAGGTAAAGAAAGATGGGTGAGGGCCATAGGAAATGCAGATTTCGAAGAAGGCAGATGTGTCCGGCTATTTGGCAGTTTTCAGGATATTCATCGCAGAAAAAGTGCTGAGGAAGCCCGGAAGAGACTCAACGCCCAATTGAAAAAACATGCCCATGACCTGGAAATCTCCAATAGGGAATTGGAACAGTTTGCCTATGTTGCTTCACATGACCTGCAAGAGCCCCTGAGGATGATCACCAGCTTTTTGGCCCAGTTGGAAAAAAAATATGGATCGGAACTGGATGAAAAAGCAATCCGGTATATCAATTTTGCGGTGGACTGTGCCAAAAGGATGCGGCAGATCATTTTGGACCTGCTGGAGTTTTCGCGGATAGGTAAAATCTCCGAAGAATCAGTAGTGGTGGACCTCCAGATGGTAGTGAATGAAGTGTGCATGCTCCACAGCCAACTGATTGAAGAAAAAAGTGCCAAAGTGATCTATGAGGACCTTCCTTCCATCATGGCACATAAAGGGCCCGTTTTGCAGATTTTCCAAAATCTCATCGGCAATGCACTCAAATACTGCAAGGATGATGTAACTCCTGAAATCACTATTAATACCAATAAGAGAAAACATGAATGGTTGGTTTCTGTCAGTGATAACGGGATAGGGATTTCCCCCGAATTTCATGAAAAAATCTTTATTATTTTTCAAAGGCTTCACGGCAAGGAAAAGTACAGTGGAACCGGAATGGGTCTGGCTATTGTCAAAAAAATAGTAGATAACATGGGGGGCAAAATTTGGCTGGAATCGGAAGAAGGGAAAGGCAGTACTTTCTATTTTACTTTTCCTGTTATGTCTTAACCGTTTATTCTTGTCAGTATAAATGGGCAGCATGATAACGTGATAAAAACCTAGGCACAATTATTTTCTCTAAAAGAATGCGCTATAAATGGTAAATATGGAACAATTTGCATTAATCACAGGAGCGAGGCATGGTTTGGGTAAATCTTTTGCAATTGAACTATCCAAAATGAAAATCAATACAATTTTGGTAAGTAGACCTAACCATGGACTTGAGGATTTTTGCACGGAATTAAAAGATAAATATGAGATCGATTCCAGGCCTTATGAGACAGATTTATCTGTTTATCAAAATGTGATTGACTTGGCAAACTGGGTAAATGAATATTTTGACGTCTTTATCCTGATCAATAATGTGGGAACCGGAGGAACAAGAAAGATAACCAATGTTGATATAGAATATATCAATAATATCATTAACCTGAATGTGGTCACTACTTCTGCACTCAGCCATCAACTGCTTCCCAACCTCTTGAAACAACCGGCTGGATACATTTTAAACATTTCCAGTTTGGCTGCTTATCTTCCAATAGGTTTTAAAACAGTCTATCCTGCATCCAAATCATTTATATATTCCTTTTCAAGAGGTCTGAACCAGGAACTGAAGGGAACAAATGTTTCGGTCAGTGTAGTGTGTCCCGGGCCAATTCGAACCAATGATGACGTCATGAAAAGAGTCGAAAAAGGGTTTTTTGGGAAATTTATGATCTTGGAACCCGAGTTTATTGCAAAAAAATGTATCCGACAGCTTTTTAAAAAGAAGGCTGATATTATTGTAAACCCGATAATTTGGCTTCTTATCATGATTTTGCCAAAATGGATCAAAATTCCATTAATGACCAAGATTGTCAAGAAAGAGATGAGTTGAATAATTGAGGCAAAAGTTTTATGTTACGGATTATGAATTGGACCAATTACCATAACCATTGATTAAAATGGAATTGTATGGTAAATTTTATTTTTTCTTAGCTACAAAAACCCCGTTCGGTTGAATAAATTTGGCTTCTTTTATATTACCTTCTTCATCTTCCAAAAACTCAATCACAAATCCCTCTACGATTTTAAGCGAAAACTTATCCTTGCTAATGGACAACAACTCATACTCCGGTTGGCCTGGCACAAAAAGGTATAGCGTATTTTCATTTCCTTCTTTTAAGTAAAATTTGGCTACCTGTCCTCCTAGGTCATAATCTCCTGAATATTTTTCCAAGGTTTCTTTGTCCACCTCAATTTCTTTGGGTTTGCGTTTGAATTCTATGGCATCAACAGTA
>NZ_JBGTCA010000395.1:0-2648 GCF_041749095.1 Aquiflexum sp. | reverse complement strand
GAAATAGAGTAGAAATATTATAGAAATATGGTTGAAATAGAGTGGAAATAAATTGAAATAAGGTTGAAATAAAGTAGAAATAAATTGAAATAATTTGGGATAGATACCCATATTTCCATTTTATATCGCCGAAGGCATATTTCAACCAGGTTATATTTTAACTACTTCACAATCCCATAATTATAGGCTTGCCTTATTAAAAACCTTCGAGATCCAAAAAAAACCTCAAAGGTTGGGTCTGTGTTCCAGTCCACGCTTGATGATATTTTCTACTTTTATTCTTTCTTCTCCTACCAAAGTCAGCCTTGGAGCTCGGATCCATTCGGAGCCGATTCCGGCCATCTGTTCAGCAAGTTTGATGTATTGTACCAACTTTGGGTGGATATCCAATTCCAATAAAGGTAAGAACCATCGGTAGATTTTTAAAGCATCTTCGTACTTTCCTGCCTTTACTAAATTATATACGGCTACAGTCTCTTTTGGAAAAGCACAGACCAATCCTGCTACCCAACCATCAGCACTCATTAACAGTTCCTCCATGGCCAAGGAATCTACACCACAAAGTAATTTGTATCGGTCTCCAAACTGATTTCTCATCCTGGTCACATTTGATATGTCCCGGGTAGATTCTTTGATGGCTTGGATATTTTCACACTCCGCCAATTCCCCAAACATAGAAATAGTCACCAAAGTCTTGTAATCTATCGGATTGTTATAGATTATGATCGGCAAATCCGTGCTATTTGCAACGTCTTTGAAGTACTGCACCACTTCCCTGTGATCTGCTGCGTATCTCATAGGAGGCAATATCATTAGTGCTGAGGCTCCCATTTCTTTTGCTTTATGTGCCCAAAAAATAGCATCCCTTGTTGCACCTTCGGCGATGTTAAGGATAACGGGAATCCTTCCATTGATGTATTTTACAGTGTCGGTAGTGAGTTTGATTTTTTCATCCTGACTCAGCACACTTGATTCCCCCAAGGTTCCCCCGAGAATGATGCCATGCACACCGGCTTCCAATTGTGCATCAAGGTTTTTGAAAAACATGTCCATGTCCAAACTCCCATCTTGATGGAACTTGGTGGTCACAGCCGGAAATACGCCTTTCCAATTCATATTCTTTTTGGTTTTTTTCAAAGGTAAGCCTGAAACAACAAGGTTACTTACACTTGGTTAGTTAATGGTGATACTATGTTGATTAAATATTAGAAAATTTTATAAATTCATATTAATATCATACTGTAAATGGCAAAAGTAATACCCTTTAAAATATCAAAGTCCCAAATGGAGTTTGTCCGCTATCAAGTGGATGCAGGACACCATTTTTATGACAAATTGCACCAACATCCTGAATGGCAGCTGACCTGGATCAGGGAAGGTAAAGGTCAATTAATGGTTGGGGATTATCTGGGAAGGTTTGAACCTGGGGATGTTTATCTGTTTTCGGCCAATATGCCCCATGTGTTCAGGTCAGATCCGGAATATTTCTCCGCACAGGAAAATAAACAATCATTGGGTATAACGCTGTTTTTTGATTTTGACACATTGGGCAAGCATATCTGGGAAGTGGAGGAATTTTTTCCATTGCTGCATTGGCTTTATCAAATCAAAGGATGCTATCGTGTGAAGGGATCGACCAATGCTGTGGTCCAGAAAGAATTGATTCAGTTTGGAAAGAAAGAAGGACTGGATAAACTGATGGGTGCTTTACAAATTCTCCGTCAATTACAGCAATCCAAGGACATGACATTGCTCAATAAGCTTATTCCTCAAAAAACCTATACCGAAACAGAAGGAAAAAGAATGGGGCAGGTGATGTCTTTTATTCTGGCAGAAAGTCATAGAACTGTACAATTGCAGGAAGTGGCTGACCTTGCCAATATGAGCAAAGAAGCCTTCTGCAGGTTTTTCAAGGAAAGGACTGGAAAAACTTTGACTGAGTTTCTCGGCCAGGTCCGTATCCATCATGCCTGTCAACTCCTACAGGAAACTGATCTCTCTATTTCGCAGGTTGCATATCAGAGCGGATTTCAAAACCTTTCATATTTCAATAGGGCATTTAAAAAATACAGGGGGGAGACACCTAAGGAGTTTAGGAAGAAGTTTTGAGGTCTGTTCATACCAAAGTGCGATTCAACCTTTGTCTTTGATTTCGTCCAAAAAATGCAATAATCCAATGACTTCAACTTTAGACTCATAAGCATATCTATCTTTTCCAGGAATAATGATATATAGCTTTTCGACTCCAAGGTCTTCCATTGCCAGATAGCTTCCTTTGGTAAGTTTTGGAGAGAGACTTAACTTAATCTCAGCTGCAGCAAGCCATCGGGTATCTCTCCTGATCAAGAGGTCAATTTCTGCACCATCCTGTGTTCTGTAGAAATATATTTCATCATCTGTATTCAGAATCGATTTAACCTGATGGATTACAAAACCCTCCCAAGAACTTCCCACCGTAATATTACCATAAAGTGACTCCCTGTCTTTGATGCCCAAAAGATAATGTAGCATTCCATTATCCCGGAGAAAAATTTTTGAGGATTTCACCAGCCTTTTTTTAATATTGATGTGCCAAGGTGGGAGCTCGGTAACCAAAAATGCATTTACAAAATAGCTTAAATATGTTTTCACAGAAGGCATACTTAAGC
>NZ_JBGTCA010000394.1:0-10593 GCF_041749095.1 Aquiflexum sp. | reverse complement strand
CGACGAAGTAAGCCGCCTTTTTCAACTAAAAAAACAGATACAAATATGAACAAAAGGAAGAAAGATCCCAAGGGGGATCTACGATTTATTGCAAAAACACCTCACCAACAGGGTCTTACGTCCTTAAACTGACGGCTATGGCCCGACGGCAGGCGGGTTGTATATTTAAGGATATTGGAATTACCATCAACCTCAATTTTTGACCTCTTACACCAAACCTAGTAATTCAAAAAAATTGTTTACCATACTCTCAAAAAATTGTCACGTCCTGAATTTACTTGACACTTTTTTTATTGTTTTTCTTTTGTTTCACCCCCTCATCTTTCATCTAAAGAGATTGCCACGTCGCACGAAGGACTGTTCAAAATATCAAAGTTTCCCAAGTGCTACTCGCAATGACGCACCACCTTGTCTACCTACATCCCTTATCCTTCATCCTTCCTTTCTCATCCTTCATCCCTTATCCTTCATCCTTCAATTAGGCTTCCCTGGCATCACCTTGCTTTCCACCTCACCAAATCCGACACGGATACCTGCTTTCTCACAGTAGCCTTTCATTATCACCGTATCACCATCTTCTATAAACTTTCTTTCTCCTCCTTCTTCCAATTTCACCGGTTTGGTACCTTTCCAGGAAAGTTCCAACATGGAACCAAAACTATCCACAGTGGGGCCTGAAATTGTACCTGAAGCCATCATGTCACCAACGTTGATGTTACAGCCGTTCACTGTGTGGTGGGCAAGTTGTTGGGCGATATTCCAGTACATGTACTTGAAATTGGAGTTAGAGACTTTTGTGCTCTTCAAGCCATCAGGTTGGATATATACTTCCAGGTTGATATCAAATGCATGGTTTTTTTGGTATTGTAAATAGGGCAAAACTGCAGGTTTCTGCTTGGGTCCAGAGACCCTGAAGGGCTCCAAAGCTTCCAAGGTAACAATCCAAGGAGAAATGCTTGATGCAAAGCTTTTTCCCAGAAAGGGACCCAATGGAACATATTCCCATGCCTGAATATCCCTTGCCGACCAATCATTGAACAGCACCATCCCAAAAATAAAATCCTCAGCATCGTCAGTGCTGACACTATCCCCCATCTTGGTGGACTTTCCTACTACAAACGCCATCTCCAGTTCAAAATCCAGTCTTCGGCTTGGACCGAATTCGGGTTTTTCCATATCCTGGTCTTTGTATTGCCCTTTGGGCCTATGGATGGGAATTCCAGAAGGAATGATGGAAGAAGACCTTCCATGATAGCCTACCGGAAGGTGTTTCCAATTAGGCAACAAAGCATTATCTGGGTCACGGAACATGGTTCCAACATTGGTAGCGTGTTCCTTGCTGCTATAAAAATCCGTATAATCCCCGATCTTAACCGGCAAAAGCATCTGTGCTTCCTTTCTTGTCACAAACGCTTTGCCCCTGCTTTGATGGTCACGCAATGCTCCGTTTCCTTCTTTGAGCAAATCCTGTACTTTCTCCCTGACTCTTTTTGTAATGGGTTTTCCCAAAGCTATAAAATCATTAAGGGTATCCTTTTGAAATACACCATGCGGCAACTGTGTCATGTCGGAAAAAAAACCTTCCTCATGCAACACTGCCAAATCGACTATTTTGTCCCCAATGGCGATTCCTGCTCTTGGAGAAAGTCTTTTGTTTTGGAAAATCCCAAAAGGCAGATTGTATATCGTGAAATCAGAATCTTTGGGAACAGGGACCCAGCTTTTAAGTGGCGGAACTATCAATTCACTCATGGTAAAAATATTGGTATCGTAACAAAGATAGGATTAATGATTAAATGTGGGCAAATAAAAATTATTTTCAGGTTGATAAATGAGGTTTACCGGCATGGTGAAAAAAAAATTACTTTGTTATTATCCACAATGATGAGAGAAATGGCAAAAGGATATAGACCTCTCTCCAGCCATCGGGATCAGCATGACATTACCCCCATTAATAAAATTTTTACCTAACAAATTGAAGTTGACCGATTTTATCTCGAAATTACAAGTCAGAAATAACGCAACTTAACATCTTCCATGAAGTCTTTCGGGCATTTTGCCATTATCCTAATCTTTCTCCATCTCGCTTGCAAGCCATCTTCCGATCAGGATATTGCCCTCAGTGACGCTCAACAGTTAAGCTATAACTTCCATATCCGTCCCATATTATCTGACAAATGCTTTGCATGTCATGGTCCTGATGCCAATAAGAGAGAGGCGGGATTACGGCTTGATGTGGAGGAAGTAGCTTTTGGAGCACTGAAGGAAAGTCCCGGAAAATTTGGTTTGGTAGCCTTCAGACCTGATGAATCAGAAGTTTATCACAGGATTTCTTCTGAGGATCCGAATGAAATGATGCCTCCACCTGACTCCAACCTCAGTCTGACAGCTGAAGAAATCAAACTGATCAAAAAATGGATTGAACAGGGTGCGGTTTATGAACCCCATTGGGCATTTGTTAACCCGAAAAAACACGATCTGCCCAAAATCAAAGACATAGAGTGGCCAAAAAATGAAATTGATTTTTTCACATTCCAGAAAATGGCCCAAAAAGGTCTGAAACCAAATCCCCAAGCTGAAAAATCAGAACTGCTCAAAAGAATTAGTCTTGACCTGACAGGTCTTCCACCATCTCCTGTCCTTATTCGAAGATTTGAAGCGGATAAAAGTACGGATGCATATGAAGAGATAATTGATGAACTATTGGCCAATCCCACTTATGGTGAAAAAATGGCGGTGCTTTGGATGGATATATCCCGGTACTCGGATTCCTATGGCTATCAGGATGACAATATCAGGACACAGTGGCCTTACCGTGATTGGGTGATACATGCCTTCAACAAAAATCTTCCTTATGATGAGTTCATTACATGGCAATTGGCCGGAGACATGTTGCCAAATGCCAATAAGGAGCAGATTTTAGCCACAGCCTTTAATAGAAATCATAAATATACGGAAGAAGGTGGAGTGATACCGGAGGAATATAGGGTAGAATATGTATTGGATAAAACCAACACATTCAGCAAAGGAATCATGGGTCTGACCATGGAATGTGCCCAATGCCATGATCATAAATATGATCCGATATCGCAGGAGGCCTATTATCAGATGTTCGCATTTTTTAACAACACTCCTGAAAAAGGTTATGAAGGCGATGTGATGCAATCCAAACCAGCGAAAACACCCATTTTATGGATTGAAAGAGATGACATCGATCAATTACTCACATTTATCAATCATGCCGATAGCAGCAAGTTGATGGTCTCCGTCATGGAGGAGTTGGATACGGTAAGGACAACCTATATTCTGGACAGGGGATTATACGATGGCCGAACAATACCCGTCAATCCAAATACACCTGAAACTATTTTTGAGTTTTCGGATCAATATCCCAAAAACAGATTGGGGCTTGCCCAATGGACAGTCAACCCCGAAAACCCACTTACCGCACGTGTATTTGTGAATTTGATTTGGCAGGAAATCTTTGGTCAGGGTATCGTCAAATCCACGGGTGATTTTGGAATGCAAGGTGACCTACCCTCCCACCCTGAACTGCTTGATTGGCTTGCAGTCGATTTTATGGAAAATGGCTGGGACATCAAAAGACTGCTGAAACAGATACTGACCTCAGCTACATATATGCAATCCTCGAAAGTAGAACGCAAAAAACTCAATATCGATCCGGAAAACATTTATCTGGCAAGAGCCCCAAGAATTCGGTTACCGGCCGAAAATATCAGGGACCTGGTTCTGGCAAGTTCGGGACTTTTGGTCAGCGAAATAGGTGGGCCTAGTGTCAAGCCCTACCAACCCGATGGCCTTTGGGAAGCTGCCACATCCGGAAGAGGAGAACTCAAAACTTACAAACAGGACAAGGGCGACAAACTCTACCGTAGGGGCCTATATACTTTTATCAAACTCACTTCGCCTCCACCGATGCCGATTATTTTCGATGGATCCAATAGGGACCAATGTGAGGTGAGCCGTGGAAGGACCAATACACCTTTGCAGGCTTTGGTGATGTTAAATGATCCATTGGTTCTTGAAGCTTCCCGGGTATTGGCGGGAAAACTCACTGATATTTACGCAGAACCAAACAAAGCCATAGAAGAAGCATTTATGCGGATTGTAGGACGGACTCCAAAAAGTGAAGAACTGGACATTCTTTTAAGATATTACAATGAGGAATTGAACAGGTTTTCAGAAGACCAAAACAGTGCTGTTGACCTGGTCAAAATCGGGGAATATCCTTTGGAAAAAGATAAAATAACAGGTGAAAAAGCGGCGTTGGCCCAGGTCATTACCACTCTTTATAATTTGGAGGAAGCAATAACAAAGATTTAAGATGGAAAAAGAGCAATTAGAACATGGGTTGAATCAAAACAGGAGAAAATTCCTATCCAAGGTTAGTCTTGGGATAGGAAGTCTCGCATTGGGCAGTTTGTTGATTCCTGACCTTTTCAAAGGTAAAGGCGGAGAAGACGCACTGATGGCTGCCCTGCCCCATTTCGCACCCAAAGCCAAAAGAATCATTTACCTTTTTCAAAACGGTGCACCATCACAATTGGAGAGTTTTGACTACAAACCCATGCTCAACCAACAAATGGGTCAGGAATTACCTGAATCCATAAGAATGGGCCAAAGACTGACGGGTATGACCGCAGGACAAAGCTCTTTTCCTTTGGTCGGATCCTATTATGGATTCATGCAATATGGAGAACACCGAGCCTGGATTTCGGATATTTTCCCTCATACCGCCAAAGTTGTGGATGACATCTGCATCATCAAATCCATGCACACTGAAGCCATCAACCACGACCCTGCATTGACTTTTTTCCAAACCGGCGCACAAGTGGGGAACAGGCCCAGTATGGGGGCTTGGCTGAGTTATGGACTCGGCAGTGAAAATAACAATCTACCTTCTTTTTGTGTCCTCTTAAGCCGTGGAAAAGGAAATGGTCAGGGAGTATATTCCAAACTTTGGACCAATGGATTTTTGGATTCCGTTCATCAGGGAGTACAATTTTCCGCAAGTGAAGACCCGGTGCTTTACCTTTCTGACCCCAAAGGAATGAATAGGGAAGATAGAAGAAGAATGTTGGACCATTTATCTTCCTTGAATGAGGTCAATTACCAAGAGTTTGGTGACCCTGAAATCCAGGCCAAAATACAGCAATATGAAATGGCTTTCCGTATGCAGACCGCAGTGCCTGAGGTAACCGATATTTCCAAAGAACCTGACAGCATCATCAAAATGTATGGACCTGATTGTCTTGTGCCTGGAACTTATGCCGCCAACTGTTTGCTGGCGAGAAAACTTTCTGAAAGCGGAGTGCGCTTTGTTCAGCTTTATCATCAGGGATGGGACCAACATGGTAATTTACCAAGAGAAATGATCAATCAGGCAAACGATGTGGACCAGGCCTCAGCGGCCCTGATAACTGACCTAAAACAAAGAGGGCTTTTAGATGAAACCTTGGTGATTTGGGGAGGTGAATTTGGCAGGACAAATTATTGTCAGGGAAAAATACAGTTGGACAATTATGGACGGGACCACCACCCAAGGGCATTTTCCATCTGGATGGCCGGCGGTGGCGTCAAATCAGGAATGGTCTATGGGGAGACTGACGAGTTTGGATATAACATAGTCGAAAATCCTGTTCATATTCATGATTTTCAGGCCACCGTGCTCCACTTGATGGGAATTGACCACGAACGGTTGACATTCAAACATTTGGGGAGACGGTACAGATTGACCGATGTCCATGGAAAAGTTGTAAATGATATTCTGGTTTAGATTTTTAGATTTTATATGACCCAAAACCGGAAAATCGTTTCATTTCTTGAAAATTCCCTAATTGTATTCAACGGACTGATACTTGCTTTTGTAATCGGAAAGCAATATATCAGCCTGCCTCCATTTCTTGAAGTATTTGGTAGGATGCATCCCCTTTTGCTCCATTTCCCAATAGTATTATTGGTATTGGCCGGACTGCTTTTTTGGTTTCCGAAAATCCTTGATCATAATTCAAATTCATTACTTCAGATTTTGCTTTTACTGTCACTGTTCTTCACAGGACTGACCGTAATCGCAGGTCTGTTTTTGAGTGCAGAAGAAGGATATGTTCAGGAAGACCTCCAAAACCACCAATGGACAGGTTTGTTGGTTTTTTGGTTGGGTTCGGTATGGTACCTGGCCTGGGCAAAAGGGAAATCAATTCTAGCCAAAACCATGTCCGTATCGGTTTTGGTGTTGGTATTGGTGACAGGCCATTTGGGTGCTTCACTGACTCATGGAGAAGATTTTCTATTATTCCCTATAAGCTCCAAAGTTTCCGCACCGGTTGTAAGCCTTGAAGAAGCCGTTGCATATGACCATATCATCCGACCTATTTTAGAACAAAAATGTGTCAGTTGTCATAAAGCCTCCAAACAAAAAGGAGACTTGAGATTGGATGAAGTCAGGTTTATTTTAGCCGGTGGGAAAAACGGGGATGTCATAGATTTGGAAAATCCGGAAAACTCGGAAATTCTTCAAAGAATTTCTCTGCCCATCGAGGAAGAAGAACACATGCCTCCCAAAGGCAAACCTCAATTGACCGAAACGGAAATCCAGTTGTTGGAGACCTGGATATTGGAAAATGCTTTATTTGAAAAAAAGGTTGTGGAATATCCGGAAACAAGCCCATTTTTTACTTTTGCCAATACCTTGTTTGACGATAAAAAAGAAGAGGTTTATGATTTTGATTTTGCGAGTAAAAAAACAATCACTGGTCTGAACCATGAATACAGGGTAGTGCAAGCACTCTATCCTGACAGCCCGGCACTTAGGGTAAGCTATTTTGGAAAGGCCCAATTCGACGCAGCATCATTGGACGAACTGAAAAAAATCAATATCCAACTTGTGGATCTTAACCTTCAGAATATGTCATTGAAAGATGAAGACCTTTCCTATTTATCCCATTTCCAAAACCTAAAGATTCTCAACCTTAATTTCACCGGAATTAATGGTTCGGGACTTCAACATGTGCAGGATCTGAAAAAGCTGAAAAGTCTTTCACTAACAGGAAATAATCTGTCAGAAGATGCTGTCAATTATTTGAAGAAACTGTCCCATTTGGAGGCATTGTTTATATGGAACACAGGATTGGACAATAAAACAATTGCTGAATTGAAAAGCGAATTACCGAAGACCAAAATAGAAACCGGCTATTCGGATGATGGGGAGATCTATCAATTGAACCCGCCCGAAATCAAGGCAGAGAAAGCCATTTTTACAGGAGAAATGGAAATCAACCTGAAACATCCAATCGGGTCGGTCAGTATTTTTTATACTTTGGACAATACCATACCGGACAGCAGCAACCATATTCTTTATGAAGGACCTTTCAAAATAGATAAAAATATCACCCTAAGAACCCGCGCCTTTGCAGATGGATGGTCAGGAAGTGATGAAAAGTCGGCGGTATTTCTAAAATCAGGAATCAAACCCGATGAGGTGACTTTCTTACAGTCCCCTGACAAACGCTTCAAAGCAAACGGTACTGCCACTTTATTTGACCTCGAAAAAGGGGACGAAGAGTTTTCGTCCGGTAGTTGGTTGGGATTCCGCCAAAACCCGATGGAAATCAAAATGGAGTTCAATGAGACCCGAACCATCAATAATATCGCCTTCAGTCTATTGGAGGTGGGTGCATCTTACATTGTTCCTCCCTATAAAATAGAAATCTGGTCAACTGGAAAGGATGGAACTGAAAGACTGATTCAAACCGATTTTCCTGAACAACCTGAAAAAATCCGTAAAAATCAGGTATTCCTAAAAGAATATCCAATTAAAAAAGAAAATGTATCGGCGATCCGGGCAAAACTCTCACCTGTCAATCCCCTACCAAAATGGCATCCAGGTGCTGGCGAAAAGGGGTGGGTTTTTATTGATGAAATCCTTATCAACTGACCCCATGAAAGCCTACCGTAATTACTGCAAACAGATACAATCCAAATTATCGGTCATTGAGGATCAAGTTCAGAAAATTGAAACATCTGCTGAATGGATTGCCAACAGCTTATCCAATGATGGTTTTATCTATATAAGCGGCACCGGCCATTCACACATGTTTGCTGAGGAGATTTTTTACAGGGCAGGCGGATTCGCTAGGGTAATACCAATTTTGGATGATGCCCTGATGCTGCATAATGATGCTTCGTACAGTACAGAGGTAGAAAGGAAGGAAGGGTATGCCGGGAAATTACTCAAGGATTATAACATTGGGGAGAAAGATATATTTATCATATCTTCCAATTCAGGCCGAAATACAGTCAGCATTGAAATGGCCATGGCTGCAAAACAAAAAGGTGCAAAAGTCATTGTTATCACCAACCTGAAACATACCCTATCTGTAGAATCAAGACATCCCTCCGGAAAAAAACTCTTTGAAATCGCAAATGTGTTTTTTGACAATGGGGGCGAAATAGGAGATGCGGCTGTGTCTATTGAGGGTTTTGATTTTAAAGTAGGTGCCACATCTACAGTTGTAGGGACTGTTATTCTTCAGTGCATCATGGTCCAGGCAACAGAAAACCTGATCCAAATGGGCATAGAACCTGAGATATTCAGCAGTTCCAATTCGGATGAGGGGGAAGAACACAATGAGGCTTTGATCAAAAAATATAAGGGGATTGTGAAGGGGTTGTAAAAAATTTTTATTACAAAAATTACAGAACCCTTTCCAATCTAAATAAAAAACCGTTTAATTATTTATTACTTCCGTACTAGAAGTGTTCCCTTGAATAATTCTATCCATGCAGATTTTTAAATGTGATAATTGTAGTCAACCGGTGTATTTTGACAATACACATTGTTTGAAATGTCAAAACAAACTTGGTTTTGATCCCGACCAAATTAAAATAGTCTCCATGCATCTTCAACAAGAAGGATCATTAACAGAATCTTTAACCGGTAAAGGCTATCATTATTGCAGCAATTATCAATACGGAGTCTGCAATTGGTTGATTCCAAACGTTAATCCTGATAAGTTTTGTGTGGCATGTTCTCTTAACAGAATCATTCCGGACTTATCAAAACCAGAATACCTATCGAGATGGAAAGTGATAGAATTTGCAAAACACCGCTTGATTTATGCTCTTTTGAGATGGGGATTTCCCATCATCTCCAAATCCGTCGATTACGAAAGAGGGCTGGCATTCAACTTCAAATCTGACTCTTCCATGCCTGATGGCCAAACAGTGATAACCGGTCATTCCAATGGGCTGATTACCATGAACATCTCCGAGGCGGATGATGTAGAAAGAGAGATGACCAGAAACAAAATGGATGAAGTTTACAGAACAGTTCTGGGACATTTCAGGCATGAAATAGGACATTATTATTGGGAAAGGCTGATCGATGGGACAGATAACCTAACAAAATTTAGAGAATTATATGGTGATGAAAGAACCAGTTACCAGGAAGCATTGAACCAACATTACAAATATGGGGCACCGGCAGATTGGAACCTTCATTACATCAGTGCCTACGCCACCATGCATCCTTGGGAAAGTTGGGCTGAAGCATGGGCACACTATATGCACATGGTTGATACTTTGGAAACTGCTTATTCCTATGGTTTGTCCATAGACTCTCAAATCGCCAGAAACCTTTCTTTCAAATCTGCGGTCATTGACAAAAATGCTTATTTCTGCAAAGACTTTGAGACCATTTACCAACTGTGGCTTCCCCTGATTTTTACCATGAACAGTCTGAATAGAAGTATGGGGGCAAAGGATTTGTATCCATTTGTGATCAATGCTTCTGTGAAGGAGAAACTAAAGTTTATTCATCAGGTGGTACAAGGGGTGGGTTAGAAAAACTTAACCAATAAAGGTGTTTTGACTCGGATGTAATGCATTGATCTTTTCTCTTGAAAAGTTAAGTTAAATCAGGACGTGACAAGGATCTTTTGATTCTCGCATCTCGTTTCTCGCTTCTCGCTTCTCTAATAACTTCTCACTTCTATTTTCCCTACATTTGGAAACTGAAAAACAAAAAATAGTTTACTTATGAAAGCTAATACACTTGAGGAGGCGGTAGCACTCACAAAAAAATTCACCTCCAAACCATCCAATGAGGAATTATTGAAACTATATGGGTTATACAAGCAGGCCACAGATGGAGATAATTTAGAGGAAAGACCGGGGGGATTTGATTTTGTCGCAGCCGCCAAGTATAATTCCTGGCTGTCATATAAAGGTAAAAGTAAATCCGAAGCCTCTAAAGAATATATTGAATTGGTCAATTCGGTTTCAGATAAATATCTCTGATTAAACCTTTGAATGGAGACAATTCAGAATTATCATAAACTAATCGCTGATTATAATTCAACATATTCTAAAAACTTTCGAATCAAGGTTTGTTTTCAGAATTATTTATCTTACCTTTGCATCCGAATAAATTAATAACATTTTTCATACCGTGGGTTTCCTTACTGTCGCTTGATTTAGGGTACTTCTAGGAGATCATGGTTTGAAGAAGTAAGGAAACATCATGGAAAAAGAATTAACATTCTCAGACCTTGGGATTTCAGCGGAAATCTTAAG
>NZ_JBGTCA010000393.1:0-2348 GCF_041749095.1 Aquiflexum sp. | reverse complement strand
GAACCGCCGTCCGGAATCCGGACGGCCTTTTTTTTCTTATTCCAGCATAGTCGTACTGATGAATAATTCTTTCAAATTGCGCAAATGGTTCCCCAAACGTTGGTTTTAGTATTGCGCTTCCTTGAATAAAAAGCTCTGATTATCAAAGATGGAACATGATGAAATGTTTGCGAGATCGGCTGGTATAAAACTTGTCTTAGAGATGAACAATCGAAATAATAATAGCATTATGGAAAATGACAATTTAAATCAAGGACAAATGGTAACACTGGGTAAAGAGGGAAACGTCAAAATGGGCGAGATACAGTCAAAATTTATCCAGAATACCACAATCGAAATCGAAGGTAAAACATACGAGACGGAAGCCACGGCTGAACGACCCGCTTATTTGATAAAAACAGATGACCAAAAACATGTGATCAAACATGCAGATGAAATCTTTCTGGTAAATCATTAAAGCGGCGTTTCTAAGATTTTGGCTATGTGGTGCAAGGTTTGGAAAATAACTTGGTCAATGTAATCTTTGAATCGATTTCATGATTCAATTTTTTCGGAATGATGGTATTTAACAGATTCACCGCACCGATTTGTGAATGAACAGGCCTAAATCAAAAGTTTGAAATGTAAAAGTTTGAATGCTATATTGGGAGTTTTTCTGCTCATCACAATTGGTAATGGGAATATAGAGCCACATTGAGATGGATAGTGCCGAAGGCGGATATTTGATGTCTGATATGGAACGAATTACAAATCTTTTGCTTTCCCAGTCATGGGTACGAAGCAGACGGGCATCAGTGTGGACGTGATAAATTCATTCTCGCTCTGACGTTTGGTCAATACGAGCTTTTGTGCATTTCTGCCCTTAGGTGCGAGGAGAATGCCTTTTACTTTGAGTTGGAGTTTGAGTGATTCGGGGATTTTATAAGGTGCAGCGGTAAGTACAATTGCATCGAAAGGAGCAGCATCTGGCCAGCCGTCTATGCCGTCGCCAAGACGGGTATGCACATTGTATACTCCGGCCGCAGCAAGATTTTTCTTTGCAAGCAGATGCAGTGATTCAATTATTTCTATAGAATAGACATGAGTGCTGATTTGCGCCAATACTGCAGCATTGTATCCGCAACCTGTGCCAATCTCAAGCACTTTTGCATCGGCGTTCAGTTCCAGTACCTGAGCCATGTATGCCACTATAAATGGTTGGCTGATGGTCTGGGATTTTCCGATCGGCAAAGGGCCATCTTCATATGCCCTGTGCAATAAGTTGGCGTGAATGAAAAGCGTTCTGTCCACATCCTGCATGGCCTGAAGCACCGCTGGGTCGTGTATTCCCCGGGCCTTGAGTTGGTCCTCGATCATGTCTGACTGAGAGATCATTTGCCTTTTCTTAGCTGTTTAAATATTCCTGTAAGAATGGTAAAGATGAATTTCCCATTCAAATACAGGATTTTTTTACGGAGGCTTAGAGATTGCAGTTCAGACTCAGGATGCCTCCCCACGCATTTATTTTATTTTCCTGGACTGCGTCGGCCGGTAAATTCATACCGATTTTGGCGTATGGTTCGGCGGTTATGAAAAACCGTTGGTTGATATGGTATTCCATCCCGATATTAATCTGTGCTGAAACGAGGTGATTCAAATGTTGATCGAGAAATTCAGAATCTTCTAGCGAACCATCGTCATAAGTAGTGGTCTCCCTCTGATCGGAATAAAGTTCGCCTACGAATCCAGCAGAAGGGGACAATCTGAATTTATCCCCTGTAATCACATGGTGGCCCAACATAATCGGCACACCGAAATGATATACGCTCAATCTGCTCTCCTTTGGAATAAAAGTATCGGCCGGATCGTTAAAAGCATAATGATAGTGATAGCTAAAATCCCTTGTGGCGTAAAAGAGTCCGGATCGAATAAACAGCTGATCATTGACATTAAGTTGCAGCCTTACTCCATAACTGAAACCCGGATTTGAACGTTTCTCAAAGCCAGGCGAATAGGGTTGGTGCGGGTTTTTCAAATCAAACTCAATGGCACTTAAATCTCCTGAACCTGTGAGACCCACAGCGAATCGATGATTTTGGGCCTGCGCGATAATTTCTGAAAAAAAGAGTATCGTGAAAAGTAGTGTGTTGATTATTTTCATTTTAACGATATCATTTGAAACCATCCCTTAACAAACATCTAATATAATAAAATTACGCTCCCTGATTTGTTAATATCACAATAGAAATAATCGAAAAGCACGGACAACTAACAGCGATTACTTGAGATTCAGCCGTGAACTGAAAGCCTGAATATAGATTAATATCATATATCACCCGAAGTGGGTAATTTTCAAATATACCCCAAAG
>NZ_JBGTCA010000392.1:0-10023 GCF_041749095.1 Aquiflexum sp. | reverse complement strand
ATTTCAATAGAAGTTTCAAATTCCTCGGGAATGACCTCATTTGCTCCCAAGTTCCGGTTTTCTTCAATTTCATTGACATACCTTGTCCTCACGATGATGTATGGGTTTTGGGTAATGTGCCTAATGGTCGCTATAATTCTTTTGGTAGCATCGGCATTGGATATGGCAATCACTGCTACTCTTGCCTTATGTATATTGGTGTGTTCGAGGACTGATTCATTGGCAGCATCACCATAGATGATGGGTTCTCCATTCATGGACTCTGTCCTTACCGTCTCAGGATTCATTTCAATGATGGCATAGGGGATATTCGCTGATTTGGCCGCCTTGGAAAGGTTGCGCCCGTTCAATCCAAAACCAATGATGACCAAGTGGTCCTTTAATTGGTCGTCTTCCAAAGAAGTTTCAGGGATATTTTCATTACCAAACCTTTTATTCAGTCTGCTGGGCAGTGGTAAATTGAGAATTCCACATGCCAACTCTTCTCTTTTTTTCAGAATAAATGGAGTGACAGCCATAGTTATGATGGAAATCGCCAAAAAATACTGATAGGTTTCCGCATCAAACAAATTATAACTCATCCCTTCCTTGGCCAATAAAAGGGAAAATTCACCGACCTGAAAGATAGAGAAGGCAACCATAAATGCCTCCTTGAACCCCTGCCCAATTGCTCTCACTGATATCGTGACAATAACAAACTTGACAATAAAAGTCAGGAGAATCAGTCCGATGATGACCAAAATATGGGAAAACAGGAAAGTAATGTCAAACAACATACCTACTGACACAAAGAAAAAGCTAAGAAACACTTCCCTGAAGGGAAGGATTTTACCGGTAGCATGATGGCTGTAATCAGATTCACTGATAATCAGCCCAGCTAAAAACGCACCCAAACCCAATGAAAGTCCAAGCAATGAGGTCAAATAGGCAACCGCAAAACAGATGACGATTATGCTTAGTAAAAATAATTCTTCGTTTCTGGATTTTGCTATCCTGAACAAAAGGTTGGGTACCAGATATTTGGCACTGACGATGGTGATCAATATGACGACTGCGCCTTTTACAGCCATCAAAAACAGTGATAACGCAATGTTGTCACTTTCACCTGCCAGCATGGGTGTGAACAACATCAAAGGCACAATCACCACATCCTGGAAAATCAAAATGGCCAACGTGGTCCTGCCGGGGATGGTGTTGACCTGTCCTCCTTCCTGTAAAAGCTTAAGTACTATAGCAGTACTACTGAGAGAAAAAAGAAAACCGATAAAAACGGCTACATTCCAATCAAAACCCAAGAAATAGGAGATAAAAGTAGTGACCAAAATAGTGATGGATACCTGCAGAGAACCGCCGATAAACACTGCTTTTTTGATGGCAAGAAGGCTTTTTAAAGAGAATTCCATCCCAATGACAAAAAGCAGCAAAATCACTCCTATCTCCGAAAGAACCTCAACGGTAGTGGATGCCTGCACCAAAGACAAACCATAAGGACCTGCAATAGCTCCGGTAAACAAAAAGCCTATAATGGTGGGAACTTTTAGCCTCATAAAGAGCAGAATCACCAAGGTGGCAAGTCCAAAAATCAGGACTATATCTGACAACATGGGCATTTCAACTGAGGCTAAAAGAAAGGATAACATAAAAGGAAAATTTTGTAAATGGATTGAATTATTCCAAAAATACAATTTCAGAATTTAAAAATTCCCTTTTTTGGAAATCAATAAGCCAAGCCTAGTTTTTTATAAATAAAATGCATTAACCAAGCAGGACCGATTAACAAAAACTGTATGTCCTTGAAAAAGGAAGGTTTTCGACCCTCTATTTTGTGTCCGTAAAACTGAAAAACCCAAGCTAAGGTGAATATGATCAGACTGACCGCCCACAAAGGGATTGGCGACATCAGGTCAATCAAATTGGCCAAAGCGAGGCAAAGTGCAGAAAAGAAAAACATGCCCAAGGCCAACGGAAGGGATAAGGAGGCATAATAAAAAAGGATCAGGATCAAGATTAAAGTTGCCCAATTGGCAAAACCTTGTGAAAATGGTAACATGGTGGAAAGTTGTTCGGAAGGTATGCTGTAAACCAACCCTACAATACTGAAGAAAATGGCAGGAACACAAATCCAATGGATTGTTTTGTTTGTTTCATTTTGATGGCTATGGCCATATTCAAGCAATAATTCATCAATTTTTCTCATGGTAACATTGGGTTGGTTGAAGGCGGGATAGTCATAGGGTTGGAATAAAGAGCCAAGCTAATCTTGGATTATCTGCATTAAATTAATAAATAGCCTCAAATATCTCTAATCTGGAAAAAATAATGTTAAGTTTTTGGGAAAAAAAGCATTTTTTAAATTTTGACCTGATTGTCATCGGTGGGGGGATTGTTGGGCTTTCTACTGCCATACAGTACAAAAAGCGGTTTCCAGTTAAAAATGTATTGGTCTTGGAGCGGGGATTGTTTCCAAGTGGAGCAAGTACCAAGAATGCCGGTTTTGCCTGTTTTGGTAGCTTGACTGAAATTTTGGATGACCTCAACCACCATACAGAAGAAGAGGTATTGAGTCTTGTAAAAAAAAGATATTCAGGTCTTTGTTCCATCAGAAAAGAGTTTGGCGATGATGCTTTGGGATATCAGGCTTCAGGAGGATTTGAATTAATTACTCAAAATGAAATTCACGATTTATATCAATTAAATACCATCAATGAACTTTTATACCCACTTTTTGGAAATCCTGTTTTTGAGGAGATTAAGGACATTTCAACATTCGGGTTTTCGAAAAAGGTCCTGAAAGTAATCAGGAACAGGTTTGAAGGTGAGTTGGATAGTGGAAGCTTTATCCAATCGCTATGGAATAGATGTCAGGAATTAAATGTAAAGATTCTTACGGGTGCGGAAGTGACGAATTTGGATATTGACAATAGTGAACTCACTGTTAGCAATGAAGGAAATGACATTACATTTAGATCAGAAAAAATTGCTGTCTGCACCAATGCATTTACCAAAAGACTAATCTCGCATTTAGATATCGTGCCCGGAAGAGGATTGGTTGTAGTCACCAAAAAACTTCCAGAAACAATTCCGTGGACCGGTTCTTTTCATTATGACAAAGGTTACGTTTACTTTCGGAATGTTGACAACCGGATATTGTTGGGAGGGGGAAGAAACATGGACTTCTTGGGTGAACAGAGCACTGATTTGATTGTTAATCATAAAATCCGGGATTACCTGAAAAATATCTACAGTGAAATCATCATGCCCGGTTCATCACCGGAATTTGAAATGGAATGGACAGGAATAATGGCATTCGGCAATTCAAAAACACCTATTGTGAAGATGGTAAACAATCATGTTGGTATGGCAGTCAGGTTAGGAGGGATGGGGGTGGCCATTGGATGGAAGACTGCGGGAGAATTGGTGGAGAAGTTATCTAAAGTGTAATATTCCAAAAAATCACTAAATTCAATTTTTCAAATTTTCAAAAAAACCTTTGATGATATATAAACCTAAGGAACCCTCAATACCGGAAGCATTATTTCCGATCGCTTTTCTTATTGTTTTACTGGTCATCAATATTTGGGTGTTTGGTACTGAGGGACTTTCGGGTTCCAATCAAATTGTGTTGGTGATATCCTCTGCGGTAGCTGCCTTGGTGGCAGTATTCAGGCTCAAGATCAAATGGGAAATACTGCAGGATGGAATTGTCAAAAGCATATCCTCTGCCATGTCGAGTATTTTGATTTTGCTGCTCATTGGGTCTCTTGCCGGTACCTGGATGATCAGTGGGATTGTTCCTGCCATGATTTATTATGGATTGCAGATATTGAACCCAACAATTTTTTTGATTGCTGCTTGTATAGTAAGTGCCATCGTGTCGATTGCCACGGGCAGCAGTTGGACAACAGTGGCCACGGTGGGTGTTGCGCTTCTTGGAATCGGAAGGGCATTGGGCTTTGAAGAGGGAATCATTGCAGGAGCAATCATCTCAGGAGCTTATTTTGGAGATAAAATGTCGCCATTATCAGATACTACCAATCTCGCCCCTGCGATGGCCGGGACAGATTTGTTTACCCATATCCGTCATATGACCAAAACCACTTTCCCATCCATGGTCATAACATTGTTGATTTTTGGAGGTATTGGTTTTACCACAGATGCGCAAGGTACAGTTGGGCAGGTAAAGGAGATTTCAGATGTGATTTTGCAAAACTTTAATATCAATGGTTGGTTATTTATCGTTCCATTGATAGTCTTGGGAATGATCATCAAGAAAGTACCGGCAATACCAGCTTTACTTACCGGCGCCTTACTTGGCGGAGTTTTTGCCATCATATTCCAGCCGGAAATAATTAGACTAGTAGCCAATGAAGCCGGTTCAAACATGGTTTATCAGTCATTTAAGGCTGTAATGATTTCCCTTTATGGTGAAACAAGTGTCATTACCTCTAATGATGTGGTCAATGAATTGTTGGTGACAAGAGGAATGGCAGGAATGTTGAATACAATATGGTTGATAGTTTGTGCCATGGCTTTTGGAGGAATTATGGAGGAAAGCGGAATGCTGAGGGTATTGGCGGAAGCAGTAATCAGAAGAGTCCATTCAGTTGGATCTTTGATAGCATCTACAGCCGCAACTTGTGTTTTCTTCAATGTCACGACCTCAGACCAGTATTTGGCCATTTTGGTTCCGGGAAGAATGTATGCTGATATATATAGAAAGAGGGGCTTGAAGCCGGAAAATCTGAGTAGGACTTTGGAAGATAGTGCAACGGTGACTTCGGTATTGATCCCATGGAATACCTGTGGTGCAACACAGGCTTCTGTTTTAGGTGTGGCCACCTTGACGTATGCGCCATATTGTTTTTTTAATATCATCAGTCCGTTTATGACCATCTTATTCGGATATTTGAAATTGGGTATCAATTTTTACAGTAAAGAGGAAATGTTGGAAATTAAAAAAGAGTTTGCGGTATGATTCCAAAAAAAATCTTAAAAACTGAAATCATGGATTTGCCTTTAGGACAGTTTGGGGGAGAAATAGTATTGGTAGATAATCTCAGTCAGGTGAAGGATGTGATCAAAGAACTTTCCGGAGAAAATCTTATAGGGTTTGATACGGAAACAAGACCTTCTTTTACCAAAGGCAGACAACATCAGGTTGCCCTGTTGCAATTGGCGACCAAGGACATTGCATTTTTGATCAGGCTGAATCAGATCGGTATGCCCGGAGTCATCAGGGAATTGCTTGAGACCAAGCAGGTTGTCAAGATCGGTGCTGCTGTCAGAGATGATCTCAAAGCACTCGGTAAATTAAGGGAAAAATTCGCACCTCAGAGTTTCTATGATCTAAATGAGGAACTAAAAAGAGTGGGTTTTGAAAATGTAGGCGTAAGAAACCTTGCAGCAATGGTGCTAAATATGAGGATCTCAAAATCAGAACAAGTGTCCAATTGGGAAGCACCGGTACTCTCAGAGAAACAGCTGCTATATGCCGCCACAGATGCTTGGGTATGCCTCGAAATATATAATAAACTAAGTTTTCAAGGATATCTTGAAGAAACCTTTAATCAATAATTATCTCTATTCCATCCAGATTTTCAAATTTTGATTTAATTTCATTCAACATACCCTCCCTGACCAATAATGACATGCTACAATCATTATCAAAATGTTGATTGATGATTTCCAATTCGTAGTCCTTGATAACTTTCATGACGTCATTCATTGACAGATAGCCAAATTGTAGGATGATCTTTTTTTTCACAACTTCTTCTACAATTTGGTTATTTGTAATGGCCTCCGCTGCGGCAGTTCTATAAGCAGCAATCAACCCGCCAACTCCCAGCTTTACCCCTCCAAAATACCTCACCACGACTATCAGTATATTGGTGATTTGATTAGACCTGATCTGACCGAGGATAGGATCTCCTGCTGAATGATTGGGTTCGCCATCATCATTAGTCCTGTAGATGTCTTTGTCTTTTCCCAGTACAAAGGCATAACAATGGTGTCGTGCATCATAGTATTTCTTTCTCAGTGAATCGAGCTTTTCTTTTATCTCATCCTCATGGGAAACAGGAAATGCGAAGGAGAGAAATTTGCTTCCTTTCTCTTTATAAAGCCCTGTTGAATCATATGATATAGTAAGATAGGTGTCTTCAGTTTCCAAAGTTTGTAATTTGGTTGGGGGGAATCAATTTTTTATTTGGGGTTGATTTACTCAATGTTGGACTTCAGCAAATACATAGTATCCTAATAAACAAATAAAAAGACTATAACAAAACTATTCAAGTAAAGTCATAATTTTGATTTTGTATAAATAGATATCTGCTTTCATATCGGTAAAGACTTTACATCATTTAAATGTTGGTTAAAGTATTGATTCATGGTTTCATCGGTCATCGGTTTTCCGTCAGGTTAAGCAATTAGATTAGTGGCTTTAATACGGATAATTAAATTTTACTTAAAAGATAAACTTCAATAACAGGGCAGACAGAAAAACTCATTTTTATTTATGGAAGGGAATCCACTTGTCACCATTATACTTACCTCATTCAATCAAAAGCTATTTGTTAATGATGCTTTGGAAAGTGTGAGGACCCAAAATTATCCAAATATAGAATTAATCATTGTCGATAACGGGAGTTCTGATACCTCACCTTTGATCATCCAAGAATGGATTGCAAAGTATAAACTTGAATTTCCGGTAAAGACCATTTTCAGAAAAGAGTCACTTCCCTATTGTAAGTCATTCAATGATGCCTTTTCCATGGCAAAGGGTAAATACCTGATTGATCTTTCCGGAGACGATATGCTTACTAGCGACCACATCAGGTTGGCAGTGAACAAGCTGCAGGATTTTCTTGGCTCGGCCTGTTGCTTTTCAGATGTGTTCTTGATTGATGAAAAGGGAAAAAGAAGGACTTTCTACAGGCGAAATTTTAGGGGAAAACTTAAGCAAAAAATCAGGGTGGGGGATATATACAGAGATTTGGTGAAAAAACACATTGTCTCCTCTTCCTCTTTGGTTTTTGATGCAGATTTGTTGAGAAAAGATGGAGGATATGATGAAGACCTGAGTTATGAGGATTTTGATATCATGGTCAGATTGGCAAGAAAATACCCTTTTGTCTTTTCCAACCATATAGGTGTGAATAAAAGGATCCATTCGAAATCATTTGCTGCTTCACAATATACCCCCCGAAACTCAGTCATGCTGCCTTCAACTTTAAAGGTCTGCCAAAAAATAAAGGCCATGAACCGTTCACCCAAAGAAAATGAGGCCTTGTTGCAGCGTGTCATGTATGAAACAAAACATGCCCTTTGGTCTTCCAATTTTGATGTTGCTGAGGGATTTTTGGCTTTAGCAGAGGAACTGAAGGTAAGTGGAAAAACATTTATGTGGTACAAAAAATGGTGTCAAAAAAGGTGGGATTTTTCTACCATATATGCGGTACTGAAAAAAATCAGCCCACAATAACTTCTACCATATTTTCTTCCTTGAAATATTTATTGCCCACAGCCATGATGTCTTCCTGATTGAAACTGAGTATAAGTTCGAGTTGGGCCTGATAAAACGAGAAATCAAGACCTGCTTGATGGATGGATTTAAAACGGCCTATCAGATCAAAACCGGAACTGAACTGAGTCAGTAATTTTCCCACCATATAATTCCTGACTGTTTCCATTTCATCACTAGGTACGGGTTCCTGTTGTAATTTTTGGATTTCGAGGTAAACTTCCTCAATAACCTTATCAGAAAATTCTTTGATCACATCTGCCATGACTGCCCAGTAATCGGCTGTCTTCAAACCACCTAGACTGCTACTGATGCCATAGGTATAACCTTTGTCCTCCCTGATATTTTTGATTAACCGGCATCCAAAATATCCACCTAATATGGTGTTGAATATCAATAAATAGTGGTAGTCAGGGTGTGTTTTTGGAATCATGTGGCATCCTATCCTGATACTGCTTTGGACTGACTTTTCTTTTTCTTCCCTGATTTTATGGGATGGTATATTGAAAGCTTCGGGATCTGATAGTTGGGTATGCCTGACAGGTAGATTTTCAAATGCCTCAATAATGATGTTCATTTCATCCTCTTCAATATTTCCTGTCAGAAAAATCTCAGGATTTGTCCACAACTCTTTATGATAGTATTCCTCCAAATCTTCCCTGGAAAACATATCCACATCACTTTCCTCCGCTATCTGACCATAAAGATGGTTTTCACCGAACAGAGCTTTTCTGAACAAGGAGGAAGCCCTATGGCCATTTTGTTCTTTATGGATGCTGATGCTGAGGGCTTTTTGTTTTTTTCTTTTTACCAGTTCTTTTTCAGGAAAAACCGCCTCGGTCAACAAATCCCTAAAAACAGGCAATACGGTCTTGAAATGTTTTTTTGTGGTCAATATTGAAAGCCCCTGATGTTCAAAGCCCAATTGTGGTTCTACCTCAGTGGCATAAGTGTCAAAAAAATCATCAAGTTCAGCTGCATTTTTGGTTTTGGTGCCTTCCATTACCATTTGCAAGGTGAAGGATGGTACCAGCTTTTTATCAAAGTTTTCATCTGGCAAACCGGCCACTGCACTGATTTCAAGTTTGATGGCATCAATTTCAGGGGTAGGTATAAAATAAATCGGGACTCCGTTTGAAAGAGTCCTGATTACTGGTGTTGGAAAACTAATTTCTTTTGGGATCTGAAATTCCGGTGCGGTCGACCTGTCTAAAATCATTTACGGGGGATGTTGTAGGAAAGGGATAATCTTAATGTTTCAGCCAATGGATGGTTTTGTTGCTGTGGAACGAGGTAAGAGAAATCAAATCCAAGTTCTTTGTATATGATTCCAACTCCCATGGTGAAATACCTTCGTCCGCCCTTATTGGGGTTTTCATAAAAATATCCTGCCCTAAGTGCAAATGTCTGACTGTAAAGGTATTCCATACCAAAAGAAACCATTACCTCTTGCATTTCCTCCCTGAAGCCATCAGGTGCATCGGAAAATGATCCGAATATACCGGAAAGCAATGGTCTGTCAGGATTTCTTCCTCTTTCAATTTCAAAACCCCCTTCTCCATCTGGAATGAGTGCTCCATTTTCGTCTGTTGCAAATATTGGAGGGGAAGGGACTAGCAACTTATTTAAGTCCAATGTAAATGTCAGGGAATTGTAATCATTCAGGTTCATCAGGTAAGCGGTGCCCACCCTAAGACTCGTTGGGATGAAATCAAGATCATCCGCACTGTTGTAGGTGAGTTTAGGGCCAATATTGGTGATGGTAGCTCCCCAAGACCAGATCCCGATTTTATCTCCGGCTAGGACTTCTGTTTTATAATAAATTCCAACATCCGTACCTACCGAAACACCCGGTCGGCTTTCAGCTCCTCCTACGGAGGATACATTACCCGAGAGGTTGGAATGGATTAACCTTGCAGAGATACCTAGTCCCAATTTGTCTGAAAGTTTTCTTGAGTATGTTCCTCCTACAGCGATCTCCCTTGGGGTAAACTCTCCAAGCTCCTGTCCCAACATGCCTGTTTGGATAATATCTCCCATATTGAAATACCTGAGGTCAAAACCCCATGCCGAAACATCATCTATTTTTTTATAAGCAGTCAGGTAACTGAGAGACATGTCATTCACCAATCTTCCCAACCAAGGAGAATAAGAAAGTGAGAATCCCATTTCATCCTCTATAAAAGACAGCTTACCTGCATTCCAATGTGCTGAGAAAGCATCAGGACTGGTAGCTACCCCTGCATCACCCATTGCAGAATGTCTGCTGTCAGGCGCAAAATTGAGAAAAGGTACCGCTGTGGTAATGACTCTTCTATCAGTATCCTGGCCTGAAACTATTGATGATGTTTGTCCTTGAGAATGATTGGACAAAAGAAAAAACCATGAAAAAATGGTCGGGGCAATTAAGGTTCTTATTTGTAGTTTCATTGAATAATAATTTTTCCGCTCTTGGTGTCTGAGGAACCATCTTTTTCAGAAGTGAGCAATAACCTGTAAATATA
>NZ_JBGTCA010000391.1:0-18159 GCF_041749095.1 Aquiflexum sp. | reverse complement strand
AAAAATATCACAACATATCCCAACAGCTCGAAAATGAAAATATATCCCCAAAAATCCCCTGGCTTTATGACTACAAACTCGATTTTAGGTTCAAATAACTAAAATTAACCTATCCATGAAAAAGGCTGATAGCTATCGGGGGGATTCGGGGGGTCTCATGAGGATCCGAAAATGATTAAAATAAACATAAATAGGACCTCTGGAGATTCTTCGTGCCTCAGAATGACGGCTGCCTAAAGGGTCAATTACAAATATCTGAAATCCATGTAAATGATAAATTGATCTCACTGCTTATCAGTAGGTTATGATTAATTTGTAAATATTTTGTCATTATAGGGGTTACGTTTCTATCTTTATTTACTTTGTAGTATGAGAACCGATTCTTATTTGCTGTTCATTCAAAAAATCAGAATAAGGTATTACAGAAACCCCGGACTGAAAAAATTCAGAAAGGGCTGAAAAGCCATAACCCAAAATGCCCGAAAAGAAACTTTCACCCTCTTACCATGAATCCGGGAAGGTCTTATCCGATATAAGTCCCAGTGCTTTCCGGTCGGATACATCTGCATGGAATGCCTTTAGACTAGGAAATGAGTCCGCATTTATTTTTATCTACGAACGCTATTTCAATATTTTATATGAGTATGGCTTTAGGATCATATCCGATTCCTCAGTGGTCAAAGATGCACTTCAGGACATGTTTATCAACCTGAGAGAGCGCAGGCAGTACCTCGGAGATACAGATGACATTAAGTTTTACCTCTTTAAGTGTCTCAAGAGGCGTTTGATCAAGGATCATGCTGCATGGCAGGCGAAAAAAAATGGTCTGGAGGAGATTTCGGAAGGCATTCATTTTACCCTTTCATTCGAGTCACAGTTAATAGACCAGCAACTCACCAAGGAAAAAATAACCAAACTCAATGCAGCCATTGCTCAATTGAGTTCACGTAAAAGAGAAATCATCTACTACAGCTTCTACGAAGGCCTTTCATATCTACAAATTCAGGAGATCATGGGTCTTGAAAATCAGCAGACCACAAGGAACCTGATGTATAAAGCCATAAAGTATTTGAGAAAAATGATTTAGCCATGTGGGGTTTACCTTCTCAAATAAAATGAAAATAAAAATTATACCAACACTATTAGCTTACCTGTGAGAGAAATGAACAACATAGAAGATTTTTTGACCCATCAGGAATTTATCCGATGGGTAAAGCAACCGGATAAGGAACTGGAAGCCTATTGGGACCAATGGCGGCAAGCCAATCCGGAACAGCTTCCCGCCATGCGGTTGGCCAAGGAGATTTTGTTGAGGACTGAGTTTGTTAAATCTGAACCACCAGTTGGATTGAAGGAAGATGTGCTTCAGCAAGTACTAAAGCAAAGAGAAAAAGTTACACCTATAGCATCAAAATCAGCAGTTGGACAACGGCCAACCTGGACAAAATTCTGGGATGGATTGGGTCAGATGAGTAGGGTGGCTGCCATCCTTGTGGCCGGTTTAGGCCTTGCTTGGTTTATTGCTCCAATTTCTCAGGTAAGCCTGGAGCCAGAAATTTCCCAAATTGAAGAAACATATATCCAAAAGTCCACCCGACAAGGGGAGAAGTTGCTGATCACCTTAGCAGATGGTACCAAAGTATGGCTGAACACCTCAAGCGAATTTGATTTTCCGGAGAAATTCGGAAACGGAAACCGGCTGGTCAGCCTGAGGGGAGAGGCGTATTTTGAGGTGGTGCAGGACAGCCTGAGACCTTTCAAAGTGAAGACAGATGGCCTGCTGACCACCGTTTTGGGTACCAGCTTCAATATCAATACCAAGGAAGCCGGGAAAACAAATATTGCCCTTGTAAGCGGAAAAGTGGAGGTTTCCTCTTCGCAAAGCATGGTCTCTTTGTTCCCAGGCGAAATGCTGAATTTTGACAATGCCACCGAATCCTTTGATGTAAATACCTTCGATGCTTCGCTGGTGCTGGGTTGGAAGGACGGTGTGCTACGGTTTCACAGGGCTTCACTTAGGGAGGTGAAGGAAGAGCTGGAAGAGTGGTATGGCGTAGAAATCACACTTAAAAATGCCAAAGGTGTAAATTGGCAGTTTTCGGGGGAATACCCACAGCAGATGCTGGAGGAGGTACTTGAGAGTATGTCTTATATCAAGGAATTTGACTACAAGATAAAGGGTAAGGCAGTAACACTAACTTTCTAAGATCATGACCAAGACAGACACATCATAGAAAAAAGCCAGAATGGAGCAAGCTCCCTTCCGGCTTCAGAGGAAACCTGCACATGGCAATCATTGGGGAATGGCACCATGGCAGGCTTAGCTTACCGAAATCGATTATTCAATAAACCAATGTAAAATTATGAAAAATAAGTTACTAAAGGCAATCATTATGCTTTCCAAATGCTTTCTATATGGTTTTGTCTTGCAGACCCTGCTGCTAAACCTGGTTTTGGCCCTGAATGCATCCGGCCAATATAGAAACATAGAAGAAGTGAGGGTCACTTTATCGGCTGATCATTTGAGTCTCGATCAGTTTTTCAGTGAGGTGCAGCGGCAGACTCCTTTCAAGTTTTCTTATGAACACAGGGATGTAAACCGACAACTGACGGTAACATTTGCAAAGAAAGAGGGTCCGGTCATTGATTTTTTAAAGGAGGCAGCGCAGCAGACCAATCTTTCCTTCAGGCAGGTAAATCACGGGATTGACGTGTTGAAAAGGAAGGGTAGTGGGCAAGTACTGGTTTCCGTAGCTGATATTACAATTACTGGCAGGGTGGTTGATGATAAGGGTGATCCCCTGCCGGGAGCCTCTGTTTCTGTGGTGGGAACCACTACAGGTACAGTGACTGACATTGATGGGAATTATACCATTTTAGTTCCAGAAGGTGCGACATTGATTTTTTCCTATATAGGTTTTGAGTCCATGCGGGTTGCAGTGGATAACAGATCCCAGATAAATGTAACTTTAAATCCTGACATGTCTTCTTTGGATGAAGTTGTGGTTATTGGATATGGTACTGTAAAGAAAAGCGATTTAACGGGCTCAGTTTCACAGATTAAAAGCGAAACGATAAGTGCAGTTACTACACCCAGATTAGATCAGGCTTTGCAAGGAAAGGCTGCGGGGGTTCAAGTTACATCATTAAATGGTGAACCAGGTACAGGGACATCCATTCGCATACGTGGTGGAAATTCCATTAATGCTTCGAACGAACCACTGTTTGTAATTGATGGGTTTATCGGCGGAGGCGACCTGAATTCCATTAATGTAAATGATGTAGAATCAATAGAAATATTGAAAGATGCATCAGCTACTTCAATTTACGGAGCCAGGGGAGCTAATGGAGTTATTTTAGTTACTACCAAACGGGGAAAAGAAGGCGTCGGCAGGGTAAATGTTAATTCGTATTATGGAATTCAAACCTTGGCAGGTAAAATTGATTTTCTTAAAGGACCTGACAGGGCAGCTTATGCAAAAGAACATCAGGAACATCTCAACCAAGCAGTAGCTTTTCCAGATCCTTCCAGTGTATCACATACTGACTGGCAGGAAGTAATGACAAATGACGCTCCAATAAAAAATACAGATATCTCATTTTCCGGTGGTAATAAATCAATAAAATATTTTTTATCTGGAAATTACTTTAACCAGGAAGGTCTTATCGTAAATTCCGGATTTGAACGGTATCAACAAAGATTAAATTTGGATGCTGATATTTTTGATTGGTTGACCGTTGGAACTACACTGAACATAAGCAGAACTGCACGTAATAATAATAAAGTAGATTTTTATACCCTGCTTAAAGATATGTACACAACAACACCAGTTTACAAAGAAGATGGTTCATATAACGATTATAACTCATTGATTCAAGATTTCTTTCCGAATATGTTGGAAACAACATTGATGACTAAGGATAACACTTTTGATACCCGCTTCCTCGGAAATTATTATTTATCAGCAAATTTTCAAAATGGATTATCTATAAGATCTACAATTGGTGCTGACCTTAATTATTCTAAAACTAATTTGTATTTACCCGGTGAATTACCCGCAAGAAAAGACCAAAATCGTGGTGGTTATGCACGTATTTCTAATTCAACCTCAAGAGAATTTCTAAATGAAAATACAATATCTTATATGAAAGATTTTGAAAACCATTCTATTAATCTTCTTGGGGGAGCAACATACCAGAATTCTCAAAGGGAGTCTTTATGGGCATCAGGTGATGGCTTTTCTAATGATGTTCTGGAATACAACAGACTGAGCACTGGAAATCCTTTACTCCGAAATTCGGATTCAGGATTTAGTGACTGGACTATGATTTCATTTCTTGGAAGAGCAAATTATATTTACAATGAGAAATACCTTTTTACTTTAACAGGTCGTTATGATGGATCTTCAAGGCTTGCAGCAAATAATAAATGGGCGTTTTTCCCTTCGGCAGCAGTCGCATGGAGGCTTATTGAAGAAGACTTTATTAAAGAGACAGGTATTTTCAGTGACTTAAAGTTAAGGGCCAGCTATGGTAAAACAGGTAATCAGGCAATCGGCATCTATAGTACTTTACCCAGTCTTCAAGTAAACAGAGTGTTTTTTAATAACAGCGAATGGGTAGCCTATAGATCAGGAAACATCCCAAATCCAGATTTAAGATGGGAAACAACTGATCAACTGGATTTGGGATTAGAAGGTGGATTTTTTGATGGAAAACTTTCCTTTGAATTTGATTATTACTATAAGCGTACAAAAGATCTTTTGTTGGAGGTTGAAATTCCTCGTCAAACAGGCTATGCTTCAAGGTTAATCAATATTGGGGAAGTTGAAAACAAAGGAGTGGAATTATTTATTAGGACATATCCAATAACAACCAACAATTTTTCTTGGGAACTTTCTTTCAATATTGCTGCCAACAGAAACAAAGTACTTGATTTGGGAGGTAAGGATTTTATTGATGTAGGAAAGGGTGCAAGATTAATTGTCGGCGAACCTGCTATAGTATTTTATGGGTTGGTTTACGATGGAACCTGGAAATCCCAGGAAGAAATTGATGCGAGCAATGGGTTTATGGCAAACGTACAACCAGGGTATCCAAAATTTAAAGATGTGGATGGAAACGGAAAATTTGAAAGGACATCTGATCGTGAAATATTAGGTACCCCACAGCCTGATTTTTATGGAGGAATAGAGAGTAAATTTAGATATAAAAATCTTGAACTTGATTTATTTTTCACGGGTACTTATGGAAATGAAATATACAGTGAATTCGGCCCGCGTTTATTTTATGGTGGTTTTGCAAGTAATATTCATGCAATGGCACTTAATCGCTGGACCGTTGAAAACAATACGTCGGATATTCCGAGAGCTGGTTCAGTAGTATCTGTAAATATGAGTGATACTCATTCCACTGATGTGCAAGACGGCTCGTTCCTAAGATTACAAACATTTCGATTTGCATACAATATTATTACTAAAAATATTGCCTGGTTAAACAGGGCCCAGGTTTATGTTGCAGGGAATAATTTATTCATCTTGCATAATTACGATTGGGGCAACGATCCGGAAGTGAACTCACAAGGCACACATTCAATTTTAAGAGGATATGATGGTTATACTTATCCCAATAATCGTTCATTTTCGGTAGGTATTAATGTTGAATTTTAAATAATAGTTTATGAAACCTAATAAAATAATATCAATAATTACCATCCTTTTATTGACGGCCTGTAGTGAAATGTTAATAGAGGAACCAAGAGATATCATGGATCCATCTCAGTTTTTCAATACAGATGCCGAAGCAATTGGCGCAGTGAATGGTATATACAGCAGAGGTTTTGATTTTCTTTATGGAACAGGAACTAATCGAAGTTATATGTCTTATTCTCATTGGGGAACAGACATTGCACGGCCAACTGGAGGTAGGGAAGCTAATTTCCCACCACATGTTTATACTTTAAGTTCCTCAGAAGATGCGAATATAAGAGAGCATTGGGAAATATTGTACAGAACAATTGCAGATGCCAACTTAGTTATTGAGAATGTCGAAAGAACCAAAAATAACTTTTCTCCTGATGTTTATAATCAAACTATTGGTGAGGCAAAAGTTTTGCGGGCTTTGATGTATTATGTATTAACTAATTATTTTGGAGATGTACCGATGTGGTTAGAGGCACTTAAGGTTGGTGAGGTTTCAACCTTATCAAGGACTCCTGTAAACAAAATTTATGATCAGATGATTGTTGATTTAGAAGATGCAGCAAATAAACTTCCATCTTCATATCAAGGACCCAATAAAGGGCGTGCCAGTAAATGGGCAGCTATGATGTTACTTACAAAGTATTACTTAATTAAAAAAGACTGGAATAATGCAAAAATTACAGCGGGAAAAATAGTTAATGAATCTCCGCATGTACTCTTACCGGATTATGGTGCAATTTTTAGTATTAACAATGAATATAATGATGAAATAATCTGGGAGAAAGATGCAGTACGTGATATATACCCTACTTGGATTCCCACTGCTTTTACTCCCCGTGCCGTTGATGAACCCAGGTTTTCAGCCACTGAAATTGATTATCAATTTAATGGCTTCGGATTGCTATCATCCTCAAATGAATTTGTTGGTTCATTTGATCCAGACGATAAGCGAAAACCTCTTTATAATTTTAATGGTTTCTATGATGATCCAGATGGGGATGGTATATATGACCGTTGGATACAACTAAATAATAGGTATGTCGAAAAAATGTTGGATCATGGAAGTCCGCGACTCAATAGTGGTAAAAATATTATTGTTTACAGACTTGCAGATGCCTATTTAATGTATGCAGAAGCAGAGAATGAATTAAATGGACCTACATCAGAGGCTTATTCAAAAATTAACAGCATTCGTGATCGTGCTTTCGATAGTGATCCTGCAAAAAGATTGTCTGGTCTGAGTAAGGAGGAATTTCGACAAGCCATAATGGATGAACGTAAATGGGAATTGGCTTTTGAATTTCACAGGCGTTGGGATTTAAAGAGATGGGGCAAATTAGGTGAAGCAGTTCAAAGCATGGCGGAATCAAATCCCCTTGGTGCAGCAAATTTTAAACCGTATCATGATTTGTGGCCAATTCCTTTCGACGAAATCATTTTGAATCCAAACCTTACCCAGAATCCTGGATATTGATTGACAATAACAACAGACCACGTTGTACAAGTTGATGCTGTGAAAATGCTGTTAGCAGGCCTTCCGAAAGACGCGTACATGGTTTCCCCTGCCTCTAAGCTACTTAATTTAGTATCTTGATAGTGAGCAATAATCAAATTGCAGTCTAAGAAAAATAAAGAAACAAATACGAACCTGTTGTCGGGTTAGACCTCCAACCTGGGTATTAATTAGGAAGAGGAAATAACCATTATATTGAAAAAATCTCCTGATTTCAGGTTTTAAAAGGATGAATTGGCATATATATCATTATTAAATAAAAAGAACGATGGAAGAAGATAAAAGTGTAAATCGTAGGAAATTTTTTTTTAATTCTGCTGCTTTCGCAGGGGCTTTATTAACAGGAATAACCCTTTTCATGCTTATTGCACCTGTAAAAGCACAAAATAAAAATGTAGTTCTTATTATATCTGATGACCAAGGATTTACTGAACTGGGAGCCTATATGGATTTTGCCCACGCAAATACATTAAATACACCTAACGCCGATTATTATAAGTCAATAGATCGAATTTCTGATCTAGAGGCACCTATTGATGTTTGTTTTGAGGCGGCTAGAAAGTGCATGCCCAATGTTGATAAATTGTATCAGATGGGAGCTAGGTTTACTAGCTTCTATGCTGCTCCTACATGTGCACCATCCCGTGCGGCTTTATTGACTGCTTTATATCCGCAACGTTATGGCATTTATTCAAATGATGATATGGAAAAATCTGAAGGATTAGCTTTGGATGCCCTTTCAACGGTAAAATATTTGCAAGATGCAGGATATATGACTGGCATGGTTGGAAAGTGGCATTTAGGTGATACTGAAGGAAGGCACCCAAATGATGTTGGATTTGATTATTTTTTTGGTTTCAATAATTCTTGGGCCGAAAAATATGAATCAGAAATTCTTTTCAGAAACAGACAAAATATACCAGCTAAAGGATGGTTGGCAGATCAAACTTCCGAGGAGGCTATTGAGTTTCTTAAAAGGGCAGATGCTTCCGGGCAACCTTTCTTCTTAAAGGTTTCTTACAATGAACCACATGGACCGGTTCCTCCTCCACCTCAAAAATACATGGATTCTATTAATAGTGGCTCAGAAAATCTTGACGTTCATTTTGGTACCCTGTATGGCATGGATTATGGAATTGGTGAAATCCTGAAACAGCTGGAAAAAATGGGTGCTTCTGAAAATACCTTAATCATGTTCGGCTCTGATAATGGTGTAGGTCGGTTAAGGTTTCTTCGGGGTTTTGTTAAAAACGATCCATCTTGGACGAAGTTTAGTGATTATATGGTTCCCGTTCCTGGCAATGGGCCTTTAAGAGGTTGTAAATGGACTGTTTTTGAGGGTGCCGTCAGGGTACCGTTTATAGCTTATCTTCCAGGAATGAAGGGTGGACAAACCTTTTCATCACTTGTTTCAATTATGGATGTGATGCCAACCGTAATGAAATATGCAGGAATTAAGCCGGAGAATAAGCTGGATGGTAAAAGCTTTCTTTCAATCTTGAAGAATAATGAAGATAATTTTGAAAGGAATTCACTGATATGGGCCTGTGATGTTATGGAACCATTTGATTTGCCCGATAAAAATGATGAAGCATTTATTACTAACCGGGTGACGGAAAACCTAAAGATTTTGAATAAAAAAAGTGATTTTATCAGAAGTGAAGGCAATCCTCCTGGTTGGTTTATAATTAAAGATAATTGGAAACTTATGGGAATTGATACATTGAGGCCAGTACTTTTTAATTTGTCCCAGGATATTTCTGAGTCGAATGATCTTTCTTTTAGGTACCCCGATAAAGTTAAAATGATGTTTAGTGAATTCAGAAATTGGTTAGATGAAATGAACAAACCAGTTGTCTATTCTGAAGAGCAGTATGAAAAACTATTTAAAATTGAAATTCAATAAATATCATTAAAAAAGTCATTACCATGATAAAAAAAATTCTTTCAGTATTTATATTCTTGCTGTTTGCAAGTGGAATTAACGTTAATGCCCAGCAAAAACCTAATATCATTTTTATTCTTGCAGATGATTTAGGTTGGAAAGATGTTGGCTTTATGGGCAACCAAATTATTGAAACCCCGAACCTTGATAAGTTGGCTTCCTCTGGAATGGTATTTACCCAAGGATATAGCGCGGGACCAATGTGTACTCCAACCAGAGCCAGCATTATGACTGGAAAATATCCAGCAGATAATCAAATGTTCTCTGTAATCACATCATTACAACCACCTCCCAATTGGGACTATGGGGTACCTCGCGGAGATAATTATGATTTTTTCGAAATAGGGAATAATATCAGAACCCGAAGCTATCTTCCTTTGGAAGAAATTACAGTAGCAGAAATCTTAAAGGGAGAGGGTTATAAAACATGTTATATTGGGAAGTGGCATTTGGGGCATGACCCCTACCATCCGTTATATCAAGGATTCGATGTTCAGATAGGTACAACAAATTATGGCTCTCCTCCAACCTATTTTTTCCCATACGAAACCATGCGTACTGAACAAAAAAGATTAATTGAGGATTTAAACAAGGATGGAAAGCCTGGAGAATATTTAACTGACAGACTTACTGATGAAGCAATTGGTTTCATAAAAAAAAACAATGAGCATCCATTTTTTATTTCTCTCAATTATTATAATCCACATTCACCATATTACGCGAAGGAAGACTTGCAAAAATATTATGTTGAAGTTAAGAATCTAAATGACGGAGATGCTGAATATGCAGCAATGATTCACACGTTAGACCAAAATGTGGGAAAAATTGTAAATGCGGTTAAAAAATTGGGTTTACGCAAAAAGACATTGATTGTTTTCACCTCGGACAATGGAGGTGTTGGCGGCAAATCCGATCTGGCTCCTTTGAGGGGTGCAAAGGGTTCTATATATGAAGGAGGGATAAGAGTGCCGGTAGTATTTAGTATGCCGGGAAAGATTCCTCCTGGGAAAAATGAAAAAGACTTAGTGTCATCCATTGATTATTTTCCTACCATTCATGCTTTTGCAGGAATTCATGATACTGATCCAATGATCAGAGGTGTAAACCTATTACCCGTTTTAGAAGGTAAAATTGATTTAGAAGACAGAAGTCTTTTCTGGATATTTCCACAAATGGAAAATGACATGGTAATAAGAAAGGGGGATTTTAAGTTGATCGTTAATTCAAAGACAGGTCAAAAAGAATTGTATAATCTGATTAAAGATCCTTCAGAAAGTATTAATCTAAGTGAACAGCATCCCGAGATAGTGACACGGCTCGATAGTTTATTGAAAGCATTTTGAAATTAGAAAATATCATCATTTAATTTTATAAAAAATAATATAACAATGGATAACAAAAAATTTAACAGAAGAAACTTTTTAGGTGCAGCTACTGCTTTGGGCATTACGTTGCCGTTGAATTCATTTTCGGCCACCGATATTCAAGTCGAAAATCCTTTTGATGAACCCAAAAGGCCAAATATTAATTTGAATGATGTTTCAGAAGCAGGTGTGATAGTATCTACTCACCCTAAAAGGGGACATTTTCGTACAGCTGATTTTAAATCTGATGTTGAAGCAGTTCAATATGCTTACGATCAAATGATGACCAATCGTGATTTGCCAAAAACTTTAATTTTAGATTCTTCATTTCGCCCTTTTGAATTTGATGGATATCTGGATATTTGGCAGTCAAAATGTCGGATAACGGCTACCGGTGGGACAACCATTGTGCCAAAGCCGGGATATAAAGGACCTGTTATCCAATCCACAATTCGTGATGAAACAGAAGTAGGAGAGGACAAACTGATATCCAACGTGATTATGGATAATATTTGGATTGACGGAAAAGATGAATGTATGGGAATCAGGCTTCGGCACCTTCAAATGTCAACGATCCATGACATCCATGTGCGTTCGACAGATGGACCTGGCCTGTGGATTAGTGATTGTGTCATTGAAAATCTCTTTTCCAATTTGATTATTTCGGATAATTGCGGAAGTGAGGAATATCCTGCTTTGCTCATTGAACCTGAATGGATTGAAATATCCAGAAAGACAAATGGGTTTGGAAATCCCACAATTAACAGTACTCAATTTTCAGGTATAATGATTCATTTTCCCACCAATGATGCTTTACGTATCAGTGCAGGCCCGGTTCCCATTCGATCCGATCGCCGTCAAAGGAAAATGCAGTTTGTTGGTTGTTTCTTTCATGGGCATCCAAGACAAACCAAGCCTTTAGTTACATTATCCGATGCATTTGAGAATACTTTTATTGGGACCCAGATGATTATGTGGAAAGATGAAGGAGTAGTTATTCAGATAGGTGAACATGGTGCCCAGCATCCTGCAGGAATTACAATGATCAGTCATTGTATCATCTGTAGTAAACCAGATTCAAATGTAACAGGTATAAAAGTAGTGAATGTTGATACAGAAAAACCTTCTCTTATTTTATTTGGAAATGCTTTTGGAACAAGTTATAAATGGCTTGCACATGCCGTAGATTGGGGAAATCAAAAAGGAAAATTGGCTAGTTGGGGGGCAAATTCTGTATCCACATCTAAAGAGCCACATATAGGTATTCTTCCGGAAAATGCTGATATAACTCCATTCAAAAAGGATTTGCCCAAGACATAAAAATTCGAATGAACTAATGGGAAGAAGCCAAATTGGGCATGTTCATTCATTGGGGTGTTTATGCAGTTCCCTCCAGGACTTATCATGGTAAAAACGTTGAAGAGCATTGGAATGGATTATGACCTGTGGCACAGTGGTAAAATACCTGTTTCAGAAATTAAGCCTATGCTCAGGATTTAAATCTGGGTAAATATGACCTTAGGCATAGGCAAATCTGGCAAAGGAAGCCAGAGAGGGGATTAGGAACTAAACAGCCAAAATGCTCAACAATGATATTTAATTAGTAAAATCTCATGAAACCATTTTCTTTTCTTGTTGGATTATTATTCATAATTGCCCAACATTCCTTTGCACAATCAAAAGTCATTCTGGAAGAAAAACAGGTTGTTTTGCCTACATATCCAGCTGCGCCGGCTGAAAAAAGTCCCATCTTTTTTAGGGGCGAAGCTTACCAGGGAGCCTCGTGGCACTATTATCCGCTTAAGCTGAATGACCAGTACATCAACGAAAGGGTGGAGCAGGAGTGGAAACACTTGATACTTGAAAATGAATACATCGAGCTGACCATTACTAACTGAAGAATAATGAAAATATTAAAAAGCCTGATAGCAGTTCCTTTCGCATTATTGGGATTAACCACTTATGCACAAGTAGATACCCAGAAGCCAAATGTAATTGTTATTGTTACAGATGACCAGGGATATGGCGATATTGCTTCACACGGCCACCCCCACGTGATCACACCAAATATGGACAGGCTTCGTGATATAAGTGTTCGTCTGGAGAATTTCCATGTAGATCCTACTTGTGCACCGACCCGGGCATCATTGATGACTGGCCGTTATTCAGCACGCGTGGGAGTTTGGCATACGGTCATTGGCAGAAACCTTCTCCGCGAGGATGAAACCACTATAGCGGAAGTATTCCGGGAGGCAGGCTATCGTACAGGTATATTCGGGAAATGGCATCTGGGTGATTCCTATCCTTATGCAGCTAGATTCAGGGGGTTCGATGAAGCCATTGTTCATGGTGCCGGCGGGGTAGGCCAGACACCTGATTATTGGGGTAATGACTATTTTGAAGATCACTATAATGATAATGGAGTTTGGCGACCTTTTCAGGGCTATTGCACCAATGTTTGGTTCAATGAGGCCTTGAGTTTTATAAATGAAAACAAAGACCACCCATTTTTTCTTTATTTGCCTACCAATGCAGCACACCAAACTCGTCCACATGTGTCTGAGCGATATAAGGATCTTTACAAAGATGTAAACACAAATGATCCACTTAAAATATTTTGGGGAATGATAACCAATATCGATGATAATCTTGGCGTGATGATGGATCGGTTGGAACATTGGGGGCTTTTGAATAATACCATTCTGATTTTTATGGGAGACAACGGAACTTGCATGGGGTCAAATTTTTGGCCGAAAAATGAGAAAGGCGAATGGTCTGACCATTATAACAATGGCATGCAAGGTGCGAAAGGTTCACATTATGATGGCGGGCATCGCGTATTTGGATATGTTTATTATCCGGCTGCCGGAATTGAAGGTGGCCGTGATATTGACCATCTCACTGCTCACATAGATATGATGCCCACCTTGATGGAGCTTTGCAATATCCCCAAACCTGCACATGTAGAATTTGACGGAACATCGCTTGTTCCGCTGCTTACCGACAAATATAAAACCTGGCCCGAACGAACGCTTTTTGTTCACAACCAACGTGTAGTTGATCCTATTAAATGGAAACAGACCTCTGTTATGACTGATCGCTGGCGTTTAATTGACAGTACACTTTTATATGACATAAAAAAGGATCCAGGTCAGCAAAACAATATCATAGAAGACCATCCTGAAGTGGCTGATAAACTGCGTAGTGAATATAACCTTTGGTGGGATGATATCAGTCAGCGGTTCCATGAAACCACACCTTTATACATCGGTGCGGATCAACAGAATCCCGTTCAGCTTAATGCACATGACTGGATAATGAATGATTTACCACCATGGAATCAACCACATATATTGGAACGGCCTAAGAGCAACGGTCCCTGGAGGGTTCGGGTAACGGAAGCTGGCCGTTATGCTTTCATATTGCGGGAAAGACCTGAGATAGCTGGTTTTCCCCTTACTGCCACTAGTGCCCGCTTATATATTGAATATATGGTTGATGAATTAAAGCCGGTAGTGCAGGGAGCGACGGAAGTTCATTTTGAGGTTGAACTTGAGGCTGGTGACACGGAGGTAAAAACCTGGTTGATTGAAAAAGACGGAACTTCAAGAGGAGCCTATTTTGTAGAAGTCAACCGATTGAGTAACGAGTAAGAATGTAAGATAAGTTTTAAGCAAACATCCAGATCAGAAAACCTATTGATTATAATATTAAAAGTGTTTAATCATATACGCATTTTGGATTTACCACAAAAGGAAATATTGCCGAAGATTACACAATCGTTCTAAAAGTTGGGCTGCAAACTAGAAAAGAAAATGAGATTCTGGTGACTGCCTGAGACTAACCTGTCAAATCGAAAACTTACAAAAGAATAAATCTATGATGTCAATCCGAAATTTTACAATAATTGTTTTTTCGCTTCTCCTTATCAGCGCAACGGCTTTTGTCCTGCGAAGCACTATTCCTGCCGAGCATGCGCCAAATATTATCATCATCAACTTCGACGATCTTGGTTACGGCGACTTTGAACCTTATGGAATGTTGGATGTGCCCACGCCCAACATCAACCGCCTGGCCCGGGAGGGGCTTCGGTTGACTAATTTCAACACTGTCCAGGCCGTCTGCACCACCTCTCGGGCCGCTTTACTCACCGGATGCTATCCCAACCGACTGGGCCTGCACGGAGCACTGCCTCCTTGGTCCAAGATAGCACTGAATCCTCAGGAGGAAACTATCGCCTCCCTGCTTAAACCCAAAGGATATCAAACGGCTATACTGGGCAAGTGGCACCTGGGGTCCCAGCCCGCCTACTACCCCGCCAGCTACGGTTTCGACTCCTACTTCGGCATTCCGTATTCTAACGATATGTGGCCGGTGCATTTTGACGGTACCCCCATCACAGATCCAGCCAACAGCAGAGGCAAGTACCCACCCTTGCCTTTAATTGAGGGGGACAGGCAGGTAGACATCATTCGCACCTTGGAAGACCAGGCACAGTTGACCACTAGCCTGACGGAAAGAGCCGTATCTTTTATTTCTCAACATAAAAAGAAACCATTCTTCCTCTACATTGCCCACCCCATGCCCCACGTTCCCCTGGCTGCATCTGGGAAATTCCGCGGCAAGAGCGAGGCGGGACTGTTGGGAGATGTGCTGATGGAACTGGACTGGTCGGTAGGGGAGGTAATGCGGGCGTTAGACAAACAAAAACTTTCTTCCCGGACGCTGCTCATCGTTACCAGCGATAACGGTCCCTGGCTCGTTTATGGAAACCACGCTGGTTCCTCTGGGGGGTTTAAGGAAGGAAAGCAGACCTCTTGGGAAGGAGGAACTCGGGTACCCTGCCTCATCCGATGGCCTGGCAAGGTGGCGGCCGGCGGCATTTCTGCCCAGTTGCTGACCAATATGGACATCTTGCCCACATTGGTGGAGCTTGCCGGGGCGGCCCAGCCGAAGAAAAAGATCGATGGGCTTTCTTTTGCGAACTTGCTGCTGGGAAAGACGAGCCAGGGCCCGAGAAAGGTGTTTTACTATTATTACGACCAGAACAATCTGCGGGCTGTGCGGCAGGGTAACTGGAAACTGGTGCTGCCCCACACCTCCAACTCTGTCGCCCAAGGAACTCCCGGAAAGGATGGCTTCCCAGGGAAGAACGCCCGGGTAGAAGTGAGCCAGAGCCTATACAACCTAACTCTTGATCCGGGTGAGCAGTTTAATGTGCATGAGCTGTACCCGGACATGGTTCTGAGGCTACTGGAGCTGGCCGAGGAGGCACGCGCAGATCTGGGCGACGACCTAACCGGGCGCACCGGGAAGAACGTGCGGTCGGCAGCAGTGGTGGATTAGCTTGTACTTCCTTAGTCTGCTGGGCCTACCCCTTATCTTATATTACAAAACCATGAATATGAAATTAACAGTTAAGCAAAGCCTCACTTTCCACCATTTATTTCTCCTGTGCTGCCTGACTATTGTTTTGCTGGTAATAGGCTGTAATTCCAAAGAAAACAATGAAAAAGAAGAAAAACATGCTTCACAAATGTCCAATTCAAAGAAATCCGACTTACCCTTTGGGGAGATGGGCTTTATACCCGAAGGATATTATGAAATGGGGGGAAACAACGAACAGGCTGATCCTGACGAATTTCCCAGGCATGGCGTAAGAGTGAAAAGTTTCTGGATGGATGCCCATGAAGTGACCAACCGCCAGTTTATGGAATTTGTACAACAGACAGGTTACATAACCGTAGCCGAAAGACCCATAGATTGGGAGGAACTTAAGGATCAAGTTGCACCTGGAACTCCCAAACCCTCAGATGATATCCTGCAACCGGGCTCCATGGTATTCCATCCGACCAGTGGACCGGTCCCCATGGACAACCCGGGAAAGTGGTGGCGTTGGGTGATCGGGGCGAATTGGAAAAACCCGGAAGGCCCAAAAAGCAATATAAATCACAGGATGGACCATCCGGTGGTCCATGTCTCCTATGAGGATGCCAATGCCTATGCCCAGTGGGCAGGTAAGCGATTGCCAACGGAAGCAGAGTGGGAGTGGGCAGCAAGGGGAGGTCTGAAAGACCCTGTCTATCCCTGGGGAAATGAACCCGCCAAAAATGCAAGCAGCAAGGCAAATTTCTGGCAGGGGATGTTTCCTTACCAAGACAGGGGAGAGGACGGTTTTAAAGGGACTTCACCTGTAATGAGTTTTGAGGCCAACGGTTACGGCCTATATGACATGGCCGGGAATGTCTGGGAATGGTGCGAGGACTGGTATCATTTTGATGCTTATGCGATGAAAGAAAATGAGGGATCCAAGGGTCCTGCCGAATCCCTTGACCCCCAGGAGCCATGGATTCCCAAAAGGGTTGTCCGTGGGGGGTCGTTTCTATGCAATGATTCCTATTGCAGCGGGTATAGGGTTTCCAGAAGGATGAAATCCAGTGAGGATTCAGGTCTGAATCATACCGGGTTTAGATGTGTCAAGGAAATTAAGTAAGATAGATTTAGGGTTATTAATCTGCAAAACCAGTCCGGCCTCCGGTCTGGTTTTTTAATTATTGAGACTATCCTCACTTCGTTTCCTAAGCACCACCCTCTTCCCGCCCATTTGTTCCATTTTAATAAGTTCATCAAACTCTTGTCCGCCAACACCTCCAGTATTTAATCAAAGTATTTCCCTGCCCTTCCTAAAGCGCAATCTTTAATCTAAAATGCATCAATTTTTTAAAACCAACTGGGGTTATTTTTACAAATAAACGCCTCTATATAAAAGAAGTAAAAAGCTTACACCAATTTTCTAAAAATGAAAATATTGAAAGCACAAACCCCCGGTTTTCGACTTAAAGTACATACATATAAATTTTGGGTTTTTTGATCTTGAAATCTCCCTCATTTCGTTTTCCTAAGAATACCCAAGAGCCCCGGAAAAAATCAAAAATACAGTAACCTTCAATTTCAGAATTTACGTTTCCCCCAAATATGACCAAATCGGGATATTTACCAAACTTTTATAAAACAAATATAGCCTAGCCAAATTTTAATTTTTTTTCTGTACCTTGATGGTGCAATGAACCCATTGAAACTTAATTTACTTTTAAAAAATATAGTGGAAAGAAATGATGAACGTTCTTTTTCCATATTTTTTGATCATTACCATACCCGATTGATCAGGTTAGCCATGCTTTTTGTTCCCAGGTTTGATCAGGCAGAAGAAGTCGTTGCCGAGGTTTTTCTCAAGCTGTTGCGGAAAAAAGAATCTCTTACCACGATCCGGAATTTTGAAGGATATCTTTTCAAAATGGTCAAACACGAGGCCTTGAATTATGTCAAAAACAATAAAAAGCAGAATTCGGGAAATGTGCTTTTTGATGATATCCAGGATAATTTATTAATCGATCAAAATGATCCTGAAAAAAAATGATAAATAATGATTTGGGTACTTTACTTCATCAGGTCATCGAGCAGTTGCCTCCCAAAAGAGGGCTTGTTTTTAAAATGGTTAAGGATGAGAATATGTCCTACAAAGAAGTTGGAGAAATCCTTGAAATTTCGGAACGCACAGTCGAGGTCCATCTAAAACTGGCCATTAAGGATTTAAGGAAAGCCCTTAGCCATTATTATGATGAAAATAAAGGAATC
>NZ_JBGTCA010000390.1:0-36147 GCF_041749095.1 Aquiflexum sp. | reverse complement strand
AAACTTAATTCTTCCTGAATTTTTGACATCTATTCTTAAATTTGGGGCAAATTACATACATAACCCAGACTCTAAAATTATCTCGTAAGTGAATTATCTCGCACACGCATATTTATCTTTTGGAGACCCAAAAGTTTTGATTGGAAATTTTATCGGTGACTTTGTAAGAGGAGACATAGAAAATACTTATGAAAAGGATATCGTTGTAGGTATCAAGCTCCATTGGGAAATCGACAAGTACACCGATAACCATCCTGTTGTAAGGGAAGCCCAATCCATATTAAGACCTGAATACGGAAGATATTCTACTGTCATTACCGATATGTACTTTGATTATTTTTTGGGAAGGTATTGGAAAAATTATTTCCCCAAACCCATTGAGGAATTTGCCGAAAATGTCTACGCCATCATTGAGGAACATAAGGAGATCTTGCCTGAGAAATTCCTGATGACATTTGGCTATATGAAATATTACAATTGGCTGACAGGATACGGAGATTTGGAAGGCATCAGAAGGGCATTGACCGGCATGTCCAAAAGGACCAAATTCGATTCCAAAATGGAAACAGCCCATTTGTTCCTTGACCAACATCATGAATATCTAAAGGTTCATTTTGGTGATTTTTTTGAAGACGTGGTCAGCTTCTCCAAAAAATCCCTTGCAGAATTAAGATCACAATGATTCATTGCAAACCAAAATCAAGCACCTACTTTGCCCTTGGACTAATAGTGGTGACTTTAGTGGGTGGCTTGATTTATACACTAAATCATTTTGCAACGCAAAGGACCTTCGGTTTGCTGATTTATCTTTTTTCGACTGTATTATTGACTTTGGTGATCTTATTGCTTTTGGTCAAAATGATGGCAGCCTACAAATTCATTTCTGCCGGAAAAGGAATTATCATCACCCAACTTCCCCTTAGAAATCAAACCAAAAAATATCTTTTGAACCAGGTTCTGGTTTGGGATGAAGAGCAGATCATTGCAAACAAAAGAGAATTCAAACAACTGACCATAGTTTTTGATGACAAAAGCTCGTTTTCCATCAGTAATCACGAGCATATCAATTATGATGATTTTGTCAAATACATTCAAAAATCATTGTCAAAGAAGAAGGCTCCATTAAAAAAGAAACCTTAAAACCTGACAGCCAATGAACCGGTCACTGCTGTGTTCCCTTTACTGAATTTGGCTTCGGGTAATTGAAAAATAGCTTCCCGGCTCATGAATTGTCTGGCTTCAATTCTGACCAAGGCAGATTTGCTGATCTGGTAATCCAAGTTAACTGACAATCCGGATACTTTTAATCCTTCATTGAGGATAATACCCACAGGATCAGAATAATACTCTGCTCTTCCTGCTACAAAAAACTTCTCTGCAAATCGACGGCGCAAGGAAGCCGTAAGTCCAAACCACTGATGGGTTCCGGCAAAAAATGCCTCAATTCCATAATCCGCCCCTACGGTTATTCCCCAGTAATTTTTCTCGTATTGGGCATAAAAATTATTGAAAAACCTGTTCATCCTGACGGGCTGTGGATTTTCATCGCCGAAGAAATTTGCATAGTTGATTTCCAAACCTTCAAATGGTCTATGGTTCACTCCGAACCCAATTGCCATAGACTGGTTTCTGGAATCTCTTTGAATATTCTGCCAGCCATTTGCCAACCAAAGTTGAAAATCAGTTTTGTCGCTATATGCGTAGGAAAATCTTGCGCCTGTCAGAAAATAAGGTGAGTTTTCTGCCAGCAGACTTCGACTAAGATGCCAACAATCCATCCCATACCAACTCTCAAACCCAATGTGAGATGGCATGATACCCACATCAAGCCATAACTTTTCATTCAATTTCACCCCTACCGAAACCTCATTGAGCATTTGGGCCCATGTAGGTTCAGCGGCCAGGTTGAACTGGGCATAGGTACCTCCCATGATGGCCAGGTTCGCACGAATATGATTATCCTCATAACTTGCCTTCAGCACTGCCAAGTTGATGCTGAATTCATTATGCCTCGTGAAATTATACAGAAAATCAGGCCTTAGGTGATTTTCAGGTTGGTTGAAGTCATAATTGTAATAAGCCTCAATATATCCGGAAAACTGGATTTTGGGAGATTGGGATTCCTGGGCCAAAAGTTGGTGGCAAAAAATAATTATCAAAAACGAAAGATTTTTCATATCGGTTTGGTCAGAAAAAAGCCCGGAAAAATTACCGGGCTATTATTTATCTCTGCGTTCTGATGTCCCTGTCGTACAAATCAATACTTTCCTGAATGATCCTAAAAGCTTCTTCCTTTCCTAAAAAGTCCTCAACTTTAACTTCCTTATTCTCCAGTTTTTTATAGTCTTCAAAAAACCTGTGCACTTCTTTCATCAAATGAGGAGGCAATTCATCTATGTCATTGATATAATTGACAGATTGGTCTTCCGATGCCACAGCAATGATCTTGTCATCAGCTTCTCCCCCATCCACCATTCGCATGACTCCTATCACTTTGGCTCTTACCAAAGTCATGGAAGGAATATCAATCTGGGAAATGATCAAAATATCAAGTGGATCATTGTCATCACAAAATGTCTGTGGAATAAAACCATAATTGGCGGGATAATGTACGGCTGAAAACAATACCCTGTCCAATAGCAACATGCCGGTTGTTTTATCCAATTCGTATTTTCCTTTACTTCCTTTGGGGATTTCAATAACCCCCATCACATACTCAGGAGCTTCCTTACCAATATTCACATCATGCCATGGATGAATCATAACTAAAAACTTTTAAATGAAAACAGATTAATTCATCGCAATTTAACTGCAAAATGCTTTTCAAACAAAGGATGGTGAATTGTAAAATATGAATATCACCCTTTTTACTGGTTGCTGACATTTTCTATAAACGGGGCTAGAAGACCGAAGACGGAAGACGGAACAAACCTGAAATTTAGAGTTTGGCAAATTAAACTTGGGGCTTTCAGATTTACTTTTGCCATTACGGATTGTTTTATTGAAAAAAACTGTTATTCAACCATTTGTTTTTCATTTTGCGGTACTGCAAGTGTCGGTAAATGTATCGTCACTTTGGTTCCTTGATTCACAACTGAATTAATATCTATCTTTCCTCCTAACTGAGTTACGGATTCTTTTACCATGTACAATCCAAGGCCTGACCCTGCACTTTTTTGGGTAGCTCTTTGAAACAGGTTAAAAACCTCCCCTAAAAAAGCGCGCTCAATCCCTATTCCATTATCTTCAAATACTAGATTCGCTGAATTGCCATTGCTTTCTACTGAAATCCAAATGGCTTTATTGGGATTGTTTTCTATTTGGTAATTATATGCATTGCTGAACAGGTGATTCAGAATTACTTTTAATTTGGAATCATCTGTAAAAAATGGACCTGATTGGTTAACATTGACAATTATATCAATCCCATTCAAATCCCACTTATTCTTGAAAGAGGCCAGTTGCTCAGAAACAATTTCATTAAAATTGATTTCAGCAATTTTATTCTCAATTTTGGTGGCACGATAAAAATCCATTATTTTAAATATATAATCGTCTAGTTTATCGGTAGCCGAATCTATCATGTCAAAATATTCTCTTACAGATGGGTCTTTGGATACCATTTTTGCAAGATTTGATACACTTGAAATACTCATTAATGGCCCCCGGAGCTCATGCGACAAAGAATACACAAACTGGTTCATTTCAGAATGAATTTTTTGTAACCTTTCGTTTTTGTCTTTCAATTCTTTTCTGGTAAAATAGATCTCCGCAGCATTCTTAATGGCAATTTTCACCTGATCAATATTCCAAGGCTTGTCAATGAACCTATAAACCTCCCCTTTATTGATGGCGTCTATCACACTTGCTATGTCCGAATATCCCGTCAATAAAATCCTGATAGGGTCAGGATTGATTTTCATTAATTTCTCAAAAAATTCTACCCCAGACAGCCCTGGCATTCTTTGGTCTGCAATCACTACATGGATTTCCTCCTTAGCTGCTATCAACAAACCTTCCTCAGCAGTCAAGGCTGTAACAACCTTAAACTCTCTTCTAAGACTTGCCCTAAAGGAGTTAAGGTTATTATCCTCATCATCTAAATATAAAACTATGATCTTATCAGTCATTTTGCGGGGTCAATTGATAAATAGGAAGTGTTATAATGAAATTGGTACCCTTGCCCTCTCTTGACCTTACTTCCAAAGTACCCTTATGATTTTCGATGATGGTATATACAATTGAAAGCCCCAAACCTGTTCCTTTGCCTACCGCTTTTGTAGTGAAAAAAGGTTCAAAAATCCGTTGTCTTACCTTGTCGGGCATACCGGGCCCGTTATCTTCAATTTCTACAATTATACTGGTCTCATTTTTACTCGTCCTTAAAATGAGTTCAGGATCAGGGTTTTTGTCGAGATTATCCAAAAGCGCATGGATACCGTTGGTAATAATATTCATAAACACCTGATTGATTTTTCCCGGCAAACATTCTACCATAGGTAAGGATCCGTATTGCCGGTTTACTTTGATTTTGCCGTTCATCGAACTACTGAGTAAAATCAATGTGCTGTTTAAACCGTCATGAATATCCACTTTTTTCACATCCTGTTCATCCACTCTCGAAAAAAGGCGCAGGCCCTTGACAATCTCCACGGTTCTTTTGGCGCCATCCTCCATGCCCCGCAACAATTGGTCAATCTCCTTGAGGAGATAATCGAATTCTATCTCATGTTCTTTGTCCTGAATGGCTGATTTAGAAGCTTCAGAAAACTCTACAATTCCCTTTTCTCTGTAAACCTCCACCACTTCCAACAGGTCTTTAATATCCCTTTTTAATGGCGCTATATTGGAGCTGACAAAATTGATGGGGTTATTGATTTCATGCGCAATGCCTGCGGTCAATTGTCCCAAAGAAGCCATTTTCTCTTGATTGACCAATTGGGTCTGCGTGTTTTGAAGATTGTGTAAGGTGAGTTCCAGTTCCTCAGTTCTCTTTTTGACTTTTTCCTCCAGATTTTCATTTTGCTTGATAATGAGTCTTTCATTTTCCTTCATAATCTGAAGTTTATCCAACTGCTCCTTATCTTTATCTTTGATCAGAATATTGATTTTATCTGCAAGTGCAAAAGAAAGTAAAACCACCTCTAAAGCAGATCCCAGCGGCATGATGAAAGCTGAAAAAACCGTGTATGGTAAAATTCCCATTTCACTCAACACAAACCACAAAATCCCCAACATAAATATAGACCATGCCAATAAATAAAATCTGGCAGGACTATAGCCTTTGAGCCAGACATAAACCGCAACTAACAGAACATACAGCACTACAATGGTCTGGGTCACCAAAAGAACTTGGTAACTTAAGGTCAACGAAATAAAGAGTGCATTGATAAAAATAAAAATGTAAACGGCATAAATAAAATAAAAGCCTTTGTCCAGTTTTGGTAGAAACACTTTTGTGTGTAGAAAAACCCTGAGAAACCAAATACCGGCGATACTGACCAAAGAGGAAAACATCACCCCACTTCTCAAGTTGATCCAGATATCATTGGGCCAAATCAACTCTTGAGTATAGCCCAAAATGGCAGATTGGGTAAGCCACACCAGAAATGTATGTATCACATAAATCAAGTATACTTTGTCCCTGATAGAAAAGTATAAGAACAAATTGTAAAACATCAATCCGAAAAGAACCCCGGAAAAAATCCCAAAAAACAGATTTTCTTTTTGAATTTGTTTATTGATAGATTGTAGGTCAGATATGGAAGCAAGGATTACCTTTTTGTTGACACTTTCAATCCTCATGTAGATCGTATAGGGCTGACCCTTTTCCAAATTTAACTCGAAGACAATATTTTTGGACGGGATTAATCTGTCATCAATCCTGACCTCTCTTCCCCCGATCTGACGCTCAACAACCTCACCGTCAGTCACCAAATAAATCTTAAGGTTGTCTAAAGATGTATTATTTATTGAAAAATACTTTTTATTCTCATTGGAATCATTGATGATTTTATATTTCAACCATACAATCCGGTCGTTGATCCCGAAGTTTTTTGATGCTGATTCAACTCTATTAAAATCCTCCGAAAGAATTATTTCATCAACAGTGAAACTCTCATTACGCTGTTCAATGAGAAATTCGTAGGCCAAATCTATGCTTGGCGGGTTTTCCTGAATTACATTTACAAAGCTAAGGATGCTTAAAATGAAACTTAACAATATTACATACATAGATTTAAGCGCCAATCAGGATTTTCTATCAAGAGGTCATATCTGATTTCGATATTTCCCTTGGGTGAATTTTCGGTCCTGATACTATCAAAATTTTTCCTTAAATCAAATATATATCTTTTTTCCGTAGGTAAAGCCAGAGGTATGTTTTCTACATCCCTCAATACTGCACAGGTAGAAATGAAGTCAACGTTCGGATATCTGAACTTTCCTTTTTTTCCCAGACTTTCTTCTACCTGAAAGCCTTTGTCCAGAGTTGGTTGGATCGTGACCTCTGAACAGAGGGCCAAAAGTGACTCTAATTTCAGTTGAGAAGCAATGGCTATAGCTGTCCTTGAAAGAAACAATGAACCAATGCCATAACCTGCTATAGACTTTGAATTCCACATGCCTGCTACTTCACCTGTTCCGTTTTCACGGTAAATATCCACTACATCAAAAATCTTTCGGTCAATCTTGGCAATTGCCTCTTCTATGGGCAAAGGATACCCCCTGTTCGCAATATGAATTCTCACCCCACTGACCATAATCCCGGTCCGGATATCCTCTACGCTTACTACATAGACATAAGGATTGTACATCCAAAAATTGTTTGAAGAACTGACTTTTGTCACACCATATTCTCTTAAAACATTGGCATGACCTTCGATAAATCTCAGGCAAGATGTAGGATCATCAATTGCCCTAAAGGCTTTGAAACTAAACATATTTTTAATTAATTTTTAGGGTGGTTAATACATCTCTCCGGTATGATTTCACCACCTTTCCTTTGGTGATGTTCAACCGGAAAAGAAAAATTTCTTCTTCGTTATTTTCTTTGCAGACAAGATCTGCAAATTCTTTGTAACTTTTTGTAATTAATTCTGACTCAAATGGGGTAAATCTATTTTCATCTCCTTTATAAAGCTGATGGTACATAAAAAGAGAAGCTGTCACTGGCTGAAAACCTATTTGCTTCATATTGGCGTGTACCCACATTCTTTGTATGGCTTTTCCTGCATTCAAAAAAGAGCGCGGAGAAAACTCATTGGCTGTCAATAGGCAAATGGCTGAAGCTGATTTAAAGGTATTGTCAGAAATCCTGGTAAAACCCTGACCTAGCTTATGGTCTCTGATAAATTTCATTGCCTTGGCATTGTTGATCATTTTCAAGGCTGCCATATCGGCAACGCCAAGGTCAAAAGTTCCCAGGTCAATTCCGTCTTTGGTTATTTCAGCTTCTGAATTGGTCCATCTGATTTCTTTGACAAAATCATTGTACCCCTCCACATTGATCATCCTTACCCAATCCATCAGGCCGTTTATTTTTGCAAACCTTTTGATCTGCTCTTCCAGATCAAAAATCCTGAGTTTAAAACCTGCCTCGGAAGCCATCCCGGTCAATTCATCGAAAGTTGAATCCTGAATGGGCTTTCTCTCTTCATTGAGTCGATTGGTAAGTCTGCTATCGATAAATGGCGTTAAATAGGCATATTTATCAGGTAAAGCAGATCCTGCTTTTCGGTCAAATTGAATACTTGCAATTTTCTCCTCTCCAAATTCCGTGATATGGGGTTTAATAGAGGTTTCGATGCCCATTTTTAGACATGTCAACCTGATATTTTCCAAAGCTGCCCCAAAAGAAATCAAGGAACCCGTTCCCTTAAAATCCAGCAAGGATTTACTTCTTTTCTGATCATGAAAAAGGTGCAGCACACCTTTGTCCGAAAAAACCCATTCCCAAGGCTGCATATTCCCTCCGGAAGGGGCACTGTTTGCAATTTCTACAATTTTGAAAAGTTCATCATCCGAAAGTTTGTAATCTGAATTCAGATCATTTGATATACCGTATTCTTTCTTGATCGAAACATCAAGTTCCTTTGAATCAACTGTTGAATTTGGAGACAGGTTTTCCGGCCCCACTTGAATCAGTTCGTCAAGGTCAACATAAAAGCGTCCCGAATCAGTCATTTGATCCAAAAGGATATTTTTAGCTGTATGGGCACCTATTGCCCCACCTAAAAACACGGCGGAAGCCAATTGAGGCCAAGAAGAAATGCTTTGGTTAATTTCCAACAAGGAGGCTTTCATCCTCGAAGAAAGCGTCTCAAGGCCCGTGATTTTAAGTCCAAAAGTAACCTTTTCCTTCATGGAAAGATTTTTGAGGTCCCGGTAGTTTACATCTCCCATATACCCATGAAAAATCTCCCTTTCCGGTTCAAGGTCAAATCTTTCAATATCAAGCATCCCCCTATCAGAAGTATCCATGATGACCGGAATTCGTTTTTTCCTGGCAACTTCTCTTAGCAAAATTTTGATATCCAGGCTGTCACATTCGTCAACCACTAAGTCCAATTCTCCTCCTTCGGTAAAAAATTCCTCTATATTTTCTTCATTGACACCTTCTTCAAACAGCGTCACTTTGAGATATGGATCGATTTCCAATATTTCTCTTGCGGCAATGGTGGATTTTTTGAGCCCAAGATCTGTAATACTCGCTCTGATTCTGTTCATGTTGCTGAGCTCAAGTGTATCAAAATCAGCTAATCTGAGCTCCCCACAACCTCTTTCAAGGGCTAAAGCCAAAGCAATACTCTGTCCAACGGAAAGGCCAACTATTCCTATTTTCTTTTGGGAAAGTTTTTCCTGTTCTGAAGGAGTGATTTTATAATGGTTACGGATGGTCCTGACCTGAATAAATTCTTCTTCGGGAAGTACATGAACTAGGGTGTTTTTCCAAGGGTAAAAAACCCAATTTCCGTAATCAAATTTTCCATTGATCTCAAAAAATTCTTCTACTTGATTAGACAGCTCTTCTTTTGTATAAATTTTTCTCGGATTTCTCAGTTTGATTAGTTCCGAAACCTGACTTTCTATCTCATCTACCATGACCAGCATAGGAAGATCATTCAACCTCAACAGAAGTTGTTCGTCAGTTTTTTTTTGCGGGTCCAATAAAATTATTCCCGATCGATTTATTAAATCAGGTTTCAATACAGTGTGCATTAGAGGATAACAAGGGTGATTATCAGGAGTAAAGATAAATTTCTTTCCCAATTTTTTATCATAATACATTTAAAAAAAATCTAACTATGAATTATTATTTTAATATTTTTTTAAATGATTTTTTTTTAAAAAAATAATTTTAATACTTTGTATGCAGATTAATCCAATTGCCCGATATTAATTTGCATTTCGAACAATATTCATCCGAATAAGCCCCATGATACATTCACCCGAAGAAAAAATAAAAATATTGTATGTAGATGACGAAGAAAACAATCTTCAAGCCTTTAAAGCGACTTTCAGAAGAGATTTTAAGATCTTTTTAGCCTTGTCTGCCGATGAGGGAAGGAAAGTTTTGAAGACAGAAGACGTACATATTATCATTACTGACCAAAGGATGCCTGATGAAACAGGCGTTGACTTCCTTTCATCCATCATACCGATCAATCCTGATCCGATCAGAATTTTACTCACAGGTTACACTGATATTCAGGCAGTGATAGACGCCATCAACAAAGGCCAGATCTACCATTATCTTACCAAGCCTTGGGAAGAAGAGTACATGCGTAATGTCATCCAAAATGCATACGAGGTATATCAACTCAGATTGGAAAACAGACAATTAACTTCTGACCTTAGTGACATCAACAGTCAGCTTGAATTTGTATTAAGACAAAATCTTCTTTCTTAATATCTGGCAGCAAGTAACAGCAACAATTCTTTGTGGGTCATGGAAAATTTCCTTGCCAGATAGGCATTGGTCAGGCTACCTCTGTAGGTATATACTCCTTTCATGAACCATTTGTAATTGAAAACCATTTCCTCTGCGCCTCCAAGATCCGCCATCTGTAAAATTATTGGTGTAAAAATATTGCTTAACGCAAAAGAGGCTGTTCTGGAAACCCGGGAAGCAATATTTGGAACGCAATAATGAATCACCCCATGCCTGACAAATGTCGGCTGTTCATGGGTTGTCATTTCTGAAGTCTCTATACAGCCACCTTGGTCGATTCCAACATCAATCAGAACACTGCCCTCCATCATAGCGGCAACCATTTCCTCACTGACGACAATCTTATTTTTGCCCTTCTCTGCTCTCAGAGCACCGATGACCACATCTGCTTCTTTCAGTGCATTGCTCAAGGTAAAATTATCAATGGTAGATGTAAATATCTGTTGGCCTAAAAGATGCTTGATCCTACGGAGTTTGTAAATATGGTTGTCAAAAACCTTAATATTTGCACCCAAACCCAAAGCCGTACGCGCTGCATATTCTGCTACAGTTCCTGCCCCAATAATGACCACCTGCGTAGGAGGCACTCCTGTCACCCCGCCCATGATCAATCCTTTTCCATTATTGACACTGCTCAGGTATTCGGAAGCAATAAGCATCACTGTACTTCCGGCAATCTCACTCATAGCCCGTACCACAGGCATCCCGCCTACTTTATCTTCCAGATGTTCATAGGAGACTGCCGTTATCCTTTTCCTATTTAAAGCATGGATAAAATCAGCATTTTGCTTTCCAAGTTGAATGGCTGATATCAAACAAGAGCCTGACCGCATATAATCAATCTCCTGTTCTGTGGGCGGTTCGACCTTCATGACCACTTCAGCATCAAATGCTTCTCTGGGAGAATAAACAACTTTGCCCCCGGCATCAGAATATTCCTGATCTGTAAATTTGGATTCTTTGCCTGCATTGGTCTCTACCAAAACTTCCTGACCATTATTCACCAATAAGCCGACGGCATCAGGTGTGAGTACAACCCTTTTCTCCTGCACAGCAGATTCTGCAGGCAAACCAATCACCAAAGAGTTCTTTGAGTTTTTTATTAACTTTGCGGACTCTTTGGGATATAAACTTACCCCTTCCGTTATCTCAACCATTTGAGTTCCCATTTAAAATCTGCTTTAAAGTTACTTTGCGATTTCCATTTTCCTGAATTTCAATCGCTATCAATATAAAATCAAGCGGTAAAAATCCCGGTATTTTTTCTGCCCATTCAATCCAGCAATAATTGCCGCTGTAGAAATATTCTTCAATTCCTATTTCCAGTACCTCTGCCGGATCTTCCACTCTATAAAAATCAAAATGATAAAATACTCTTCCATTATCATTCCAATATTCATTGACCAAAGCAAAAGTCGGACTGGAAACCCTGTCTTCTATTGCCATTTCTTTGGCAATGGATTTGATTAGGGTAGTTTTACCCGCACCAAGGTCTCCTTTGAAAACCCAGATTTTTTCCTCCCCACAAAAATCCACTATCATTTTGGCGATATCTTGGATTTCTTCAAGTCTATAGGTATAGTTTTTTTTCAAATTTAATTAAATATTCTTCGGTTCGAGTTGAATTACGGGGATAATCATTTCTTCCAAAGAAACCCCGCCATGCTGAAAGGTGTCTTTGTAGTAATTTACATAATAATTGTAATTGTTGGGATAGGCAAAGAAATAATCTTCGACAGTAAAAACATAACTTGAAGATATGTTGAGCCTCGGGAGCTTGGCGTCCTCAGGCTTGGATATTTCAAAAACCTTCCCACTTTCAAAGTTAAGATTTCTGCCCTGCTTATACCTTAAATTGGTAGTGACATTTTTATCACCGATTATTTTATATGGCCGGTTTACTCTTTTGGTGCCATGATCTGTAGTCACAATGACATCTGCCTTGGCTGCCTGTATTTTTTTGAACAGTTCAAAAAGTGATGAATGCTCAAACCAACTTTTAGTGATAGACCTATAGGCCGATTCATTCGGGGCCAACTCTCTGATCATTTTCATATCGGTCCTGGCATGGGACATCATATCCACAAAATTATACACCAAAACATTCAGGTCATTGTTGAGCATTTGGTGGAAATGTTCCAATACGGCTTTGCCCTGATATGCCTGAAGGATTTTATGATAACTGAATTTAATGTTCAACCTGTTCCGGTGAAGGTTTTCAGAAAGGAAGTGTTCCTCATTGTTGTTTTTTCCCTCATCGGTATCTTCTCCTTCCCATAGTTCGGGATGGAATCTTGCCATATCCGAAGGCATCAGTCCACTGAAAAGCGCATTTCTGGAAAAGGCCGTGGTAGTAGGCAATATACTATAGTAAGTACTTTCTTCCACTATATTAAAGAAATCTGTAATCAAAGGTTTGATAACCTCCCATTGGTCAAGCCTGAGATTGTCAATGACCAAAAAGAACAAGGGTTTGCCGGGCTTTATAAAGGGGAAGACCTTTTCATTCATCAATTTATGGGACAGGATGGGTTTGTCCGATTTTGGGTCACTGATCCAATCCAGGTAATTGTTTTTGATGAATTTGGCAAAACTTGCGTTTGCTTCAGTTTTCTGGGTTTCAAGGACATCCTGCATGCTTTTGTTTTCGGTCTTGTCTATTTCCATTTCCCAATAGGTCAACCTCTTGTAGATCTCTGTCCATTCCTGATAGGTAGAAGCATCATTACAGGCCATACTGATGTTCATAAAATCCTGTCTATAGGAAAGGTTTGTCTTTTCTGTAATCAGCTGTTTGTTTTGAAGTATTTTTTTGACAGATAGCAGAATCTGATTGGGATTGATGGGTTTGATCAGATAATCAGCAATTTTGCCGCCTATCGCATCATCCATGATGTGCTCTTCTTCACTTTTGGTGATCATCACCACAGGAACCTGCGGTTTGATCATCTTGATCTGCTGTAGGGATTCGAGCCCGGTCATTCCAGGCATCATCTCATCTAAAAAAATCACATCAAAATTATTTTTCTCAACGGACTCGATAGCATCCACCCCGCTGTTGACGGTAGTAATCTCATAACCTCTCTGTTCGAGAAACAATATATGTGGTTTCAGAAGATCTATCTCATCATCTGCCCATAGGATTTTGAACCTTTGCATAAAATTTGGTTTATTTCTTTTAAAATTATAATTACTTTTGGAATCTATCAAATGTCATGGACATTGAAAAGTCATAAAATATTGAATGACCCTGTTTATGGGTTTATCACCATTCCCGGTGAGCTGATTTTTAACATAATTGACCATCCTTACTTTCAAAGGTTACGGCGTATCAAACAGTTGGGTTTGACTGATTTTGTATATCCGGGAGCACTTCATACACGATTTCACCATGCCATTGGCGCTATGCATCTGATGCGCATTACATTAGACAATCTCCGACAAAAGGGAATAGAAATCAGCAATGATGAATATGAGGCGGCAATGGTTGCTATTTTGCTACATGATATCGGACATGGTCCTTTCTCACATGCCCTGGAATTCAGTTTGTTGAAAAATACACCTCATGAGGAATTATCACTCTTGGTCCTTGAAACACTCAATGAACATTTACAAGGTCGATTGAATTTAGCTATAAAAATCTTTAAAGGAGTGTATGAACGGAATTTTTTTAATCAACTTGTCTCAAGTCAGCTTGATATTGACCGATTGGATTACCTTCAGAGGGATTGTTTTTTTACAGGTGTATCTGAGGGCACGATCGGTGCGGACAGAATCATCAAAATGATGGACATTAAAGATGACCAATTGGTAGTAGAAGAAAAAGGGCTTTACAGTATCGAGAATTTTCTCAGCGCAAGGAGGTTGATGTATTGGCAGGTTTACCTGCATAAAACCACCGTAAGTGCTGAGAAAATGATGATTAATTTAATAAACCGTGCAACAGAATTGTTGGGAAATGGTCATCCTTTGTTTGGAACTGACGAGCTGTTACTATTTTTGGGGAACAGGTTTACTCTTGATGATTTGCAAAAGGACCGAACCTTGTTAGAGAGGTTTATGACTTTGGATGACTTCGATATCTGGGGGGCAATCAAAATGTGGAAAAATGATAAAGACTATGTCATCAGAAATATTTCCAACATGTTTCTGACCAGGAATCTATTTAAGATCAATTTGAGAAATGAGGCATTCATCGAGGATGAACTGAAAATTGAAAAAAAGAAAAGCCTAAAAAAACTTCAAATCCCAGATAGTGATCATCAATATTTCTTTAACCATGGAACTATAAGCAATCATGCTTATCTTAATAAAGAACAGATTCTCATTTTGACAAAAAAAGGACAGGTTATTGATGTAGCCCAAGCAGCTGACCTACCGAATATCAAAGCAATGAGTAAAATAGTCAAAAAACATTATATCTGTCAGGCCAAAAATTTAACTTTGTAATCTTTAAATATCTCTAAATGGAATTTACCCTCTATCAAATAGCCGAAATGCTGAATGGCAAAATTGAAGGCGATGGTTCTCTTAAGGTAAATAGAATAGACAAAATCCAGGAAGGAAGGGAAGGGGGGATAAGTTTTTTGGCTAATGAAAAATATGAATCCTTTATATATGAAACTGCCGCTACTGCGGTAATTGTATCTGAAGATTTCGTTTCCCAAAAACCTGTCAAATCCAATTTGATAAGGGTAAAAAATGCATATTCAGGTTTTACCCAACTTTTGGAATCCTATGCGCAGCTTTCAAAAGCTAAAAAATACGGAATAGAAGAACCTTCATACTTTGATAAAAGCAGTAGCATAGGTGATAACCATTATAGAGGTGCTTTTTCTTATGTTGGCAAAAATTGCTTAATCGGTAACAATGCACAAATACATCCCCACGCATATCTTGGCGATAATGTCAAAATTGGGAATAATTGTATTATCCATACAGGAGCCAAAATTCATCAAAATACCCAAATAGGCAATCATTGCGAGATAAAGTCTGGTGCCGTAATTGGTTCAGACGGTTTTGGGTTTGCGCCTCAGGAAGATGGTACCTACAAGGCTATTCCACAGCTTGGGAATGTAGTCATTGAAGATCATGTAAGCATTGGAGCCAACACAACTATAGATTGTGCTACAATGGGTTCTACCATAATCAAAAGAGGAGCGAAAATTGACAATCTTGTTCAGATCGCTCATAATGTCATCATCGGTGAGAATACTATCATTGCTTCCCAGACAGGTATTTCCGGTTCTACCGAAATCGGAAAAAACTGTGTAATTGCAGGACAAGTAGGAATAGTTGGCCACATCAAAATTGCAGACAAAACCACGATTGGTGCAAAAACCGGAATTCCAAAAAACATAAACATTAGCGGACAAACCATATTCGGATTTTTGGGAATGGATATAAAGGACTTCCTTAAATCCTATTCACTTTTCAAAAAACTCCCCGAACTGCAAAGCCGAATCAAAGAACTGGAAAAAAAAGCCTAAATTTACGCTCTTAAATTCTAAAGGGCATTATTTGAACTAATGAGAGTCAAACAACATACTATTCAAAAACAAGTAACAATTTCCGGTGTAGGCTTGCATACTGGGGTCATTTCAAATATGACATTTTTACCTGCCCCTCCAAACCATGGATACAAATTTCAGCGGATCGATATGGAAGGACATCCAACCGTGGATGCTGATGTGGACCACGTAGTGGATGTATCTCGGGGCACAACATTGGAACAAAACGGGGCTAGGATATCTACGGTAGAACATGTACTTGCTGCTTTGGTTGGACTGGAAATAGACAATGTCCTTATTCAGTTAGATGGCCCTGAACCTCCCATCTTGGATGGATCATCTATCCAATTTATCCATATTTTAGAAGAAGCTGGACTTGAAGAGCAAAATGCCCTTAGAAGGTTTTTTGAAGTCCCCGAAAGCATCACCTATAGAGACCCTTCCAGAGAAGTTGAAATGGCAGCCCTGCCTCTTGATGATTACAGGGTCACGGTGATGGTGGACTACAATTCTCCGGTTTTGGGAAGTCAGCATGCCTCCATTACCAGTATCAGCCAATTTAAAACTGAAATTGCTTCCTGTAGAACTTTTTGCTTTCTTCATGAATTGGAAATGCTCTACAACAAAAACCTTATTAAAGGTGGAGATCTCAACAACGCCATCGTTGTAGTGGACAGAGTGGTTGAAGACAAAGAACTGGAAAACCTTGCCAAAATGTTCAATAAGAATAAGGTTGAGGTCAGAAAAGAAGGTATCCTTAACAATGTGGAATTAAGGTATAAAAATGAACCTGCAAGACATAAGCTTCTTGATGTGGTTGGAGACCTTGCGTTGGTAGGAAGACCATTAAAGGCCCAGATTTTGGCAGCGAGGCCAGGTCATGCAGCCAACGTTGCATTTGCCAAAAAAATTAAAAGGGCAATGGAAAAAACAGGTCCGGTTCATATTCCCCATTATGACCCCAAGCTTCCACCTGTCATGGACATCAATCAGATCAGCAATATTCTTCCGCATCGATATCCATTTCAATTATTGGACAAAATCATTTACCTTGACGATTCTGTAGTGGCCGGTGTAAAAAATGTAACCATCAACGAACCCTTTTTTATGGGCCACTTTCCGGGAAACCCGGTTATGCCAGGTGTCCTACAGGTAGAAGCTATGGCACAGACGGGCGGGATATTGGTGCTGAGTACCGTGGATGACCCTGAAAAATACTGGACTTATTTCCTGGGAATTGAAAGTTGCAAATTTCGCAAAATGGTGCTTCCCGGGGATACTTTGGTCTTCAAATGTGAACTTCTTGCACCCATAAGAAGAGGTATAGCAAAAATGAAAGGAGAAGCCTTTGTGGGTAATACCTTGGTTTGTGAAGCAATAATGACCGCTAGCATCGTCAGAAAAGAAACATGATCAGTCAATTAGCACATATACACGAAAACACTATCTTGGGAAAATCGGTCCATATCGACCCATTTACCATGGTCCACGAAAATGTTGAAATCGGTGATGGGACATGGATTGGCTCCAACGTCACAATTTTTCCAGGTGCAAAGATCGGTAAGAACTGCAAGATTTTTCCCGGAGCTGTCATTTCAGCTATCCCACAAGATCTTAAATTCCAAGGCGAAGACACCACGGTAGAAATCGGGGATAATACTACCATTAGAGAATGTGTTACGCTCAGCAGGGGCACTATTGACAAAAGAACCACAAAAGTGGGCAACAATTGTCTCTTAATGGCTTATGTCCATATTGCTCATGATTGCATGGTAGGCAACAATGTCATCATAGCAAATTCGGTACAGGTTGCAGGTCATGTTATTATAGACGATTGGGCCATCGTAGGCGGCAGCAGCGCCATACATCAATTTGTGAAAGTCGGAATGCATTCCATGATTTCCGGAGGATCATTGGTGAGAAAGGATGTCCCCCCATTTACCAAAGCTGCAAGAGAACCCTTGAGTTATGCCGGTGTCAACAGTCTTGGTCTGAGAAGAAGGGGTTATTCCAGCGAAGCTATCGGCGCGATTCAGGAAGTCTATAGATATCTTTTTTTAAACAGCCTCAACAACAGTCGGGCATTGGAAGAAATCGAGATAAACCTCCCTGCTACCAAAGAGCGGGATGAAATCATAAATTTCATCAGGTCTTCCGAAAGGGGTGTCATGAAAGGTTATATCAGCTAAATGAGACTTAAGCTGAATCAAGTTTCAAAGAGATTCCAATTTGATTGGATTTTTAGAGATTTGACTCTTGACATCGCACCTTATTCGCATTGGGCCATCACAGGAAGTAACGGTTCGGGAAAATCAACTCTGATAAAGTGCATCTCCGGCTTACAACCCCTGACCTCTGGACAGATTACTTATTCACTTGAAGAAAAGGAAATTTCTGATTCGGATATTTTTAGGTATTTGGTCATGAGTGCACCATATATGGAATTGCCCGAAGAGTTTTCTTTATGTGAATTGCTTTCCTTTCATTTTAAGTTCAAAACACCGATTGCTTCACTCTCTCTTGAAGAAATGATGGATATCATGTACCTAAAGGAACACCGTGAAAAACCTGTTTTTCAATTTTCTTCCGGTATGAAGCAGCGGTTAAAGCTTGGTTTATGCTTTTTTTCAAAAATAAATTTAATTCTTTTGGATGAACCAACTTCCAACCTGGATGAAAAGGGTATAGCTTGGTATTTGCATTTGGTAAAAGAATTTTCGAAGGATAAAACACTTTTCGTATGTTCCAATGATCCCAAAGAATATGGGTTTTGCCCGAATGAAATAAAAATTGAAGACTTCAAGCCCAAACAAAAACTTTGATTATTGGGTGTTATCATTAATTTTACAGAAATTATAATTATACGTTTATGCAAAAAATTATTTTAACCTTGATCATATCAGGTTTTTTAGCTGTCAGCCTTTATTCCTGCAAAAGCAAAAAAGATGACCCCACGCCTACCAAAACACCCGAAGAGCTTGCCATTGAAGACCTGACAGGTGGTTCATCACAGGTTTGGGTAGTTGCCGGTGGTGGTTCGGTAATCAGGGATAGCCGTTCTGAGACAAATATTTATCAGACTTTTGAAATCACTTTCGCTGCAAGTGGGAATAATAAAAATTACAGTACTATCAACAGTAATGATCTTTTTGATGCCACCGGGAATTGGTCTTTTGTAGGAACCAACCTGGACAAAATTTCTTTATCCGGTACCAAGCCTGCATCCGAAAGAGAAATATCCTTTACCAGAACCGGTAATGACCTGAGGCTCGTTTTCTCCATCACAGTTCCCGGGGCAGAAATACCAAGTGGGGCAGTTGCCGGAAATTATACATTCAACCTTAAAAAGAAATAATTGCTCAGGTCAGCTTTTTAAAGTGACCAAAGTAACTCCTGCCCCACCCCTGTCGGCATGCTCATCTTCAACTTTATTTACCTGGGACATCCCCCTCAACAGATTCCTGGTGATATCCCTGAGTATCCCATCGCCTTTGCCATGTACTATCCTTAGGTCTTTGAGTCCAAGCATGTATCCATCATCCACAAAACTCTGAACAACGGGGAGGATCTCCTCCCCTCTTTTGCCTCTGATATCCAAGTTTGGGGAAAAATCCATCATTTTGGCATTGGTATCAAAACCAGTCCTTTTGGAAAAGGATTTCTTCTCCTTTTTCATTTCGGTATTGGAGATTCTTTCCAACCTATTAAGTTTTACAGTTGATTTGAGTTCACCTATACTGACTTCAACTTCTTTTTTCCGGACAGCCAAAACCTCACCTACTGCCCCATTATCTTTTACCCTTACAAAATCTCCTATCTGAATATCGCCTCCAATCACTTTGATGACAGGGTCGTGGACGATTTTCTTTTCAGGTCTGATTTCGCTTTTTAATTCTTCGATTTCCGTCCTTACCTGTTTGGCTACTTCTTTGTCTGCCTTACTTTCTTTTATGGTACGGATGGTCGTTTCAATTTTCTTGTTGACCCCTGCCAAAAGCGCTTGGGCTTCTGCTTTGGCCTCCTGAATGTATTTCTTTTTGTTCAGATCAATGGTCTCTTTGAGCTGCGAATATTCTTTCATTCTTTGATCCAAAAGCCTTTCTTTCTTTTGGTTTTCCTGAATAGATTGCTCATACTTTCTGACCTGGTTTTCGAGTTTGTTGAGCATCTTGTCATACCTCACACGCTCTTCTCCTATCTGATCTTTGGCGTAGCTGATGATGTCTTTGGAAATTCCGATTTTGGAGGCAATTTCCAGGGCAAAGGAACTCCCCGGCTTTCCAATGTCAAGTTGGTACAAGGGTTCCAATTTATCCACATCATAGCGCATGGCACCGTTGACCAAACCCTGATTTTTGGCTGATACCTGCTTCAAGTTGCCATAATGCGTGGTGATTACCCCATAAGACCCAAGATTGTTCAGGGCCAATAAAATCCCCTCTGCGATGGCACCTCCAAACTGGGGCTCGGTACCTGTGCCAAATTCATCTATAAAAAGAATGGTCTTTTTGTCGGCAAATTGGGTAAAGTACTTCATACTCATCAAATGGGAACTGTAGGTACTCAGGTCATTTTCGATATTTTGCTCATCCCCGATATCTATGAAAAAATTATCAAACAAGGTGCAGACTGAGTGACTTTCCAGAGGAACCAATAGCCCACACTGCAACATGTATTGGATCATGGCAACGGTTTTAAGGGTAACCGACTTTCCACCCGCGTTAGGTCCTGAAATCACCAAGAGCCTTCTGTTATGGTCCAACTGAATATCGAGGGGCACGATCTTTTTACCTGCCTGTCCCAACGCAGCATCCAAAAGCGGATGTCTCGCACTGTGCCATTCCATTTGCTTTGTTTTCACCAATGTTGGCCTGATGGATTTGGTCTTGATGGCAAACTTTGCCTTTGCACGGATAAAATCCACCATGCCCAAAAAATGATATGCCCTTCTGAGTTCCGGAATGGCCGGCCTAAATTTGTCGGTAAGTTTGGTAAGGATTTTCTGAATTTCCCGACGTTCCATATACTCAAGATCTTTGAGATCATTATTGATATCGAGAACCTCCGCCGGTTCCAAAAAGACCGTCTGACCTGTGGCCGATTCATCGTGGATAAAGCCTTTTATTTTTCGTTTGTTTTCGGCAAGAACAGGTATCACCATTCTTCCTCCTCGGATTGTCACCGAGGCATCCTCAGGAGTCAGACCTTTTGCCTTTGCTTCCCTGAATATCTTATCCAATACTTTTCTCAACCTGTTTTCCTCGTAAAGAATCCGGGAACGAATCAAGGAAAGTTCCTGAGATGCATTGTTACGGATTTTTCCTTTTTCATCAATGATCCTCTCTATTTCCTTCAAAATGGAGTTGTCCAGGTTGACCATTCCCAGAAGCTGGAATAAATTGGGGTATTCTTCTTCATGGTCACCAAAAAACTCAATGCACCTGCTCAGTGTAAAAAGCGATAGTCTGATTTCATGGAATTCCTCTTCATAAAGAAAAGTGCCTTCTATTTTTACCTTTTCGAGATAGGGATAAATATTGGTGAAGTTGGAAGAAGGAAAAAGCTCCCCTGATTCAATGATCTTTTTGAATTCATCGGTTTGGTCCAAAAGCTTCCCAATAAGATTGGGATCCTTGGAAAAATTCATTTTATTGACGAAATCTATACCCAAAGGACCCGAACATGCATCTTTGAGAAGCTCCCGGATTTTGGTGAAATTAATTTTCTCTTCTAAATTTTTGGGATAAAGCATCTTAGCATTTACTCAATACTGGATTTTTCGATTACATGCAGGGAGTCAATGGTTCTTGAATACATCCTGTCCATGGCCGTGACATCACGCATGTAATATTCCAGACTACTTTTGAAAACAGAATCTGGAACACTATGTTTTTTAAAAACCTCCAACTCTAAATATGGGTACAATACCCTGGATGAATCATAATGGATGGGAAAAGAGCTGACAATACCCTCTACCATATGGATGTCAACAAGGATTTCAACCATTTTATCTTCACTTAAAACACCTTCAGGAATCCTGTTTTTACCACAGGATTGAAGAATAAAAATCGATAACAGGACAATGATCAGGTTTTTCACAATTCAAAATTAATCAATTCCTCCAATCAACAAGAAGATTTAACATCTATACCTCATTCCTATTATCACATATCGTTTTTTAATTCAATTGAGAGCCTTAATTTAGGCCTTTGAAATAACGAGCATGAATCAGATTCTAAAGAAATTGCGCAGGTATGAGATCATGATCCGGAAGGTGGTCAACAATCAGCTTCAGGGGGATTACCAGTCCATTTTCAAAGGAGCCGGACTGGAATTTGATGATCTGAGACCTTATCAATATGGGGATGATTTCCGGACTATAGAATGGAAAGTTTCTGCCAAAGGCCATGGTACATTTGTTAAAACCTTTCGGGAGGACAAAGACCAATCTGTTTACTTCCTGTTAGATATCAGCGGATCCCAGGATATTGGAGAACTGGGCAGTAAAAAAATAGATAGCAGTAAAGAAATTGCCGGAGTCTTGACTTTGGCTGCGATTTTTGAGGGAAGTCAGGTAGGATTGATTTCCTATTCGGACCAGAAAGAAAAAATAATCCTGCCTGGGAAAGGTCCAAAGCAAGGAGTCAAAATCATTCAGGGAATTTTCAACCATGAAAATAAATCCCTGAAAACCAACCTGAAGGAGATGTTCAATTTCTCCCTGAACCTCATCAAAAAAAGAAGCATCATCATCGTAATTTCCGACTTTATCGATGAAGGTTATGAGAGGCCTTTCAAGGCTTTGGCCGGTAAACATGACCTCGTAGCCATTCAGGTAACTGACCCTAGAGAATCTAGCTTACCCTCTTTGGGGATTATTCCCGTATATGACAAGGAGCAGGGAAAAACAACTTGGGTAAACACTGCCTTTGGTAGTTTTTCCAAGAAAATTTCAGATACCTTTACCTATGAGCGGGACCATCTCAAAACTATCTGCAAAAAAAATCAGATCAATTATCTGGGAATCAGCACTAAAGATGATATTGTCTTGCCACTGATAGAATTATTCAAAAACCGTAACCGATCAATGAAACGTGGGTAAGATCAAATTCTTATTTATTCTATTCTTCTTTTGTCTTGTCGCTTTCCCTGTCCTTTCACAGGATATTGAAGTAGAAGGATATTTTCAACAGGACTCTGCTAAATTAGGAGAAAGGGTTGCCTATGTCCTCAAAGCAAAATATAGGGAAGGTGTCAATGTCATATTTCCTGATTCCACTTTCAATTTCTCTCCATTCGTCCTTCTTGAGAAAAAAACCTATATCTCCAAAACCCAAGATGAGATTACTTTGGACAGTGCTGTCTATTTTGTTTCCAACTTTTCATTAGATCCGGTAGCTAAATTATCCTTACCTGTATATGAAATTTTTAGATATGACAGTTTGGAACACCGGCCCTTGGAAGCTGAATTGGCTCTGAAACTTACCTTAGATCAGATTCCACAAGAATTAAGTTTCCGCGACAACAATGTGTACCTACCTATCCCTACCGAATTCAATATCCTTTTCCTCGGCGCTATTTTAGCGGTGGTAGCGGTTTTGGTCCTTGTACTGATTTTCTTATTTGGAGCCAAAATCAAAAGACAATGGAATATCTGGCTTGAAAAACAGAAATACAAAAGATTTGTCAAGAGATGGCAAAATGCCGAGGCTGCCTTTGCCACAAATCCTGATATGGACCAAGCAGATGAGCTCCTAGGTCTTTGGAAAACCTATATGGAGCACCTGAAAAACAAGCCTTTCAGAGAATGGACGACCACTGAAATTGCGGATTTTCTGGACAATAAAGAAATCATCAAAGATTTCAGGTCCATAGAAATGGTAATTTACGCAGGCAAGGAAGGTAAAGACATAGTGGAAACCTGCAACAATCTAAAAGAAATCTGTACAGATTCTTTCAAGAAAAAGATAACAGCGCAAGATGAATCCAAATAATATCTCAGATTTTTTTTCATGGTATTGGTTTTTGCCCGAAACATTTAGATCATTTGAATGGGAAAACCTATGGGCACTGCATCTGATATGGATCGCTCCATTGATCATGCTGTTGAGGAAATTTATCAAGTTTCTAAAAAACCCCGTACTCGAACTCTCCCTGCCCGGGTCGGTATCACAGAACAACCCTTGGACATTTCTCAGGTTGATACCAGGGCTGTTTTTTATTTTTGCAGTCTGGTTGATGATCACAGCCCTGGCAAGACCCCAAAAAACAAATGAAAGGGTGGAACAATATACTGAGGGAATAGACATCATGCTGGTCATGGATATATCAGAATCCATGGATCTCCAAGATTTCAAACCCAACAGGCTGGAATCTGCTAAAGGAACAGCCATAGACTTTATCAACGGGCGGTTCGGTGACAGGATAGGTGTCGTGATCTTTTCCGGGGAGGCTTATTCTCTGGCACCTTTGACAAACGATTACCCTCTTTTGACTGACCTCATTAAGGATATTTCCTTCAACATGATGGATGCCAAGGGCACTGCCATCGGTAGTGCTCTTGCAGCAGGCACCAACAGGATTAGAGAGTCGGACTCAAAAAGCAAGGTCATGATCCTTTTGAGTGACGGTGAAAACAATGCCGGAAATGTTGATCCGCTTTTTGCCGCACAATTGGCTTCGGCGATGGATATTAAGATTTATACCATTGCTGTAGGAAAAGATGGAATGGTGCCTTATGGGGTGGATTTTTTTGGAAGACCACAGATGATAGAAAGCTACCTTGATGAATCTACCTTAAGAGAAATTGCAAGAATCGGGGAGGGGAAATTTTTCAGAGCCTCAGATGACAATACCCTTCAGCAGATTTTTGATCAGATCGACGAAATGGAAAAAGCAGAGATCATTGAATCCCGTTATAAAGAAACTGTCGATTACTACAGGATTTATCTTTTCTGGGGGATTATTCTGATTTTGATCTGGCTGGGACTGAAAAGTACATTCTTTAATAATTTTCTGTTGGATTGAGATTTTTTATACTTAATTCCTCCACCCAAGTCCTTTTCTTCCACTCCTCCAACCTCTTATCCATTACCTTAAACCACAAAGCCGGAAACAAGGCCAATATGATCATGGCAGAATATCCTTGGGGCAATTGGGGGCTTTCGTCATAATGGTTTAGAATCTGATAGCGCTTGTAGGCAAAAGCGTGATGGTCTGAATGCCGCTGCAACTGAAACAATAGGAAATTGCTGACCATGTGGCTGGCATTCCAGGAATGTAATGGGGTCACTTTTTCGTACCGGCCATTTGGCAAAAGCTTTCTGGACATGCCATAATGCTCAATGTAATTGACCAATTCCAAAAGGCTGAAAGCAAAAAAGCTCTGCACAAAAAAGAAGATCGGAACCTCCCAAACAAACCTGTTTTGAATCAAGGAGAAAATCAAGGCAAAAAATCCCACAAAAATTATTGGCGCCAATACAAATTGAATCATTTGATTCTGAAAAGACCAAGATGGAACACCTTTTTTCTGCAATTTTTCTTCTTCTAGGTGAATCGCACTGATAAACCCATCCTTCACAGACCTCCACCAAAAGCTATAAAATGTCTCCCCAAACCGACTTGTAGCAGGATCATCGGATGTCGCAACACGGACATGATGGCCTCGGTTATGTTCTATAAAAAAATGCATGTAGCATACTGTCATCAAAAGAACCTTGGAATAAAACTGTTCCAATTTTTCTGCCTTATGTCCCAATTCATGGGCCACAGTAATCCCTACCCCTCCTGTCACCAAAGCCATGCCCGTACTGAAAGCAAGCCATTCCGCAAAAGAGAGTGTGGTAGAAGAAATGACTGAAAAACCCCAAACCAATATCCCTAATTGTACATACACCCAAATGAATGTGACCAAGCTATAAAACTTCTCTTTCGAGACTTCTGAAATCTCCGTTTCCGGTACGTTTGTCCGATCGGTTTGAATCAGGTAATCCATGACAGGTACGAGGATAAACACAAAAGCGTGAATGATCAACAGGTTCCACCCGCCCAAATAAAATCCGAACATCAACAAAATGGGGAGAATAAATACAGAATAAAACCCGATTTTTTTCAAATGTTTCATGCCATCAAGTTAGATAATCATAATTAAAAAAAGAAACATCCGGAATTATTGAGCTCTCAGCAAATTATGAATCCTTTTAGATTCTATTCAGCAAAAATTTCTTTTGTAAGGTCTTCAAAAACAATATAAGTAGCATAGAAGGTAACCGGAACACTGACCAATAAACCCAATCCGAAGGTCAATAGTCCCAAAACATTGATCACAACAATGACCAAGGTGAACAGAAAGAATTTTAGCCAACGGACGGTGATCAATTTCCTGCTTTCTTCCAATGCTGTCCAAAAATCAAAGCCACCAAAAATAGCCATCAAAACAGAAAAACTGTAGGCCACTGCAAGGTAAATCCCCGGTACCACAAAAAGAACCAATCCAAAAGCAGTCAAAATCTGCCCGATCAACCAAATGGCAAAAACAGGGATGTAGAAATTGAAACCTTTGAAAAAATCAGGATACACTACCCGCTTCTTAAGTGAGATTTTATTGGCCACCAAGTAAAACCCCGAGTATAATGGAGGAGCAAGAAAAACCCCCTGTAAAACTGCGAAATCCTTGAGATACAAAAATGCCAGAAGTTGTAAGGAGATAATGAACATCACAAACGCCGAGCTTTGTAATGGCTCCTTTAAGTACATCTGCCATGCCCGGGAAAAGATCTCTTGGATATCGAAGTCATATCCGCTTTCCCTTAATGATGCCAATTTCTCTTTGCTCATGTGTTATATTTAGGTTTCTATTTTTATACAATAATTATTGCCTGTGATTTGCTTTCCTTTAGGGAATGGCAGGATGACGCCTGCCTGCCGTAGCCAGGATGACAAATGAAATGTCCATTTTTTCTTTTACCGTTGAAATGAATAGATCAATACGGTTACCCAATAGGTTTAATTATATAAATAAATATCAGAATAAAGGCAAGGAGATTATCCTTGCCTATTCTATTTACCGATTGTTTTATCGGAATGAAATCGTCCGTCCCTACGGGACTTAGGTTCATTTCGGTTTCTATTTCCCCCGGGTTGAAACCCGGGGCTATAATATGGTTCGTCCCTATGGGACTATGCGCTAATTTCAAATCTACAGGTTAAAACCATGGCTTTTATACCGTCCGTCCAAAAGGGGCTTTGGTTCATTTCGACTCCTATTTTCTCACGGGTTGAAACCCGAGGGCTATAATATGGTTCGTCCCTATGGGACTATGCTCTTAATATAAATCGACGGATTCAAACCATGAATTAGATATCGTCCGTCCCTATGGGACTGATTGAAATTCTGTAGAAAATAATAGGCTTTTCTCCTGTCTACCATTTCCCCTCCAATTTTGTCAGATCCTGATTTTACTTAAGACTTTATTGTAAAGACCTTCGAGGTTTTGAAAACCTCAAAGGTCATACGACACAACTGCAAAAGACTTTTCTTCCGTCTCCAATCTTCCGACATACCAACACGGTCATCCGACATCTGAACACTGCCTAATGAACACTGCCCACTGAATACTGCGACTCCTTACTGAATACTGCCCACTGAACACTGCCTACTGCATACTGAACACTGCCTACTGCAAACTGACCACTACCTCGTCATCGCCTCCAAAATATCATGCTTGGTCACAATATGCACCTGATGGTTGTCATCGCGGACTAGGACTGCCTTTTCCTTGTCCAGCATGGATGACAATACATCCAAGGTGCTGTCCAAGGCCACGAATTTCATGGAATCCTCCATTACATCTGCTACAGATGCATCTTTCAGTTCAGGGTTTTCGATGATTTTTGAAAGGAGCTTGCTGTCCGTGATGCTTCCGACCACATGCCCATCTTCCATTACCGGAATCTGGGAAACACTTTTGCTGTTCATTAAATGGATGGTGTCTTTTACTTTATCAGTCTTCTGAGAAACCAGCAATTGATAGTTGCCATTTCGCGAGCTGATGATATCCCTCGCTGTTCCAAAAGTCTTGTCTTCCAAAAAACCATGGTTTCTCATCCAATCATCATTGTAAATCTTGCCGAGGTAACGGGTGCCATGGTCAGGAAGGATGATTACCATCCTGTCACCGTCTTTCAGATTTTCTTTTGCGTATTCCAAGGCTCCGTGAACAGCCGACCCGCAGGACCAACCAACAAATAGTCCCTCTTCTTTGGAAAGCCTTCTAGTCATCACAGCGGCATCTTTATCGGTAACTTTGATAATATGGTCTATCACCGAAAAGTCAACATTTTTAGGCAATATATCTTCACCGATACCTTCAGTCAGGTATGGGTATATTTCATTTTCATCAAATATGCCTGTCTCTTTGTATTTTTTGAAAACAGATCCATAGGTGTCAATGCCTACGGTGATGATATCAGGATTTTGTTCTTTAAGATATTTGGCTGCCCCGCACATAGAACCTCCTGTTCCCACACCCGCTGCATAATGGGTGATTTTCCCATCAGTGTCGTTCCAGATTTCAGGTCCTGTCGTTTCATAATGGGCCAGGGAGTTTGAAAGGTTATCGTACTGATTTGGATAAAAGGAATTGGGAATATCGTTGTTGAGCTTTCTGGCCACAGAATAATAGGATCTTGGATCATCAGAAGCAACATTGGTAGGACAAACAATAACCTCAGCTCCTACTGCCTTGAGTATGTCGATTTTCTCTTTAGACTGTTTATCAGCCATGGTAAAAATACATCTGTAGCCTTTGGCAATGGCAGCCAAAGCCAAGCCCATTCCGGTATTTCCACTTGTTCCTTCAATGATGGTACCTCCCGGTCTGAGCATTCCGGACTCCTCGGCATCTTCTACCATTTTGATGGCCATACGGTCTTTCATTGAGTTGCCTGGGTTGAAATACTCAACTTTCACCAGAATCTCACCTTTTATACCTTTGTTCAGTTTGTTGAGTCTGACCATCGGTGTATTTCCTATGGTCTCTATAATGGAATTATATATCATAATATTCGGGTTCTATTGGCCGAAAGTTACGAATATTTTAATACCTGACGGGAAATTAACTACCCATTCCAAATAATATTTTGAACTAAAAGGAAATTGGGGATTAGCTTGGATTACTGACAGTATCCACCGGTACAGCGTATTCATCCACAAGTGCAACAGCCCCGTGAATGGCTGTTTCGTCCAAATCTGAAATCAGAATTTTAAGATTTGCGCTAATGGAAGGGTATTTGAATGTTGCAATATTGGCCTCCATACTTTCTTTAAAAAACGGATATGCCTTTCTGATCGATCCGCCCAATACTATCGCCTGTGGAGCCAGTGTATATAAGATGTTTTTGATCAACTCACCCAAATGATGGCCGTATTCCTTATAAGCCTCCAGCGCCATTTTATCTCCCCGGGCAGCTTTTTTTGAAAGTGATTTTGCCTTTGCATTGAATTTAGAATGAAAAAACTTGCTGCTGCAATAAAATTCAAAATCCTGGTCAAGGTATGGGGCCGAACACCATTCTCCTGCTGCACAGTTAAACCCGCAATAAAGGTGTCCATTGACGATAATCCCTGCGCCAAGTCCTGTTCCCAGCGTTATTCCAACTACATGTTGGTACACTTGGGCTTCTCCGAATTTATATTCCCCCAAAGCAAAACAATTAGCGTCGTTGTTGATATAAACAGGTTTGGCAAACCTTGTTTCCAGAAACTCCCGAAGATGAACCCTTCTAAATGATGGTATATTTTCCAAGTTAAGAACTACTCCGTTGTCTGTATCAATCAAGCCGGGGATACCTATTCCTATGGCAAAAAAATCATGGTGAACATAAGAAGAAATCAGATCTGCAATGGTTTCCAGAATTGATTCCTGACTTTCACGGGAAGGCGTAGAGATTGTTCTGATATCCACCAGATCTGATACAACAAGTACACCTGCCTTAATATTGGTACCTCCAATATCTAATCCAAGAATAGGTTTTTCGGTTTTTAGCATACAAATAGATCTTAAAGGTTTTTCAATAGAAAAAGAAGAATGAAGAATCATTCTCCTTTTTCCCTGTGCTGGTTTGGGAGCGCAATTTATAACATTCCTTCAATGGATTTTTCCAGTTCTCTGGCATGGGCAAGAAATTCCTCCACATTCATGTCCTTGAAAAAGATCAATCCATGACTTGACCTGACTTTTGCAGTTTCATGTTGATAGAAATAATTCTTACCCAATAAGAGTTGGATGTCATTTAATTGTCCCACCCAGATTCTTTTGGCAACGATACTGAATTTTCCATTGTGGCTGTAACTTGGGAAAGAGGCATTTACCTGACTCAGGTAGCAATTGGCGAATGAATCTTCCATTACGGACATATCTCCCAAGGAAACAGGGACAATCACATTTGCCTCATGCGGCTCAAATTTGAACCAGACATTTCTATAGCCGATTATCCTTAATTTACTGAGGTCTTTTTCCTCACCCCATTGCCGCACCGCCTCTGCGGTTGCCTGAAGTACTTTGTAGTGTGTATCCGGCCCCGAGCCTTCGGGGTCAAGTGTTAAGCTTATTTTTGTAGGGTTAATTTTCTTGAACATTTCCAAAATAGGAATCACATCACGTTTTTTGTCAGGCTGTTCGGTAAATATATCTCCGGTATAGAAGCCCAACCTCAAATGGTGCACGTTTTTCACCTGAACACCAAAGTGTGCCCAAACCAACTCTTCCTCAAACTCCCTGATCATACCTTTGAGTTTCTGAATTTTGGAAGGGTTTTTTTCTCCATCATAGGAGTTTTTCAAAATACTGATGATGTCATTTATCGTCTCCCTGAGCTTTTGCTTGGATTTGACTTCAAAAATTTCCACTACTGCCCTGACCACTCGATGGCACAATCCCCGCATCCTTTGGTCAGGATCCTCAGATGCAACTTTTGTCAAAAAATGATATACATCCTTATCCGTTTTCAATTTGTAGCCTACCTCAAAGAAATCCTCATAATGGACCATCTGAATTTCCCCTTCATCCAACAGCTTTTTGGTGAGCAACAAGGTGTCAATCACAAAGGTATTGGTCACTGCTGTAAACCCTGAAGTCAACACCGAAAAATGGGCCTCGTTGCTGTTTTCCTGAAGCTGATTGGTGACATGCGGCAGGATTCCCAATGAGATATCGTCATGATGCGGGCCGGTGTGCAACAAAACCTGGTTTTTTTCCTGGGTAGTCCCCCTGTTGATTTTTTCAACCGCACTTGCCATTACCTGATTGACAGTATCTTCAGACAAGTTGGGGATCATGGAGGTATATTGATCTGCTTTGAGATCTTCTATTTTAAGTCTATGCCCGTATTTTTTAAGTTTTTTACATAATTCCAAAATGGACCTTTCTGTTTTTTCCCAAGTCCATTCTCCCTGACTGTAATAAGCATCCACAGAATCCGTCAACCTTACGGCAGCACCTTTGGTAAGATAGAATCGTCCGTTTTTCAATTTCTGCAAAACAGTGGCCGGATAAACATTGTCAAGCGGTGTTTCCAAAGAATCCTTGACTATCTGCGCTTTGGCTTCACCTGCCGCAATGATGATACCGACTGCATCAGGATTATGCACGATGGTATCCAGACCAATGGTAATCACCAATCTATTGGAAGACACTTCTATTCCACCCAGATCCCCCGCTGCTACTGCCTGGGTTTCAAAATTGGTATCAGTCAGCCTTGTGGTGGAAAACAAATGGGAACCTCTGGTATTGAAGGCAATATGCCCATCAGGGCCTATACCTCCCAAGAAAAAGCCAATCCCGCCTACATCTCTGATTTTTTGCTCATATTGACCGCACCAATGATCGATCATGTAAATGGATTTTTGCTGGATCTTCTCCAGGCTGTTTACAGGCTCTCTAAATCTTAAAGATAGATCCACCTTTAGATCAGGGAAAACTTCTTTGAAATGCTTTCCATCAGCCAAAGGAATCTCATCAGAATTGATCAAAATCGCCTTTTCTTTATTGAGACCAAATCCTTCAAGATAAAATTTAGTGACGTAATCATAAAAACTGTTTTTCTGCTTGGAAGAAATCGGATAAAATTCATCTATCTGTACAAAAGTCAGATCTTTCAACACCGGCTTTTTAGCGGAAGAAAGTCCGTATTTCTCCCGCACCTCTTTACCTTTCTTACTGTCCCAGTTTTCCAAAAGAAATTGGGTCCATTTGATAAAAAACTCCGGGGTTTTACCGGTAGGTAGACTGATGACTCCATTTGGATTTTCGGAAGCCCATTCCAAAAACCTACACGCGGTGATCAATCCCAATTTGGGAAAATTATCGACTGTGAGATAAGGAATCAAGGTGCTGATTTTCCCGACACCTGATTCTTTGAGGAATGCTTTTTCTACTTCGGAAAGCGGATAATTGCTAAGCATATTTTGAGTTTTTGTTTGTGGACAATGTTAATTGTTTCAGGTTAAGGTAAACCCTAAAACTGATTTATTAAATTAATAAACTCAGGTAATAATTTGGTAATATTGAAGTAAAATAAAATAAAACCATTGCGAAATCATCTAATTTTCCCTAAATGCAATCACGAAATAAAAAGGATTTCATGTTTATTTTTTTTTACAAAATAAAAAAACTTTTGTTTTAAATCATAGACTTTTATAAAAAAATTAAAAAAGATATTTTCTATTCGTTAAAATATATTCTTGGTAAATTCTATTTTAATTTTCAACTGAAATTCTTTGATCACCTTAAATATTTCTACCAAGGTCGCCATTTGTACTTTGGTCAGTTGGCTGATGCTTACAAAATTCTTGGGTTCTTCTGCTTTATCGATCATTTGCAGGGATTGCTTTTCCAATCTCAAAGTCATCAGGTAATAATAAGCATGGTACAGTTCTGTCGCCTCATTGTCAGAAAATACCCCCTTTTTCCTTAAACCTTCAATCCTATTCCCTGTGTTCGTTTCAAAAATCCGGTGTTTCAAAGAAAATAGCCTTGCCAAATCCACAAAGGGCGTCATGGCCTTTTTGATGTTGAAATGTTTTTCCCCGTCAATCTTAAAGGTTCTGATATTTTTGAAAAATGTCAAAGGCGCCTCATACAAAAGGGCATTGGCACCCATATTTACAAAAAAGCGTTCAGGCGGATTCTCCAATTGCTGATCCATAAACTCCTTTAATTCCTCCAATAAGCCAAATTCACCATAGATGGCCCTGCAATCAAAGAAAGTGGAATATTTCATCACCGTCTCTTGGGTGGACTCCTGTATCCATGTTTCATAATTCCTTTTCCAATGGGAAAGAGAATGGGTCCATTTGGGGTTTTTGGCCATAAATCCACCTGTACAGAATACGATACCGACATGGTCAAGATCTGCCGAAACCCTTTCCGCAAAATCCAAAAAATATTCCCTGACCATCTCCCTTTGCTCATTGGCCTTATCTTCATAGATAATGGCATTGTCCTGATCGGTTTTGAGCGTCTGTTCAGCCCTGCCTTCACTGCCAAGGACAAAAAAAACAAACTTTGCAGGAGGAGGGCCGATCTGCCGGATGGTATTTTCTATGATCCTCAAAGCAATGGTGTCGGTGACCGCTGTAATGATCTGATTGATGATCTGTGCTTTCAGCCCCTTGGCCACAAGTTGGTGGATGATTCCCGGTACCATGGCCCACTTTTCCTTCAACTCATCTTTGTCCATGGCCTGTCTGACAGCTTGGATAAAAATAAAGGGCCCTTGGGATTGTTCTGAAAGGATCTTGTTTCTACTGATCCAACCCACATATTGACCATGGTCCCGCACCAACAGGTATCTTGTTTTGGTCTGGAACATCATCAACAATGCTTCATATAAAAAAGCCTCTTTTTGGATAAAAATGATGTTTTTATCTATAATTTCACCAACAGGAGTTTCAAAGGAAAGCCTGTTGGCCACAACTTTATCCCGCAACGTAATGTCAGTGACAAATCCCAAAATTTCCTTTTCGGAATGTGCTATAAAGAAAATGGATACTTTTTCCTTTGCCATGATTTGGGCAACTTGAAAAATAGGCGTTTCCGGTGGACAGACCCTCAGATTTCTAAAATGAAGGTCCCCAACTTTCTTGGAATAAAAACGGTCTGTACTGAATTCATTGGTAGCTATCATGTGTACTTCATCTTATCATGGTGAAAATAATTAATTTTACTAAATTCGGCTATGATAATTATTGTTACAGGAGTTTCGGGAAGCGGAAAGACTACTTTAGGCTCCCTATTGGCCAAAAAACTCAGGCTGCCTTTTTTCGATGCGGATGATTTTCATCCCCCGGCCAATATCCAAAAGATGAGCATGGGAATCCCCCTTACAGATCAGGACCGGCTTCCATGGCTGGAACATCTCGCTGACAGTATGCTACAATGGGAAAGTTCAGGAGGTGGTATCCTTGCCTGTTCGGCCCTACGGGAAAATTACAGGGAAACCCTGCAGGTTGTCCCCAAAATAATCTGGCTTCACCTGAAAGGTAGTAAAGAATTGCTCCACGAAAGAATGAACAACAGAGAAGGCCATTACATGAAGCCGGGGCTCTTGGATTCCCAACTGGAAACATGGGAAGAACCGGATTATGGGTTTCACCTTGATGTCTCCAAGGCACCTGAAAAATTGTTAGAAGAAGTTATGCAAATAGATGAAATAAATGCACCCGAATCACATTTTGGGATTATCGGCATGGGCGTAATGGGCAAAAGCCTGGCCCTGAACCTGGCAGAAAACGGCGTACCTACTGCTGTCTATAACAGACATGTACCGGAAAAGGAAGAAAAAATCGCAAGCACTTTTGCAGCCAACAATCAGGAATTCCCTTTACTCAAAGGATTTGATGATCTTGATGATTTTGTAGACTCACTGGCCAAACCCAGAAAAATATTGTTGATGATCCCGGCAGGGGCGGCAATAGACCAACAGATACAGCAACTTGAACCTATGCTGGAAAATGGCGATATCATCATCGACGGTGGCAATTCATTTTTTGAGGATTCCACTAGGAGATTCAGAGATCTTAGCGACAAAGGGCTTCATTATATACCCATGGGTGTTTCCGGTGGAGAGGAAGGGGCCAGAAAAGGGCCGTCCATGATGCCGGGAGGAAAAAAGGAAGCCTATGATTTCATTGCACCCTATTTAAAAAAAATAGCCGCTAAAGATGCTACAGGAAAAGCCTGTGTCAGCTATATCGGTCCCGATGGGTCCGGCCATTTTATCAAAATGGTCCATAACAGCATCGAGTATGCTGAGATGCAGGTCTTGGCCGAAACGGTGCATCTGATGAAATACGGACTAAAACTATCCTACACCGAGATTTCCAAAATCCTGAAATCATGGGGAACGGAAGGATTGAAAAGCTACCTATTGGACATTACAGTGGAAATATTGACGGTCAAAGAGGGCAAAAACTTTCTCCTTGATCTGATCCTGGACAAAGCCGAACAGAAAGGAACCGGAGGATGGTCCCTGACCACGGCATTGAAATACCATGTGCCTTACAGTCCATTATCGGAAGCGGTGACTGCCCGCTTGCTTTCCAGTCAGAAAGAAGACCGGGAAGAACTTGCCGGATTGTACAGCCATAGATTCGGGGCTTTTGCAGAAGATAAGGTCATCCTCTTGGAAAAACTCAAAAATGCATATACCCTCACGAGAATCATCAATCATGAGGTAGGATTCAATCTGATGCATCAGGTTTCAGAACAGGAAAACTGGAACCTGGACTTCAGCGAAATATCAAGGATTTGGACCAATGGCTGTATCATCCGTTCATCCTTGATGGAAAATATGACCGGATTGTTTAAGGAAAACAGTTCGCTCCTAAAAACCAAAGCCATCAAAACCAAAGTAAAAGAACTCAGGTTTGACCTAGCCTACATCATCGGATTGGGGCTGCAACATGCCTATGCTTTGCCTGTCATGTCCGCAGCGGCAAATTACCTGTTCGGAAGGATTACCTCAGACTCCTCCGCCAATTTGATCCAAGCGCAAAGGGATTTCTTCGGCGCACATACCTACCAAAGAAAAGAAGACCCTACAGGTGCGTATTACCATTCAGATTGGAAAAATTGATTGTGTCCGATGACGGATGTCGGATGACCGATGTTAGGAAGGGGTGTCCTTTGAGGTTTTTAAAACCTCGAAGGACTCAAAAGTCTTAAGAAAAAAAGTGTCAACTAAAATCAGGAAATGACTCGGAAATAAAAAAGGCAGTTTCGCCCCTCATTTTGAGTTCTCAAAATTGGCATTTTCATAAAGTGGAATGACATTGAGTTGTTGCTTGCGAGTTACCTCAATACTAGCTCCATAGGAGCGACCGATGTAATAGCCCAGGGTTTCAACCCTGGGATTTGATGAGATCGCATAAGCAAAAGTTCCGTAGGAACGACTGATTTATTGTCCAGAAAACGTTTACATGTACCTTACGGATAATCATACATTGAATTTAAACCCAAATACCATGAACACCTTTCACAAGCAAATAACCAATAAGCTTTACCTACCCCTCCTTTTCATTGGGATTTTTTGTTTTTCCTTGAGTACATTTCGCCGTTCTCAATCGCTCTAAGGCCATGAAGGCGGAATTGATGTCCACCGATTTCGACTTAGTCACCATCA
>NZ_JBGTCA010000389.1:0-1651 GCF_041749095.1 Aquiflexum sp. | reverse complement strand
CTTCGGTATGGATGGTTTCGTATTTATCGAAATGAAAAGTATGGTCAGCTATATGGACATCTTGTTCTTGCATACTGACTAAAAAGCTTAGAGCAGCTCCATCTAACGGATTATAGACACCGTAATGCTCGAATGCTTGGATGTTAAAATCAGCTCCCAACTCGCGGTTAATCCTTTCCAACAAATTCAGGTTGAAGCGCCTAGTCACTCCTCCTTTGTCATTGTAAGCATCCCTTATGACCTGAGGGTTTTTTTTCAAATCTACCCCCATCAGAAAATAATCTCCAAGATTTAGGTAGGCATTGACCAAACGGATAAATTCTAGTGCCTTTTCTCCCGGGAAATTCCCAATGTTACTTCCCATGAACATCACCAATCGCGGTTTTGAATTTAAAGCAAGTGATTTTAGGGTATACAAATAATCACCTGCCACAGGCTCAACAATCAATTCAGGAAGTTTTGCCTTGATATATCGTCTGTTTACTTCCAGAATATCCGAGGAAATATCCATTGGGATATACGTGGGTTTTTTATCGGATTTTAATACCTCCTCCAAAAAAATCAATGTCTTACTTCCATCTCCGGCTCCCAGTTCAATAATATCAAATTCCTTGTGATATATTTCATTTGCTATTTGCCGGGATTTTTCATTAAGGATTTCCAATTCACACCTTGGAAGATAATATTCTTCCATATGCATGATCTCCTGAAATATTCTTGATCCCTTCTCATCATAGAAATATTTGGAAGGCAAATGTTTCTGCATGTCATTTAAACCGCATAACACAGTTCCGTTTATCCGGCAAATTCTTAGACTTTGGTATTTTAAATTGTCGGCAATGTGACATTTGTAGGTAATATGCTGATAGCTTATTACAATTGGCCTGAATTTAAAAGCCGTTGCAAAAATAAATCAATATGCAAAGTTAAATTTATATGAAAGAAATATTGAGATGTATGACAAAGCCATAAAAACCACAATTTGGTGGACAATTTTTCAGAATTTCTATTCATATTGAGTGTTTTGTAATATCAAAGACAAAACAAACACAACCCCAGCCTTTTCTTTGTTAGCCATATTACAAAAACCAATTTTAATGCCGCTAAAAATAAAAACCAATGGATTTAGACTTTGACATTAAGGAATTACTTAATACGGGTGAAACGTTGATTTCCCTGCAAAAAGCAGGTGAAGGCAATATGAATCTGGTATTCCGTGCAAAAACCAATCAAAGGAGCTTTATTATCAAACAATCCAAGCCTTATGTAGTAAAATACCCTTCCATTCCTGCGCCGTTAGATAGGACCGAAACCGAATATTTGTTTTATCTAGCAATCAAAAAAAGTAATTTCCTAAAGGAAAGAAGTCCGAAAATCCTAGATTTTATAGCCAAAAAACATTTGCTTTTGATGGAGGATTTGGGAGAGATAGAAGATTATGGCAAAATTTACAAAAAGCCAATCATCAAAGAACCAATCATAATTGAGCTCTTAGCGTACTTAAGCAACCTGCACCAAATAAGTGGAGTGGACTTTCCTGACAACTTAGACATGCGAAAGCTAAACCATGAACATATTTTCCAGATCCCTTTTGAAGAAGGAAATGGGATTGACCTCGATAAAATTCAGCCAGGGTTAAAAAAGCTGGCAA
>NZ_JBGTCA010000388.1:0-6876 GCF_041749095.1 Aquiflexum sp. | reverse complement strand
AAAGATTTGTCTTTTGCCCTTAGACCATGATAGGAAAGTCTAAGGTACTCATCTGCCAATTCATTGATGTCAGTTGGGGATTTTTCTCCCATACTTGTACGGCTATGTTGTAACATTCCTTTGACAATGGTGTCAGCCCGGCTTCCATGGTGGTGGATTTTTTCAAGGTTCTGTTTGATGTCCAAAGCTATTGCTTTTACTTCTTCGAGATCTCCTTTGTCCAGTTCCTGATGCATTTCATCTATCAACTCCTGACTTACTTCCGAAAAATTGTTGACAAAATTCAAGGGATTTTGGATCTCATGGGCAATGCCCGCAGTCAGTTCTCCCAACGATGCCATCTTTTCCGATTGGATCAATTGGGCCTGTGCAGCTTTGAGTTCTTCCAGGGCTTTCTCAAGTTCTTCTTTCTGCTTGACCAGTTCGGCTGTCCTTTCAGCAACGTCCACTTCAAGTTTGGCTTTGATGGTCTGGGTGATCTGAAATTCTTTTTCCCTTTCTAAGGCTTTGATTTTCTCGGCCAAAAGCGCCTTTTTCTGCTTTCTGTAAATGATATACATTGCCACCAACCAGATAAAAGCAAACAATGAGGCTACATCAAATACTTTTTCCCATGTCTTGAACAATTTTGGACTGACCAGTTCAAATATATCACTGATGAGGGAAACAGCGATAAGCGGCAGCGCGGCATAGACCAAAGACTTTGTTCCCGAAAATTCGGGATGAGTGAAAATAGTGTAAACGATATATGATATCAGTAAAATGCTGAAAAATTTGATGATGAGGCTATCATCGAGAGAAGCAGCCAAAATGGCCAAAATGACTACGATGATCATCCCATAATTAATGGGTTTTTTCCATTTCTCAGGAATCTCCCTGGTTTTCAACTGCCTGCGCAGGTAATACAAAAAGATAAATGCAATGACATTTTCGAAACCCATAATGCTAGTGTTTGTCTTTAAAAGGAACCATCAAGAATTTTTTAACCAGAATTTTTCCTCACCGGGCAATTCATTAAGATAGGATTTGGTCTGATCGTGGCCTTTTTTGACAACCCGCTTCCACTTGCTGTCATCTAAGAGACTTACTGCCCTTAGGTTGATTTCAAAAAAGAGAGAAACCTTGGATTTATTTATTTCTTCCCGTTGTCTGGAATTGAAAGTCATGGAATTGACCATTACGGTGGTGATGACAGGATTGTCGTATCTTTTTTTCTTGGCAAATTTTCCTTTGACCTGTTCCCAAACTGAAGGGACATTTTTAAAATCCACTTTTTCGGGTTCCGATCCTGAAAGCGAAACGGCGATGATATTTTTGACAGGGTATCTGTACATTGGGTCTATGGGTATATTGTCTGCCATGGCACTGTCCATATACACTTGATCATCCACCACTACAGGAGGAAAAATGCCGGGAGATAAAAAGCTTTCCCGCACTTGCTGCCAAACCTTTCCGGTACTATGGATTTTAACTTCATTGTTTGTCATATCGGTAGATACACAATAAGAATTGACCCAAAGATCCTCTAAGGCGGTGTTGCCGAATACTTTTTGGGAAAATTCCTCGATTTTCTGGCTGCTGTTTTTTGCAAAAAAAGTCAGAAAGAAGTTATTGATTCCCAGATCACTTTCTGCGGATTGCTGGCAGATGGCTTCAATCCTTTTATTTTGGAAATCAGCAAAGGCCATAATTATACCATACAATGCGCCTGCACTGCTTCCACCCACAAAATCTATCTCCACCCCGGCCTCCAATAGTGCCTGCACCGCTCCGACATGGGCATAACCTTTGGCACCACTTCCTCCAAGGACCAACCCCACTGCCTGATTGGTGATGATCCTGCAAAGCCTGCGCATGTCCTTGTTGTTGTTTTTCCGGGCATGGATATGTAAGTGTATGTTTCTGTCCTTAAACCACTTAGCGGAATTGTCAGGGACATCAACATTTTCAGGATGTAACAGCAGCAGGTATTTTTTCCTGTTCAGGATATTGTTTTCGTAAAGTTTTTGCGCTTTCTCGATTTCATAAAGATCCGAGTCTGCATAAAAGTAGGTAGCTAAAATAACCAGATCCGCATAAAGAAGACATTGCTTGGTCCAATCCGAATCCTGCCCACTGCAGACAATCAGGTTGACGCCTTTATGTTGCTCCAAAAGCTCAGGCAGCTCTTTGGAATTTTTTTCTCCTTTAGATTCCCCGCCCAAAATCTGGGTCGGAATGTGCATGGTTTCCAGATTACTTTTAATTTCCGATACCCAATAGTCCATGTTCAGGTCCTGTTGAAGCTGAAAGATGACGATGTTTTTGGGGATGGCCTCTACTTTTTGTTCCAGGATATTTCTCCTCATCCTGTTGATTACAAACCGGGTCAGGGCAGAGGCAAATTCCGGATTTTTTGCAACAGCATTATGATATTCGGCTTTGCTGATTTCGAGCACGATGGATTTTCTGATGGCAAGAACTGCAGCCATTCGGGGTTCATTGGTAAACAGTGCGATTTCCCCGACCGGTTCACCTTCGGCAATGTCACCCAAAATAACTGTTCCGCTTTTTGACTCATTGATGGCACGTAGCCTACCTGACAGCACCACATACAGTTCATTTTGGCTGTCACCCTGTTTGAATAAATATTCTCCTGCTTCAAGTTTTATTTTTTTGCCTGCTTCAAAAATCTGCCTGAGGCTACTTTCTTCCATCTCCCCAAAAAGATTGCTCAGGAGATCTCGGTAATGATCATCAAATTTATTTTTCATTTCCATGGACATTATTTCTTTTAATTTATGTGGATTTTTTCTAAAAAGGTAAAATAATGGTAAAAACTGTTGAGGTTAAATGTAGTTTTTCCTGTTTTCTCCTATTTTTTAAGGTTTAAGTCATTTCTTTCTACAAAGTACATGTCTATTTCTCCTTTTCCTTTGGCGGCGATCTTGCCTCGATGGCTACATTTAAAAAACTCCTTAATCTCTTCGTAAGTAGTACCACTGATGTTAACTTTTCCGGTTTCACCACTGCTTTCCATCCGACTGGCGGTATTTACGGTATCTCCCCAAATATCATATTGGAATTTTTTTACCCCAACAATCCCTGCGACAACTGGACCAGTATGGATGCCTATCCTGATCTCAAAAAACAGATCTCCTTTGGATTGTTTGGCCACCCTGTGGTTTTTCATATATTCCTGAATGTCCAATGCAGCATTGACCACATCTTTGGCATGGGTCTGATTGGGTGTGGGCAATCCTCCCGCTGCCATGTAGGCATCGCCAATCGTTTTGATTTTTTCGATTTTGTGTTTCTGCATGATATGGTCAAAGGCAGAAAAACAATCATTGATTTCTGCGACCAATTCCCTTGGGCTGAGTTTTTCTGACAATTGGGTAAAACCTTTGAAATCTGTAAACAGCACTGTTACCTCATCGATCAATTTGGCATCGGCACTTCCTTTGGCTTTGAGTTCCTCTGCCACTTCTTCAGGAAGTATATTCAAGAGTAGGTCATCTGATTTTTTCTTTTCTGCCCTTAGTTCTGCTGTTCTGATATACACAGTATGTTCCAATTCTTCCTGACGATTTTTCAGGGCCAATTCCCTTCTTTTGATATACAATCTGAAGGTCCCAGCAATTAGTAAGGCATAGATTAAATAAGCCCACCAAGTCCTGTACCAAGGGGGCAAAACCCTAAATGAAAAAACAACCGGTTCGGTCCAACTATCGGTACCCTCCTCACTGATACCTGTATATCTTGCTTTGACTTTGAATGTGTAATTCCCCTCACGGATATTTCCAAAAGTTGCATTTGTTTTTTGTAGTACCGGACTCCAATTTCTATCATATCCTTCCAATATATATTGATATTCCACTAGTTGTGGATTGGATAATTCTGTGGAAGCAAATTCAAAGGTCAACTGATTGTGACGATAAGGCAAGGTCAGGTCTTCTGGTAGATAAAAAAACGGAGTTGTTTCAGAGAATTTAATACCGGCGTATTTTTTATGAAAATCTTTCCGCTCATTTTCATCCAATATTTTTTGGTATCGCAGCACTTCTTCTGTTTGTAGGGCAGGGAATGAAAGACTGTCACGGTAAGGTTCCTCATCTGTCAAAATACTTGACCAGGACACATTTTCCTCGCTTAGCTGTATTTGATTGATCCATATCCGGGGCACGGTTTTGTTCTTTTTCAGCGCATGATAGTCAAACCTCACCAAACCCGAGCTTTTGCTGCCTGTGCCTATCCAGATTATCCCTTTACTATCCAAGAACAAGGTTTTACCTGAACCTGTAATGTCCTTTACAGGATGGCCAGTTAAATTATTGAAAACTTCCGAATTAGTAATTTTTGTAACTCCACCTCCTCCTTTGATAGGACTATTGAAAATACTGATTCCTTTGTTTGATCCGGTCACGATTCTACCTCCCTGAATGGCCAAAACCTGGGAAACAAGGTTGTCATGGAGACCATCCTCAGTGGTAAACGATTCAAATGAAATGACCTCCGGCCCCTTAGTGGCTGATTCTAATATGAGTTCTTTGCTTAAGAAACTGAGCCCATTTTCAGTACCAAACCAAAGGTTACCTGCTTCGTCTTTTGAAATGCTTAAAACAACATTTGATGCAAGTCCTTGGTCCGTGGAGTAGTTGGTAAATGATTCCCCATCAAAATGGCTCAATCCATCATAAGTCGCAATCCAGATATGGCCATTGTCATCTTCAATCATGCTCAGAATTTCATAATCTGCCAACCCTTGTTCGGTGGAGAAATTGGTAAAGCCATTTCCGTCAAATTTACTTACTCCTCCATCCGAAGTTCCCAACCATAAGTTGTCTTTCTGATCTATGAGGATGCAATTGATTTTTTTACCTGCGAGTCCCTGTTCAAGGGTAAAATTGGTAAATGCAGTGCCGTCAAATCGGCTGAGTCCATTTAAAGTTCCGATCCAAAGCATGCCATCTTTGGCCTCGGCCATAGACATCCCACCGTTTTCGACCATTCCCTGGGTTCTGGAGTAATTTATAAAGGAATATCCGTCATACTTGCTAAGCCCCAAAAAGGTCCCAAACCACAGATTTCCTTTACTATCCTCGAAAATGTTTTCAACCATATTATCTATAAGGCCATGCTCTTTGGTAAAATTGGTAAAAGCAAGGCCATCGAAGCGGCTAATCCCTGCATCTTCAGTCCCTGCCCATACGTGTCCGTTAAGGTCTTCAACAATACTTCTCAAACTGTTGCTTGCAAGCCCATGGTCAGTGGTGAAACTTTTGAACTGATTTCCATCATAGACGCTTAGTCCGTAGCTTGTGGCTAACCATATATTGTTGTCCTGATCTTCCAAAAGATCCCATATTGCTAAATCAGCCATTCCTTTATCAATTGAGAAATTGGAAAAAGTCTGTCCATCAAATTTACTTAACCCAGAGACAGTGCCTATCCAATAGTTGCCTGAATGGTCTTGGATGATACTTAATATATAATTGCTGGGCAAACCATCTTCCTTGGTATAATTTTCAAATTTTACTCCATCATACCTGCTTAAACCCCCTAATGTACCAAACCAAAATATACCATCCCTATCAATCAGCATGCTCAGAACAAAATTGGCAGGTAGGCCATTTTCCATGTTGTAATTCGTAAAACTGTTTCCATCAAACTTGCTGACTCCGCCTTCATAGGTTCCAAACCATATATTTCCATCGGAATCTTCAGCGATGCTCCAGACGACATTATCAGGCAGACCTTGTTCGGTGGTATAGCGAGAAAAAACCTTCCCATTGTATTTTCCAACGCCACCACCATTAGTTGTAAACCATATATTTCCTTTAGAATCCTCAAATACCCTTGTGACTATATTGGATGCCAAACCATGATCAGCAGTAAAATTGGTAAATGAAGTTCCGTCAAACCTGCTCACACCACCCGAATAAGTACCAAACCAAAGGTGTCCCCTACTATCCAGAAGACTGCCCCTAATACCGTCCAGGGCCAATCCATTGTTCGTATTATAGTTGGTAAATTGACCAATTCCACCAAATCCGAGCACAAAAGGCTTTCCTTCTATTCCTAAGGGATACTGCCCATCCTCATCTGTCAGTACCGAAAATGGATGAACCTGAGGGGGTTCAAGTTCTACCCGCTGTCTTTCATCCGCTACATTTACCCGTTCATAGAAAGCACCCTTTTGCTTTGGTACCGGGATCACTTTTGGTGGAGGCATTTCACTGAGTAGAAAAGTGGCTGGTTGGAGGGAATCAGGAAGGTCTGAGATATAAGTTATTTTTGGTTTGGAAAATGGATCAGCTACCGGATTGTCTTCAGATATCGACCCAAGGGAAGGATCTTGCTTAGTGCATCCTGATAAGAAATAGACCAAAAATACCAAACAGAAAAAATAACAATTTTGGAGGGAAAGAGGAGGATTAAGTTGAAAATCGGTATGTTTTTTCATTTAGATCAAAGAAAGAGGATACACAAAATACAAAATCAAAAATATTTGATTTCAATTCAACCAAAATTTATCTTTTTTCTCTAAAGCTTTTAAATATTCTTGGGTTTGTTTGTAGCCTTTGTTTTGGATATTTTTCCATTTATTGTTGTCCAAAAATCCTACGCCCTGTAGGTCCAGTTCAAAATATAATGAGACTTTTGATTTGGTGTTCTCTTGTTTCTGACGGCTGTTGATGGTCAAAGAGTTGATTAAAATTGAAGCGAGATTGGGGATTTTATATTTCTTTTTCTTGAATATCTTATCCCAAAAAACCGACCATGAACTTGGGGTTTCTTCATAATTGACTTTACGGGTTGAATATCCTGCCAGGGCAACTGCGATAATATTCCCAACTGGATATTGGTACATGGGCTCAATGGGCAAATTATCCA
>NZ_JBGTCA010000387.1:0-14084 GCF_041749095.1 Aquiflexum sp. | reverse complement strand
CCGGACTTTTTTTTACCTTTAATCTATCCCAAAACCTCAGCAGATGAACTACTTACTCTTCTTACTCTACTTTATTATGACTCAAAACCCCAACGAACCCAAATTCGAAACCCAAGAAATCGATGGCAATGTTGCCATTGGGTATGGCCTAGCAATCGGCGATGTGGATGGTGATGGGAAACCGGATATTCTTTTGGTGGACAAAACGGAGGTGGTCTGGTACCGAAATGGGGATTGGAAACGATTTGTGATGGTCGAGAACCTGACCGAGTTTGACAACGTTTGCATCGCGGCAAGGGATATCAATGGAGATGGAAAAGTGGAAGTGGCAGTGGGTGCACAGTGGAATCCGGGTGAAACTTCCGATCCTGAAAAATCAGGCTCGGTTCATTACCTGATCCGCCCCGATGACCCAACCCAAAAATGGACCCCGGTCCAACTCCACCATGAGCCTACTGTCCACCGCATGCGCTGGGCAAAGACTTCGGATAACAATTACCAACTGATAGTCCTCCCCTTACATGGACGTGGCAATAAAATGGGGCAAGGTGCCGGAGTAAGGGTTTTGGCTTATCAACCGCCGAAAGATCCCAAGGAAGATTGGACTACCCAACTAATAGACGCTTCCATGCACCTCACGCATAACTTGGATATTGTGGAGTTGGAGGATGATTCAGGTGAATCGATTTTGATCGGAGGAAGGGAAGGTGTAAAGGTTTTTTCCTTCAAAGACGGTAAATGGTCAAACCATTCCAAGGTGGAGCGCTTGGTGAAAGATAATGCAGTCGGGGAACTGAGATTGCAGCATTTACCAAGCGGCAAAAAAGCTTTATCGACTGTAGAACCCATGCACGGAAATATGGTCGCAGTTTATGAAACAAAGGAAATCAACAATGATCATCCAACAAGGATAGAATTGGATGCCTCATTGAAAGATGGTCATGCCATCGGTTGGGGGGATTTTTTGGGAAATGGTGTCAATCAGGTTGTAGCCGGTTGGAGGGTTCCCAACAATAATGGAGACATCGGAATCAAAATATATACGCCAAAAAATGGCTCTTTCGCTGAATTTGAGGAATACTGGCTGGACAAAAACGGCATGGCCTGTGAGGATCTTCAAATAGCCGATCTCAACGGGGATGGAAAACCCGATATCATTGCTTCGGGAAGATCCACTAATAATTTGAGGATTTATTGGAATAAGTCTCATTGAAAGCATTGACGAAGCAGAAACCTTGAGTAATTTAATTCTTCCAGATCACTCGGATTTCCACAGATGAAACTTTCTTTTTCTGTCGAAATCTGTGGTATCTGTGAGTCAATATCTATGCAACATTAAGGGGAATAATATCATCGATATATATACTTATCCTAAACGATGTCGATAAAAACCCAATCAACTGAAACAACCGACCGAATGATCCGCATAATTGTGGAACATACCCATTCCCAATTTGGAAGGGATTATTTCAGGGTATTGGTCAGGCATCTTTCTGAAGCTTTAGAAGTCAAAGGTGCATGGGTAACTGAGCTACTTGAGAAAGAACAGCGGCTAAAATCCTATGCATTTTGGTTGGCCGGAAAATATGTGGACCATTATGAATATGATATTGTCAATACGCCATGTGCCAAGGTAGTTGAGAGCAGGGATTGCCTCTTGGTGCCTGAAAATGTGGTACAGCTTTTCCCTTTGGATCCAGACCTTACCCCGCTGAATGCCGTCAGTTATATGGGGTATCCGCTTTTTGATGAAAACCGGAAAGTCATCGGCCACTTGGCCATTTTGCATGACGCCCCCTTGCATCCTACCAAAGAACAAGAAGCTGTATTTAGTCTTTTTGTTCAGCGGGCAAATGCCGAACTTATACGGCTTCGGACTTTTGAGGCATTGCAGGAAAGAAAACTCCGTTTATCCACTTTGATCAGCAACATGCATAATGCGATCTTGGAGGTTGATGAATTGGGATTTGTCAGCATGGCCAACCCGGCGAGTTGCCAGTTATTGGGAATGCCCATGGAGGATTTGGAAGGGAGTCTATTGTTCAGCCATTTTGAAACAGAAAGTTCCTCTGTACTGAGAAATATTTTAAAAAATGCCAAAAATCCATCAGTCAAAGAGAATAGTGTAGCAATTAGAAAAGAACTGAACTTATATAATACCAATGGCCAAACAATTCCAGTCGAAGCATCATTTTGTTCTTATTGGATAAACTCTGAGTTGTTTCTCACCATTTTGATCAGGGATTTTAAGGAACTTAGACGTGCCGAGCAAAGGATTAAAATTCTTGAGGAAGATTCCCAAAGAATTGGTAATATCGCCTCCGATTCTATTTTGGGAGAATGTCCTGCTATCCAGAAAATCAAAGATGATATCCAACAGGTAGCAAAAAGTAACAGCACAGTTTTATTGCTTGGTGAATCAGGGACAGGTAAAGAAGTATTTGCCAAAGAAATCCATCATCAAAGCACAAGAAAGGACAAACCCCTAATTATAGTCAACTGTGCAGCCATTCCTGCCAACTTGATTGAAAGCGAATTTTTTGGTCATGAAAAAGGAGCCTTTACCGGAGCTTTGCAGAGGCGTGAGGGCAGATTTTCATTGGCTGACGGAGGAACCATTTTCCTTGATGAATTAGGAGAATTGCCTTTGGACCTACAACCAAAATTGTTGAGGGTATTGCAGGAAGGGGAATTCGAAACCTTGGGTGGCAACCGCACCATCAAAGTGGATGTGCGGGTGATCGCCGCTACCAACAGGGATTTGCAATCCATGGTCAAGGAAGGGACATTCAGGGAAGACCTATACTACCGATTGAAGGTCATTCCAATCCATTTGCCCGCACTTAGAAAAAGGGGAAAGGATATCCTGCTATTGGCAGATCTTTTTATCAAAAAATTCAGCAAGGCCAATAGTAAAAAAATCTTCCCAATCAATCATGAAATAAGCAATATGCTTCTAGACTACAATTGGCCGGGAAATATTAGAGAACTACAGCATGTGATAGAGCGGGCGGTAATATTATCCAAAGATGGCCATCTTCATTTGGAAAGATTTCTTCCCCATAATTTTCCATTGGAGGAATTAGAAAACAATAACCACACCCAAATTAACGTAAAAAGAGTTTTGACTGTTCAGGAACTGGAAGAACTGGAAAAGCAAAATATCATTGCTGCCCTTGAACAAACCTCATGGAAAATTTCCGGGAATTCCGGTGCCGCCGCTTTGTTGGGAATCCCTCCTACCACCTTAAATTCCAAAATAAAAGTTTTTGGCCTTGAAAGACCAATGCCCCAATGACAAACGCTTTCTGTAAATGCTGATTTTCATAACTACCAGTAACGGGATTTCGTGAGTCCATCTCACGAAAACTCGCTACTCTCGATTTTTCGCCAATCAAAAACTACCTAAATCGGCTAAAAAAAGACTTTTCCCCTATTGGCATACTGCTGGCAAATGGTGTTGCATGTATAACCAAAAAAAATTAACACCATGAAAAATTTAATGAATTGCCTGTTTTCAAAAAAAGGCGTTTTTGCCTTATTGATGATTGCTGCTACTTTCCATATCGGAAAAGCACACATCCTTCCCGACACCAAAGAGGTGAAGGTAGTAAAAGTTGATTTGGACAATGGCTCCAAAAAGAAAAACAAATCCGACCAGGTTAATGGGTTCAATCCTGCTGATATTGTCGGAACAGTACAGGCCCTTCAGGCTGACCCAAGCTTGGCCAAATTTGAATTCCGGGTCAGCAACAAATGGATCAAAGGAGGACACAACAGAAGCTCCATCCAAGGATTCTATGGCGCAGGTCAGGAGGACAGTTCCCGCAAGAAACCTTTTGTCTATGACAACAGCGAGCCTCCTGTCCTTTTGGGCAACAATGAGGGTGCCAACCCTGTGGAATATATTCTCCATGGATTGGCAGGATGCATGACCACAACCATTGCATTACATGCCGCTGCCCATGGCATTCAAGTGGATAGCATTGAATCCAAATTGGAAGGTGATTTGGATGCTCAAGGCTTTCTTGGCCTGAACGATCAGATCAGAAACGGCTATCAGCAAATCAGGGTGTCCTTTGACATCCAAGGAGATCTGACCCAGGAAGAAAGAATGAAATTGGAATCTTTTGTCTTAAAATCTCCTGTCTTCGACATTGTGACCAACAAAGTTCCCGTGCAAGTCGGATTCAAATTCTAAATAAAGTTGATAAGATCAACTAGAGTCTCCCGCAGATTTGGTAGGATAACTTACTATGGAAAGCTCCCAAAAAGTTATATGTCCTGCTGATTCTGTGGGAGACTATTTAAAACTAATATCTAAAAAACATAAACCAATGAAACCATTTACACCATGAATACGCAAATTCAAACTGAAAATGCTTCCAAGTTCAGCAGAGAAGAACTCAGGGAAGCTATCATGACAGAATATAAAGCAGTTGCCTGCGATCCTAATCATACCATTCATTTTACCTCCGGCAGGAAACTTGCCAAAAGGTTGGGATATACCGAGGATATCATGTCCCAAATCCCCGAAAGTGCCATAAGACCTTTTGCAGGTGTCGGAAATCCCTTTCACATTGATGAACCTCCTAAAGGCTCAAAAATATTGGATATAGGTAGTGGCTGTGGCTTCGACAGTATTTACGCCTCCATTCTGACCCATAGATCTATTATGGTCACAGGAGTTGATATGACAGAGGAAATGCTGGAACAGGCGAGAAAAAACGCCATCATAGCTGAATGTACCAATATACAATTTGTAAAAGGGTATGCAGAAGATCTCCCAATCCCAAGCGAATCCATGGACTTGGTCATCAGCAATGGAGTTATCAACCTTTGCCTTGACAAAGAACAGGTTTACAAAGAAATACACAGAGTCTTAAGACCAGGCGGTGAATTCCGCATCGCAGATGTCATGTTGGACATCCCTGTTCCTGAAACCTCCAAGGAACTCATCCATCTATGGACCAACTGTGTCGCCGGTGCAGTGACCAAAACGGAATACCGGGAATATATCAAAAACGCCGGGTTTATCTGGATGGGATTTGGGATGCAATATGATGTATTCCATGATGCAAAGATTGCCAAGTCCGCAGCCTATTTCGGCGCCAAAGGACAGAATATCTTAGGGATCAAAAAAGGTTAAAACATATTTTCAGTAATTGCCCCATTTTAAACAGGTAGTTATTTGGGAGAAATGTTTACCATTTTGCAGCTCATTTCCCATAATTCCCTTGCTGCATTTTCATCTTTTGAGGATGTGGATGACTCTTCAGGTTTTCCTTTCTTGTTTAGAAATATTCCGCCGACGCCTTCGTAAATGGAAGAGGTGGCGGCTTCGATAGATGAATATGCAGCAATTTTTGTTGATGTTCCGATTAATGGAAGTAACCATTTTAACAGGAAAATGGAATGTTCATTCTGTCCAGGGGTTTTGGCTGCACCCGGATCAACAGCAATGGAATGAATTCCGAATTTTGACCATCTCCTTTCCGATTCATAGGTAAATAAGATATTGCAAAGTTTGGCCTGACCAAGTGCTTTGAACGATCCGAACCCCTTCTTATGATTTAAATCTTCGAAATTAACCTTTCCAAATTTGTAAGCCCCTCCGGTCACGTTCACAATTCTTGTTTTCATGGATTTTTTCAACTTTTCCAATAGTAGATTGGAAAATAAAAAAGCAGATAAATAATTGACCGCAAGCATCAATTCCATACCATCGACTGATTCCTTTCTTTTGGAGGTGAATAAGCCTACATTATTGATCAACACATGGATAAATGGAATTTCATTGTTAATTCTATCTGCCAAAGATCGGATAGATTTCTGTGAAGAAAAATCGACAGAATAGAAGTTGAAATTTCCATAGGGATTGATTTTTTTCAACTCAGTAAGCATGCTGTTGCCTTTATCAATATTTCTTCCGGTTAAAACTACATCCCATCCTCTTTCAGCCAAACCTAAGGCTGTCTGTTTACCGATTCCATCTGTTGAACCGGTTATCAAGGCAGTTCTATTGTTTAAACTATTCATGTTCATTGCATTTTCATTTAATATTAATATCATTCAATCTTTGTTAAGAAAAAAAGTAACCATATAAATGCTTTTCGAAAATCTCATTTTTGAGAATACAATATTTAGTAAGGGACAAAATACCGAATTCTAAAAATCATTAATCACAATAAATATTATTTGATTTCATTAAAAAACGCCTCCAAATCCAATTCAAATCCTAGGATTACTGAAGATTTTGCGGTATCCCCGGAAGTCATCAATCGCGAGGGTTGGTACTTTCCTTGAATTAGCGTGTATATCAAGAGGGTCTGTCCCTCAGGATCCATCAGCCAATATTCCTTTACTCCCGATTCTTCGTAAACCTCATATTTTTTTTGGAGTTCAAGTTGCTTGTTGCCCGGTGACAAAACTTCCACTACCAGATCAGGAGCACCGATACAGCCCCTATCGTCCAACTTTTCCATGTCACAAACCACACAGATATCAGGCTGAACGACAGTAAGAATTTTATCGTCTTTCTTGGATTTTATGGGAAGCCGGACATCAAAAGGAGCAAAATAAACCTGACATTTATTTCCTTTTAAAAACTGATGAAATTCGTTGTAAAGATTTCCTGCCAATCTTTGATGAATTCTTCTTGGCGCCGCTGCAGCTTTTTTAATGATTTTACCTTTAATTAGCTCAACTATTTCCTCAAAATCCCACCTCAGATAATCTGCATAAGTATAGTTCCCATAACTTATATCAGGTTCCTTTAACAAAAATCTATCTTCGTCCATTTCCATCCCCCAATTTAACAATTTCCACAAAATAAAGAAAAGGCATAAAACTTGTAATTATAGACCTAAACAATACCTGTTGGTTACATTCTTTTGTTTCCAATCACCTTCTTTTCATATCCCTCCTAACTCTCTCATCTTGCCTCTCTGTTCTTTGTCTTGATTCTTGGTTCTTGATCCTAGTCTCTCGCATCTCGTATCTCGCTCCACCTACCTCAATCTTCTCCACAGAGATTGCCACGTCGCACGTAGGTCTAGTCAAAAAATCAAGGTTTCTCAAGTGCTCCTAGCAATGACGAAACCCCACTACCTTTATCCATCACAAAATCCCATATTAGAATCTTAGCTCTTGTTCTTGTCTCTTGTTTCCTGTATCTCGTCTCTCGCATCTCGTCTCTCGGTTCTCGCATCTTAGCTCTTGTTTCTTGGCTCTTGAAATATTGTCCCGTCCTGAATTTACTTGATACTTTTTTTATTGTTTTTCTTTTGTTTCACCCCCTCATCTTTCATCTAAAGAGATTGACACGTCGCACGAAGGACTGTTCAAAATAACAAAGTTTCCCAAGTGCTCCTACCAATGACAGATATTCATATGATGGTTTAGAACTATAAATAGCATTCAATTCTTTAAAGGACTTTGCCTTGTCACCTCGACGTCAGGAGAGGTCTGCAGCCCGATTTGATGTCATTACCTTTTCTGAACATTTACAAAATGTTGGGGACTCGCAATGACGCACCACCTTGTCCTTTCTCCCTCATCCTTTTACCTTACACACCCTCATCCCTCAAACCCTAATCTTAAATCTAAATTCTAAAATCTAAAATCTAAAATCCCCTTTTTCTTCATCCCTTATCCTTCATCCTTCCCTTCCCTCACTCGGATTTCAAAGAGTCCACCGGATTCGCCAAAGCTGCTCTGACCGCCTGAAAACTTACCGTTCCATAGGCAATCAAAATGGCCACCAATCCGGAAATCACGAAGACCCAGATGCTAAGGTCTATTTTATAGGCAAAATTCTCCAACCATTTTTCAGCAGCAAAATAGCCCAAAGGTGCCGCTATCAGAATGGCCACCATTACCAAAACCAGAAATTCCTTTGACACCAAAGTAGTAATGTTCCAAGTGGTGGCACCCAAAACTTTTCTGATTCCGATTTCCTTGGTTTTTTGTTCGGCTGTAAATGCCGCCAATCCAAACAGTCCGATGCAGGAAATCAAAATGGCAATAATGGTGAAATACAGGATAATGGTAGAAGTCCTTTTTTCGGATTCATAGTTTCTCATGAAATCCTGATCCAAAAAGGAATAAGCAAAGGGAGTGGCCGGATTTACGGATTTCCAGGTTTGTTCCACAAATGAAATCAAATCCGCCATCCTATCAGTTTCAATTTTGGCCACAAGAAATGGTGGTTGACCCGTGTAGGGAAAAGCCAATGGCCTGATGTTAGTGTGAAGGCTTTCGAAATGGAAATCCCTGACAACCCCGATGATTTCCCATGGTACGACTTCTCCACGCCAATCCATGTTCAGGATTTTTCCAACCGCATCTTCTACCTCAAACCCATACGCCTTTGCAGCAGTCTCATTGATAACCAACCTCCCGCTATTTTCTGTAAATTCTTCTGTATATCCTCTTCCTGCAAGTAATTCGAGATCAAGCACTTCAAAGAAATCATTGGAAACACGGTTGATATACACATCTACAACATCATCCACGGTTTTTCCCTCCGAATACAATAACCAATCCTGAAGAATTTTCAGTCCGGGATAAGAAGATCCCCCACTTACCATTCTGATACCCTGCTGACTCTCCAATTGGGTTTTGAAAGCGGCAAAATTGGCCCTGGATTCCTCACTTTGAAGGGGAACGATCAACTGTTGCTCTTTGTCAAAACCCAGGTTGCTGTCCACCAAAAAACTCATCTGTCCCTGTATGATAAATGCCATGGCAATCAGTGCAATTGAAATCACAAACTGAAACACCACTAATCCCTTCCTGATAGAAACTGCTGCAAAACCGTTTCCCTTACTTCCTTTCAATATGGCAACAGGCTTGAAACCTGATAAATAAAAAGCAGGATAAATGCCAGCCATCACTCCCGTCAAAAGTGTCAATCCTAAAATAATGGGAAACAAAAGAGGGTTACCGAATAAATCAAGGGATTTTTCAGCCACATTGTTGAACATTGGCAATAACAGCAGCAACAGCAGAAAAGCTAAAAACAATGAGATAATACTCATGAGAATAGACTCCCCCATAAATTGCTTGACCAGTTCATATTTCCCTGCCCCTATTACTTTTCTTACGCCAACTTCCTTTGCCCTCTTTTCAGACCTGGCAGTAGAAAGGTTCATGAAATTGATACAGGCTATCAAAAGCACAAAAAAACCGATGGAGCCAAATACAAAAAGATTTCTATAGTTGCCATTAATATCAACTTCATAACCGAGGTCCGATTTGAGGTAAATATCCTGTACCGGCTGTAAAAACAGGGAAAGGGTAACCCCTACTGATGCCGATTCTTCCAGTTTGCTTTGGTAAAAGTCCTGCATCTTGGATTCCATCTCATCTATTGTTTTGCCTTCCTGCAACCTGAAATAAGTATGGAACATGTTGTTGTTTGGCCAGGAAGTTTCCGAGCTGACCCAATTTCCGATGTCAGAATTGATGATGGATAGAAAGAAATTTGCCCGGATATGTGATTTTGGGGAATCGACAAAAACCCCTTTGACCGTATAGTCAAAATTTCCTTCGGGCAAACCTATGGTGATGACCTCGTTGATGGGGTTTTTTTCTCCGAAAATTTTTACTGCCAAGGTCTTGGAAAGAACCATGGTATTATTTTCTGACAGGGCTGTTTTTGGATTTCCGGAGACAAACTCATAAGTCAGAACATCAAAAAAGGTGGAATCCACATAATAGCCGTTGGTCTCGTTAAAAATCTTCAAGCCGCCCTTATCTTCGTAGTTGAGAATCATGGTCTCCAACATGGGGTATTTCAGCAACCTGGCCGACTGCAGCACTTCAGGAAAAGCTGACTTCATGGCAAATGCCATGGGTGCCGGGGAGGAGGCTGATCTTCCATCCGGAAAATTGATGGCAACCCTATATAGATTATCCAAATCCCTGTGATGCTTGTCATAACTGCTTTCGTCCCAGATGTACAAAAGCAGGAGAATACAGGTCGCCAATCCCACTCCAAGACCAATCACATTGATCAATGAAATGGAAAGGTTCTTCCGGAAACTTCTGAGGGCGGTTTTGAAGATGTTCTTTAGCATATGTATTTTAGATAATGGTTATCTTGGTATTAGATTATAGATTCTTGACTATTGAAATATGGTGGAAATCGTAGCGGAGCGAAGATCCCGAGAGCGAAGGCGATTCGGGATATATTGATATAATTTGAAATATTTTGATACCCTAAATCCAACATCAGCTCTAAATCCCAATTATATCGTGTAACACATTTCATCATATTTCGCGAACCTGTCTGCCGTGGCAGAGCATATATCAATCATATATCGCAAAGCATTTATCCACTTTATATCTCACACCTGTCTGCCATTCCGAACAAATATCGCAAAGCATATATCAATCTTATATCACGAAGTATATATCCATTTTATTTCGCACAGCATATATCAACTATATATCTACTATTTTTCATTCTGTTCTTAAATTATCCGCAGGATTCCTTCTTGCCGCCTGATGGGACTGGAAGAAAACGGTCAGGCCAGCGAAGAACAAACTGATAAGTATCACTCCGAGTATTATTTCAAATCCGATACCGGTTCTATAAGGAAAATTTGCCAGCCATTGTTCTCCCAAGAACCAGGCAACAGGTATGGCCACAAAGGCAGCCACTACCACCAAAATCACAAATTCCTTCATCATGGCAGCAGTAACTTGTCCGATTCCTGCTCCAAATACCCTTCGGATGGAAATTTCTTTTCTTTTTTGGAATGCCAGGTAAGAAACCAAACCGACCAATCCCAAGGCACAAATCAAGTAAGCCATCAATGTAAAAAGGCCTAAAACTTTGATCAGTTTTTCCTCATCTCCATAAAATCCAGAAACCACCTCTGATACAGTTTGGGTTTTTATTTCATTTACTCCAAATAACTCCTTGGCCATTTCGACCACTTGTTGAGTATTGGCCTGAAAATCTCCTTCAGAAAACCGGTATGACAATAATGGTCCTACGTCTTGTTTTGGAAACATAATGGGCCTGATTTCATTTTTAAGTGGTTGGAAATGGAAATCAGAAACCACACCCGTAATTCTCCAAGGTTTTTCATTCATCATCAATTCCTTCCCTATTGCATCTTCCGGTTTGGATGCACCTATTTCTTTGGCCAAAGATTCATTGACCACCATTACCTCCTGTTGCTCAGGTTCGTAAGCTTCCCCAGCTAAAAATTTCATTCCATAAGTTTTGAAATATTCCGAATCTACTGACTTGGTATCGAAAAAGGCCTCTTGTAATTCCCCATCCCTTTCAAATTCTACTGTCCTGCTCGACCAACCTGTACTGATGATGGTACTCCCTCCTGTGGAAACTTCTACCACAAAAGGCAACAATTTTACCCTTTCCTTAAGTAGCTTGGCTTTTTCCTCCATTTCCGTCGAAGATGGCAGGTAGAAATATCCTGTATGGGCATGGTTGAAACCAAGGTCTTTGGATTTGAAGTAACTGACTTGACTATTGACCAGTAAAGTACCAAATACCAAAACCATGGACAAGGATATCTGGACCACCACCAAAGTCCTTCTCAGAACCAGACCAGATTTATTATTGCTTGGATTTGATTTGAAAGCCTTGATGGGATTGAAACCTGAAATCACCAAAGCAGGATACAGCCCGCTGAGTACTGAAAGCAGTATGACAAAACCCAAGAAAAAGGCATAAAATTCAGGTTTTGAAAGGAAATACCGCAACAGACTTTCCTGGAGACCCAATTCATATATCGATCTCAAATGCGGGACCACCAAGTCAATCAGGATCATAGACATAAATCCCGCAAGTATTACCAAAAGCAGTGTTTCCACCATAAATTGACCTATCAACCAAATCCTCGGACTTCCAACTACTTTTCGTATTCCCACCTCCTTGGAGCGGGCAAATGAAAACGCAGTGGAAAGGTTGATAAAGTTGATACAGGCAGAAAGGAGAACAATAATGCCCACGATCAATAAAATACCCAAATTGGATTTAGTGGCCTTTCTGGGGTTATCATGCCCAAAGGTTTCATCAAAATGTATGTCCAACAATGGCATCAAGGAACATTCCCACTTGTGGATAAAAGAATTTTCGGCCTCCCGGAATTTTGTATTGATATATCCCTCAATCTTTTCAATGGTGTCCTCACTTTCAGCGTTTTTATCCAACTTCAGGTAAAGTTGAAAATTGGAAGTGATGCTGCCCCACTCATTGGATATCCCCATAAAATCCTGGTAGGGTTCAAATGGTATTAAGATCCGGGAATTAAAGTCTGTATTGGGTCTGGTATCATCAAATACAGACACTACCTGAAAATTAAAGGCAATATCTTTTTTTGTATCATAGTCATGGTATACTGCTGCCAATTCCTTCCCAATCACCTCTCCCTGAAACAGGTTTTCCGCCAATGTCCTGGAAATGGCCACTCCATTGGGATTTTTGAAAATTGATTTTTCATCACCTTCCAACCATTGGTAATCAAAAAGTTCAAAATACCCAGGATTGACTCCTGAAGCCAATGGATTATCAATATCAAAACTTTCTTCCCCCCTAATTGCCTTCCATTTGCCCAACGCATAGGTTTTATATATCCCCAAACTTTCTATTTCCGGAATCTCATCCAACAGCTCATACAAAGGCCGTGGAGCTCCTCGGTTATCCATTTTGGAGCCGTTAAAATCTGTCCTGGTATTTATCCGGTATATTCGGTCCACATCAGCATGATAGGTGTCAAAGCTGGTTTCATAGGAATAGATCAGGAATACCAACAGGATCACAGCCATCCCCAACAACAATCCAGTAACATTCAGAAATGCATAAAACCTATTTCGGCTAAGGTTTCTAATAGCTGTTTTGAAGATGTTATTTAGCATGGTTATGATGGTTAATTGGTAAGCTTGTTATTGATTATTGAAATATGGTAGTAATACATAGATATAAATAGAAATATTTTGATTCCCCAAATCCAACATCATCTCTAAATCCCATTTATATTTTGAAACATATTTCATCATATTTCGGAAGCATATATCCATTTTATATCGTACAGCATATATCTACTTTATATCCCACACTTGTCTGCCGCTCTGTGTATATATCGCATATATTGCGAACCTGTCTGCTGTGGCAAAGCCTATATCCATATTATTTCGAGAAGCATATATCTACTTTATTTCCAGCACCTGTCTACCGTGGTTGAGCCTATTTCCATTTTATATCGCGAAGCATATATCCACTTTATTTCTGAAGCATATATCCACTTTATTTCTATTCTATCATTCTATCCATCATACCCCAAATCTTAAATCTAAAATCTAAAATCTAAAATTCCTCCCTCATCCTTCATCCTTCATCCTTTCCCCCCTCACCCTTCATACCCCAAATCTAAAATCTAAAATGATCTCCCAACTTCCCACTTCCAAACCTCATACCTCTCCCCTACTCATCCTTCAATATCTTAGCCGGATTGACCAAGGCAGTTTTAATTGCCTGTGAACTGACGGTCAAAAAGGCGATAAGCAAAGCAACCACTGACGTCCAAAGGAAAATTTTCCAATCAATGGAGATTCTATAATCAAAGGTTTCCAGCCAGGAATCCATAAGATACCATGTTACAGGCACGCCCAACAATACTGCAATCAAGACCAATTTGGTAAATTCGGAAGATATCAACCTGACCAATCCGGGGATGGATGCCCCAAGAACTTTCCTGACCGAAATTTCTTTTCTCCGCTGTTCTGCAATGAAAGTGGCCAATCCAAAAAGTCCCATACAAGAAATGAGTACTGCCAAGACGGTAAACAATCCTGTCAACTCCGCAGTCCGCTTCTGGGATTCAAACTTCCGGGCATGGACTTGGTCCACAAAATTGTAGTCAAAAGGAGCTCCTGGATTGAATTTGGCAAATACCGAAGCAACATTTCCCAACATCCCAGAATCATTTTCTCCAGGATTAAGACGGACATGGATAAAACTCAGATTTCGTTTGGGACCAAAAACCAAAATCGGTAAAACCTCATCAAAAGGCGATCTCATTATAAAATCTTTTACAACGCCGACG
>NZ_JBGTCA010000386.1:0-3514 GCF_041749095.1 Aquiflexum sp. | reverse complement strand
TGTTGGAACTTTGAAGCTCCTCGCAAAGGCTGTATTAAACTGCACAGATTGCACCTTATTTTTCCATACATTCCACTCTGCACCCAAGCTTGGAGTAAATGGTGCCCAATTTCCTTCATATACCAATTGCCTGAGGTTCATGGAAAAAGACAATCTTTCATTGGGTTGAAAATTGGTGGATTGGTAAAGTTCCAACCGGGAATCTGTTGCCTCGTAACTGCTAAGATTCCCTACAATATTGGTGTACCTTATTCCGCTTTTTGAATTCCACTTTGGATGGATTTCCCAATCCAGATCAGTGGCAATAAAATATTGGGTGGTTTTATTGATAGAATTGATATTGAAAATCAGTTCATCCCGGACCAGCCCTGTCTTTGCATTCCAGATCTTATTTTTCCCAAAATGGAAATAATCCAAAACCCATCTTAAGTTTTGGTCCTGTTGGATATCATTGGTATTTGAACCGATGACAGGTTGGATCTGCCTATCTGTTTTGTTCCACCAAATGGCGCTGTTGATCTGGTTTTTGGAGTTTAAATTCCAGGCCAAATCCTGCATGACGCCCCATTGTTCAACTTTGGCATTTTCTTGTGATTCCATAGGTGTACCTATTTTCGACAGGTTTCGGAATGGAAAATTATTTTGGGCAAAATTTCTATAAAACCTGCTTCTTAAAGAGATTTTATCATTTGAGAAACCATACTGCACCTGTTGATTCCACCTACCAAAACTCCCGAACAGGGAAGCAACCTGCACCTGATGTCCACCCCCAAACTTTGGTTTGTTGTTAAGATGGATAGCACCGCCAATCGCATCAGTTCCGTACAAAGCCCCTCCGCTGCCAAAATGGACCGCCACCTGATCAAAGCCCCCAATTGGCAAAATAGAAAAATCCGCCTGCCCCAGAGAAGGACTGTTGATGGGAAGCCCGTTCCAAAAAACCGCATTATGGCCAGCGGAAGTGCCACGCATGGTCAATGAGGCCAACATTCCCGGGCCGTATTGTCTGAGGAAAAGACCTGTTCTTTGCTGTAGGTATTCGGACAGGACAAGGCCTTGAAAGGATTCCAGATCTTTTTCGGTTATGACCTGCACATGCTGCCCAATTGTGTATTTATCCAAGGGAGGAGTAAAAATTTCCACCTCGGGAAGCTGAACGGTATCGGATTCTGTAATAATGGGGAGTTCCTCACTTATATCAAAATGAAATACAGGAGAATTACCATCCATCATTGGGTTGGGGATGAAGTCTGCTTTCCACGCTAAAAGGGCCTGAAAAATATATACCGTCAATAAATACAATGCCTTGAGAATAAAATAATGTCTGACAATTATTTAATCCAAAGCCATTACGGGAAATAAATTGAGATAAAATATGAAACATTTAAGCAGTTACCTTTTCCTCAAAATGATAGAAGATCAGGTCTAAATACAGCCTATTTGTTTTTTTGTTCATCCCAGCCTTTCACCCGAAAGCTTTGAATACTGAGGAAAAAGGCAGGTCTCCTGGCTTCCCTGAATTTACCGGCCTTCTCATACGCCGCGGCGCACAATGGCATTTGAAGAGGGTAAACTACTATCCTGAATTGCTTCGAGATGGGGTTACAGTTGCGGGGACAGCTCCGGATTTTGACCGGATTCCCTTTTAATCCCGAGTGCCTGATATAGGTTCGGGAACCGCTTTCCACTGCAAACATAGGAAATGAAAAACTAAGAATTCACTTAATTATGGAATTTTGTTTAAGACATATATCAATTGGTTGAACATCATAAATTCATACTTTCTATATTTGAGGCAAAAGACCTTAATCCATGTCGAACCATTCTTCCCTTTACCTTCTGCTATTTTTTTATGTGTTATTTTCTGCCTGTGAAACCTCTATCTCTAACAATCTGTCAGACCTTGAGGAAGTCCCCAATCAATATGCAGAAGGGTTTGCTGTTTTTCAGGGGGAGGGATTCAAAGTCATTGAAGTCAAACAGGCCTTTCCCGGTGAACATGAGACTTTCAGATATTTGGTGGTGGAAAAGGCAGATATGGAGATTGACAGATCCGGTTTTGCTGCAACAGTAGAATTGCCCATTTCCAAAATCGTCATGACCTCCACTACCCACATACCCCATTTGGACTACCTTGGGGTTTCAGAGTTGTTGGCAGGTTTTCCTAACCTTGATTTGATCTCTTCCACTGCAACAAGGTCTTTAATTGATGAAGGCAAAGTGATGGATTTGGGTTCAGGTGCCCAGGCCAATATCGAAAAGATCATTGATCTCGAACCGGATTGGGTGATGATTTCAACCTTGGGTGATGACCTCAAAAATTTGGAGATATTGAAAGAAGCCATAATCCCGACTTTGCTCAATGGAGAATATGTAGAACAACATCCTTTGGGCCGTGCCGAATGGATTAAGTTTACAGGAGCCTTATTGGGAAAATTTGAAGAATCAGAGAAAGTTTTCAAAGACATTGAAGCAAATTACCTTGAAGCCGAAAAGCTGATTTCGGAAAGCATCCTTGACAAACCAAAAGTAATGGCAGGGGTCATGTACAAAGATATCTGGTATGTCCCCGGCAGTGATTCCTGGGGGGCAAGGTTGCTGGAAAAAGCTGGAGGAGATTACCTTTTTAATGAGCAAAAAGGAACCGGAAGCGTACAGTTAAGTTATGAGTATGTGCTTGAAAATGCGCAGGAAGCGGATTTTTGGTTAGGGGCTTCCGATTTCAGCAGTTTGACGGAAATGAAAAATTCTGATCCCAGATATGCCCATTTCCAGGCTTTTCAAAAAGGGAATGTGTATACCTACACTTCCAAAAAAGGTCCGACCGGAGGAATAGAGTATTTCGAGTTGGGATATTTGAGGCCTGACCTGATTTTACAAGATTTGATCAAAATCCTGTATCCGGAGCTTTTGCCGGAATATTCGCTTTATTTTTACAGCCAAATGCATGAAAAATAAATCCCCCAATACCATCTTGTTTGTCAGTGGACTGCTCCTATGCATGCTGGTATTTTGGGTGAATTTATCTATAGGGTCGGTTGCTATTCCTGTAGGGGAAGTTATAGGTAGATTCTTTGGGCAGGAATTTTCAAAAAGGTCATGGGAAACCATCGTCATAGGGTATCGGCTACCAAAAGCATTTACTGCGATTTTGGCTGGAATCACCCTTTCAATCAGCGGACTTCAGATGCAGACTTTTTTCAGAAATCCCTTGGCAGGACCATTTGTTTTGGGCATCAGTTCGGGTGCAGGTTTGGGTGTCGCTTTGTTGATTATGGCAGGTTCGGCTTTTGGCTGGTCGGTTTATTCAGGCGGGCTTGGCTTATGGGCAATCATTATTTCTGCCAGTACAGGTGGGGTACTTGTTCTATTATTGATGAGCTTGACAGCTTGGAAGGTGAAGGACAGTATGACTTTGTTGATTGTGGGATTGATGTTTGGTTCTGCCGTATCCGCATTGATTTCGGTCTTGGCATTTTTCTCCAATGCCGAGCAATTGAAGTTGTTTACAGTA
>NZ_JBGTCA010000385.1:0-13902 GCF_041749095.1 Aquiflexum sp. | reverse complement strand
GGTTGCCTATATTGCCGATAATGTAAGTAATGAAGTAGACAAACTATTTGTGGAGCAAGACTGGGGAGAAGACAAAATTGAAGCATGGTCCAAAGAGCATTTGAGGACTAAGTATAAAATGAATACCATCTAAGAACAATTACACCCAAAAATGAACCATTAATCATGAACTTCCCCCTTCTCCAAGAAACCTATCCTGTCTCAGACGAAGCCAAAGCATTTTATCTGGAAAACCGCTTTATCAAACTCAAAAATGTTCTCAGCCCCGAATTGATCGCCCATTTCAATAAAGTGATCAGCAAGGAAGTGGACAAACTGAACACCCAAAAAGCCCCCGTAGAGGAAAGGGACACTTATGGAAAGGCCTTTTTACAGATTTTCAATCTTTGGCGGGAAAATGAGGAAGTTGCCAAGTTGGTATTGAGTAAAAGATTGGGGCAGATTGCTTCCGACCTGATGGGTTGCGAAAAAGTCAGGATTTACCACGATCAGGCATTGTTCAAAGAGGCCGGAGGAGGAATCACTCCATGGCATGCAGACCAATATTATTGGCCGATTGATACGGACAGGACCATCACCGCTTGGATTCCTTTGCAGGAGACGCCATTGGAAATGGGTGCATTGGAATTTTCGGCAAAAAGCCATCAGATTGTATTTGGAAGGGAATTAGCTATTGGGGACGAATCAGAGGTTCAGATCAAAAACAATCTCCGGATCAATAACTTTGACCATGTCATTGAGCCCTTTGATTTGGGAGAAGTGAGTTTCCATTCAGGTTGGATTTTCCACCGAGCGGGAGCCAATCAGACGGATCAGGTCAGAAAAGTAATGACCATCATCTATATGGATGCAAAATCCAAATTGAAAAATCCCGAAAATGATAATCAGATCAATGACTGGAATACCTGGTGCCCCGGTGCGGAGATAGGTAAGGAGATCGATAGTCCGTTGAATCCCATCGTGAAATAGTGGCAAATATTATTCAAAATTAACTTTCAAAAATCATATTTTTTACTCCCCCTTTTGTCCCAACTTAAACTTAATACATAAGCAATATTGGAAGATAAAAATCATTTTTCCTGAACGATTTATTCATAATCAAATAACTTTACTATTCGCATAACCCATTGGTTTATAGATAATTTTGAATTTCTATTCACAAATCTATCAAATCAAAAATTTATGGGTCACTTTACAAATTCATGTGTTTTTAAAGTATATGGTGCTTTAAAAATTCTATTATTAACGCTTGCCTTTGGTCTAATGTCCTTCGGGACTATTATAGCCTCAGAAAAGGAAACCGCAGGCAAAGAAGCAATTACTGTAAGTGGTACAGTGAAAGACGGTAACGGCGAATCTTTGCCGGGAGTAAGTATCATCGAAAAAGGTACAAGAAACGGAGCCGTTTCGGACATTGATGGGAATTTCACGATCAACGTTCAATCTTCAGAGTCGGTATTGCTTTTCAGTTTTATCGGTTACGCCTCACAGGAACAAACCGTGGGTTCAAGAAGCAGTATTGAGGTGGTACTTTTGGAAGACACCCAAAACCTATCAGAATTTGTTGTAATCGGCTATGGTACGCAGGAGAAAAAGGACGTAACCGGAGCCATTGCTTCTGTAAATAGGGAGAACTTTAATAAGGGTGTGGTAACGAATCCAGGTGAACTTATGCAGGGTAAACTAGCGGGTGTCTATATCGCCGCAAACAGCGGTGAACCTGGTGCTACGCAAGATGTAATTATTCGGGGTATCGGGAGTTTGCGTTCGGGAACGCAGCCGCTTTATGTAGTAGATGGCTTTTTATTAGACAATTCCTCAACGGGCGTCCCTACCAATCCACTTAACTTCATCAACCCGAACGATATTGAAAGTATCGATGTGTTAAAGGATGCCAGTGCTACTGCAGTATATGGCTCTAGAGCCGCAAATGGAGTTGTCGTAATCACTACTAAAAAAGGATCCGGTCAACCTCAAATGAATCTTTCAGTTTCCAATGGTTGGTCGTCTTTGGCCAATAAGATTAACGTATTCGATGGAAATACATTTCGTGAACAGGTGAGTGCAATAGGTGGAACCTTGGATGACCTTGGAGGAAATACGGATTGGCAAAACGAATTAACTCAGACAGCTTCATCACAAAATGTTAATTTTTCAATGGGCGGAGCCGCCAACGAAAAGTTTTCCTATTTCGCATCGGTAGGTTATCAAAATCAGGAAGGAGTGCTGAAGAATAGTGATTTAAAGCGTTATTCCGGAAAATTAAACATGAATCAAAAGGCTTTCAATGGAAAGGTAAATATCGATTATAATCTTACGGCCTCTCACACCGAGAACTTACGGCCGGTCATCACATCGACCATAAGTGATATGCTTAGTCTGAATCCAACGGTTCCGGCATATACCAATGGGGAACCTACATTACTGCCTACAAACAACTTAAATCCTTTGACCAGGTATGATTTATACAGCGACCTTGCTATTAACAATCGGATTTTGGCGACCATTTCCCCATCAATAGAAATAATAAAAGGCCTGACTTATAAGTTGAACCTTGGTGTGGATTATTCAGCTACAAATAGAGATCAACAGTATAAACCCTTTCCGTCAGTTGTAAATGAGTCTAATATTTCTGATGGGTCTTTAGATGTTTCAATTAATTCGAATACTAATCAACTTGTCGAGAATACGCTTACCTATATTTGGAACCAAGGTCCTCACAGAGTTACTGCATTGGCCGGACATTCTTTTCAAGAATTTTTGGATGAAACAAGAATAACTTCCTACAATGGCTTTGCAAATAATAATATTGAACCTAAGTACCAAGACCATACCAGTACAAGTCAATATCCTACTTCGGTAAATTCGGCTGCCGTAAGAAATGAGCTTCAATCTTTTTTTGGCAGAGTAAACTATGCATTTGCAGATAAATATCTGTTCACCGGTACGATTCGTGCCGATGGATCCTCCAAATTTGGAGAGAATAACAGATATGGTTATTTCCCTTCTTTTGGAATAGGCTGGAACATTGCCAATGAAGGCTTTATGGCAAATTCTGTTTTCAACAACTTAAAGTTGCGTGCAAGCTGGGGCCAAACAGGTAATCAAGAAATTCCCTCAAAGATCACTAAGGCCAGTTTTTCAGAAGATAGGTTGGCAACAGGTGCAGGGAGTCTCAATACATATCCAATAGATACCGACGCGACCACATTGGATGGTTATCCATACGGAATTATCTTTACCCGTTTGGCAAATCCCAATCTGCAATGGGAAGTGTCTTCCCAAATAGATGTGGGAATTGATTTTGCATTCTTTGATTTTAAATTGACCGGTACATTGGATTACTTCAATAAAGAGTCATCCAATATATTGTTGCAAGTTGTTCCTGCAGATCCGGTTCAGCCCACCTCTACTTTCTGGACCAATATCCAGGACATGAAAATTATTAACAATGGTGTCGAATTGACATTAGACTACAAAAGCGACGCTCGGGGTGCCTTCTCATACAATATCGGAGGAAACATTACCTACATCCAAAATAGGGTGGAAGATTCTCCTTATTCGGTCTTGGTAACAGGGGCGGCCCAAGGCTCCGGCCAAACGGGTGCAACCATCAATGGATATATCAATAATGAGCCTTTAGGTGCATTTTACATGTATCAATTTGATGGCATTAATGCTGAAACCGGTCAGAGTATATATAGAGACGTAAATGGAGACGGCGAAATTCTAGATAATGACCGGACCGTAGTAGGCAGTGCGATTCCAAAGTTTATTTATGGTTTTTACACAAACTTTAAATACAAGGCATTTGATCTTGGTCTAAATTTCAATGGGGTGTCCGGAAACAAGATTTACAATCACACAACCATGACTTTGTTCAGTAAGGCACTTTTGGCCCAGTCCAACAATACAACAGATTTTGCTGTGCAATACCCCAGTGAGTCTTTGACCAACGCCAATATTGTTTCTACACGTTACTTGGAAAATGGATCTTTCCTCAGGCTAAATAACGCTACTGTGGCTTACAGCTTAAGTCCGGATAAAATCGGATTGAGCGATACTTTCCAAAATATCCAGTTTTCGATTACGGGTCAAAACCTTTTTGTCTTAACAGATTATTCCGGATTTGATCCCGAAGTCAATACGGGAGCGACTTCCGGTGGAATCCAGACTTTTGGCATTGACCGATTTACGTATCCAAGGGCAAGAACATTTTTGATTGGTCTTAATCTAACCTTCTAAAAACAAAAGAAGCTTTCCACATCTAATAGAAAAAAACAAAATGAAAAATATAATATTTCACAAATTCCTACCGATTACTGTGTTCATATTCACATTTTTCGGTTGCACCACACTAGAGGAAGATATTCTAGATGAGTCGCTGACCGGAACAGGTCAGGCAGAAATTGTAAGTGGGTCGATAGCGCCGGTATATGGATTTCTGCGGCATAACGTATGGTTGCATACATCTAATTTTGGCCTTCAAGAGGTTGCCTCCGATGAAGGCATCCTTCCTTACCGTGGAGGAAGGGACTGGTTTGATGGCGGCAAGTTCATTGCGATTCACCAGCACCTAATGACACCTAGCAACAGCTTGGTGGCAGATACCTGGACAAATATAACCATATGCTTATCAAGAGCCGTAATCGCTGCGGAAAGACTAACTCTTGAGGCTGAAAAGGGTGATCAAAGAGCCCAAGATGCTCTCTATGAAATGATCGCTATGAAGGCATATCTTAATATGCTGGCACTTGATAATTGGGGTATTATTTTCAAGAAAAAAATGTCGATCGAACGATCTGAAATTCTAAGAGGACAAGAAGCAATTGATCATATTGAAAGCGAGCTTTTATCAGTTGTGGATGTCATTAAAAGCGATAAAGGTGCAGGCAGGTTAAATCAATATGCCGTGAAGGCTTTGTTGGCGCGGTTATATTTGAATGCGGCCGTTTATCGAAATCCTTATGGTACACCTGACTTTAGGAAGGAGGATATGGATAAGGTAATACAATATACCAGCGATATTATATCCGGACCTTATTCATTATCTGCTGAATATTTTGATTTGTTCAGTGATGATAACCATTTCAATCCCGAACTTATATTTGCACTTGACCAAAGAGGTGTACTTCAGACAGACCACCAACGATGGGCTTATTGGTCCATATCAGGTGATCTGATTCCAAGACCGGAATTTCCAAATACGAGGGGAACGGATGCAGTTGCAGCTACTACTGATTTTATCCAGACTTGGGTACAGGCCTATGGAAATGTAGATCCAGCCGATGCCGATGCCCGTTTTTTCAAAGAAAATACAGTCATTCCAGAAGAACTCAAAGATCTCACAGGGGTAACCCCAACAAATGATTCAAACCATTATTACTGTATTTCAGCTCAGGAGTTCGAAATTGACAGAGGAATACTTCGTGGCATATTATGGGGTCCAAGAAAAGACGACGGGGGTAATATTTTGACCTGCGAAGATGGGAAGGTAAGAATATACCCCGTAATCAATAGAAGAACAAGTGGTGCAAACCTAGCTTATGTTGATCATACGTTCAGAGTTGATTTTACTGACGAGGGAAGTTTACATAATACCGGTTACAGGTTTTCAAAATATGAGTTCAGCCGTACCGCTCCCAATTGTTGTTCCAATAGCAGTGTTGATTTAGTATTGATCCGCCTTGGAGAGATTTATTTAATGCGTGCTGAGGCCAAATTGAGAAATGGGGATAATGCAGGGGCCTTGGCCGATATAAATACTTTGAGAACGTCCAGAACTGCCCGTCCTGCACAGACTCCCGCTGCCTTGGCTAGTATTGATCTTGATATATTATACCGGGAAACAGGATTTGAGCTGTATTGGGAAGCTTTTAGAAGAAACTATCAAATCCGCTTTGGTAAATATGAGGCCAATTGGACGGGGAAAACTGACAGCGATGTCAACAAAAGATTGTTTCCAATTCCTCAGCGAGCTATCGATGGTGCATCTAACGAAAAAGACTTTTTAGTCCAGAACCCTGGATATTAAAACATTAACAGACCAAAAAAATAAGGTAAGAAAATTTATTTCTTGCCTTATTTTTTTCAATCCATGTTCTGATTATCCAGCATAAAATTTTAAATCGGACCCATATTAATTAACCAATCCATTTGAATACATTATTCAATTCAATGATGCCGGATATTACTACAGTCAAAAGCAACCATTACCTCACTTTATTTCCTGAGATAAAATAGGGTTCTCTCGCTCAAAAGTTCTGTTTTCAAAGCTCACATGATAGTCAGATTGAAAAAGGCGGGAGGGAAGGTAATAATCCGTTGAAATCACCTGGGCGCCTGAAGTTTTCGCTTTTTCAAATTTGGTGTAGTCTCCTGTTCGGGCCTCTTTGGTGTCAGAATCCGCACGGGTTCGGATGATGTATCCATTTCTCACCAAATCCTGAATGTAGGATTCATTTGATACAGGATCATTGATGATCCTGAATCCTGCTTCCGGATTTCCTTCTTTCAGATTGACAAATAGAACAGCGTTTTTGAGTTCTGGTTTTTTGATAAGATAGCGTCGGATTTTCTCTTCATTTTCATCCAAAACAAAAAGAAACTTGCCCCGGACTTCGTCTATCTCCGGCCAGTTTCCAGCCAGAACCGCCTTTTCCAATGATTCATAATTTCCTCGAACCAGATCTGGCGTGATGAGTTTATCCATGCTAAGATGCGTCCTGACTTCCAAATCGATGCTATCCAATGCCGTGGCGCTGAATGTCAGTGGGATGACAGTCATCGGGACTTGCCCATCTTTGGCATTAATCAGAACAAAAACAGGATGGTGATCAGGATTCTGATTGCTCCAGTTTTTCAGTTCCAAAATTGCGTTTTTGAAAAGTAGGTGATGGGACTGCACATCTAGATCCTGGACGTGAAACAGTTTGAGACCGGGTTGCTGAAGTTCGTTTTTGGAGTCAAAATCAGTTCCCTCGGGTAGCATGGCCAGACTTTTCGGATAGGTATATTTCCCTCCCACTGGATCATGAAAGACATCCAATTCCAAATTTCGAAGACCCAGGTCCAATTGTTCGGATAGCGGAAGGTGCTCATATTCCAAGCTTTGTGCAGCGGTGGGATTGATCTTGTTCAGATACTCCAAAATAGGAGCTGGCATCGAACTTTTATAGCTATTGTGACTGCCAATCACCTGGGTTTCATTTAATTTTTGTCCAAATAATGGTTGGAAACTAAATAACAAGCAAGCGGAGAGATAAAGGATTTTGGAGTAGTTCATGAGGATTTTTGGTTAACTCGGAAGATAGAGGATAGAAGCTTATTTTGATTTAATTTAAAGTCAAGTTTATGTTACGATTTTCAGGTTGTTTCCTCCAGTTTTACCTTTTTGTTAAGTCCCGGAAAAATCTCAACTTAGAACCAATAATTTACCTTTCCACATGTATTTTTGAAAATGAAAAATTTAAGAAGGATACTTTTTGCAATCGCATTTTTGTTTCCGTTCCTGCTATTTTCCCAGCAGGATTTCAAACTCCACTCCCACAACGACTACCTACGGACTGTCCCTTTTTGGGAAGCATTCGGGGCAGGTTGTGCTTCTATAGAAGCAGATGTGATTCTTCAGGACGGAGAATTGATGGTCGCCCATGAAAGGGCAACTATCAAAAAAGAAAGAACTTTAAAAAGCCTATATCTTACTCCCATCCAAAAGGCAAAGGAACTCGGACTTGTAGATGAGTTTGACTTCCACTTATTGATTGACATCAAAACCGAAGCCTATGCCACTTTGGAGGTCTTGGTCAGACAGTTAAAGGAATTTGAACCGATGTTGTATTCGCCTACCAACCAAAATGGCATGAAGATCATCGTATCCGGGAATAGGCCGAAAGTGGAAGATTATCGCAATTATCCGTCTTGGATTCTATTTGATTATCAAAGTAAGTCTATGGACAATCAACTTCCATGGGAAAAGATCGGGATGATCAGTTTGAATTTCCGGCAGTTTTCCGTTTGGAACGGGAAAGGAAGAATCGTCGAAAATGAAAAGGAAAAGCTGGTTGCCTTTATCCAACAAGTTCATTGTTTTGGAAAACCTGTGAGATTTTGGGCTACCCCTGACTCCAAATCAGCCTGGAAAGCATTTTATGACCTTGACATTGATTATATCAACACGGACATGCCATACGAGGCAAACCAATATCTGAGCAATCTGGATAAAAATATCTTTATCGGAAACAATGTTCACACCCCTCATTTGCCAACTTTTGAAAGAGATGGAGCAGAAATCAAAATTGAAAGAATCATCATGATGATCGGAGATGGAAACGGTTTGGGCCAGATTTCAGCAGGGATGTTTGTCAATGACAATCAGCTAAACCTGACCCAAATCAAAAATATTGGATTGGTAAAAACCCAAGCAGCAGACGATTTCACCACCGATTCGGCAGCAGGGGCAACTGCATTTGCTACAGGAAAAAAAGCCAATAACCGGGCTTTAGGGATTGGTCCTGAAGGTGAGGTTCTGGAGAATATCCCTGACCTTATCGGAAAGTATGGATTCAAAAGCGGCATCATTACAACCGACCAAATGACAGGTGCCACGCCCGCTTCTTTCTATGCCCATCATTCAGAAAGGGACGATAACATTCACATAGCAGCTTATCTGCCCAAAAGCCACCTTAATCTATTTATTGGAGGTGGAAGAAGGGATTTCACCCAGTTTGAAGAAAACAGGATTTCGGAACTCGAAAAAAACGGATTCCAAATGATGACAGGTGTGGATGAAATAGGAAACACTGATGCCGAAAAAGTCGGCTATTTTGCTTCTGCGTCAGGAATGCCCACACTGGAAAAAGGAAGAGGTGAGTTCCTACTGAAAAGCACCCAAAATGCCATCAGTTTTTTCGAATCCAAGGAAACACCTTTTTTCCTAATGATCGAATCCGCCATGATAGACTCCGGTGGTCATGCCAATAGCAGTGCCACCATTGTCAACGAACTCTTGGATTTTGATCAGGTGATTGGTTGGGTGTTGAAATATGTTGACAATAACCCCAACACGCTTTTGCTGGTCACCGCCGACCATGAAACCGCCGGTCTATCATTGCCACAGGGAAATATTAAAAACAGGGAGGTTGAAATGGCCTTTCACAGCGATGACCATACCGGGATAATGGTTCCCATTTTTGCTTATGGAGCGCATTCCGGAGATTTCCGAGGGGTTTACGAAAACACCGAGGTATTCCACAAAATCATGAAGTTGGTTAACAAATACTATGTGACGGCTGATTAAGCTTTTTTGATGTATATTTCACGCTATCAATATCAGTGTAAATCTTTTAAATCAGCGTCATCTGCGTTCCTTTGTGAAATACAAATTCTTGTGGATAACCTTAAAAAATCAGTGGATAATCTGTGGGAAAGTTGTGGGAAAATAAAAGGTAAAAATATTGCTAAGGATACTAATAAACAGTAGCTTTGATTATATCAAGTGAGAGATAAAAGGCTGAAAGTAAAATTTCAGGCAATGGTCCAAAAACACGTGATGAAGGTATGAAGGGGCTGATACTTTAGAGTTGAAAGTCTGAGACGGTTTACCGCAGAAATACTGGATTTAAGCCTCGATTTCTAAAGAATGAGATTGCAAGTGTTTGAAACCTAATGTCATGACCTCGGGTAACTGAGTGAAAAGTCATAATAACTGTAGCTTGGCATGATTTGAGGACTATGGTATTCAAATCATGGAGCGGGAAAAATTCGAAAGAGTTTTTCCCGTTTTTGTTTTATGGATACCTCCGAAAGGTTTGCTTACATTCAAAAAGTTATCAATGACCTATGAAGATAAAGGCTACATCCCATTTCAAGGACGAAATAAACGATAGACTGTATTTTGAAAATTGGGTAAAAAAACTTGAACAAGCCAATCAAAGAAAGTATGAACGCATTGAGGTCAAAACTTCAATTGGAACAACTTTAGTCTGGGGGCTAAATACAAATGAACCCCAACTGGAAACCTTAGTGATTTTCCCCGGTGCAAGAACGACAGCTCTGATTTGGGATTTTGATAAAGGTCTTGATAATCTGAACCAAAAATTCAGGATCTATTTGGTGGAAACCAATGGTTTGCCAAATCTGAGTGATGGGGCCACACCGGATATCAAGTCCCTGGATTATGGGATATGGGCAAATGAAGTTTTTGACAAGTTAGAAATTGAAAAAGCTTTTGTTGCCGGAGCATCATTTGGGGGATTGATCTGCATGAAACTTGGAATTACAAATCCTGAAAGAATAAAGGCAGCTTTTCTTCTTAACCCTGGTTGTCTCCAATTTTTTTCACTTGGCTTTACAAACCTATATTATAATATTTTACCCATCCTGAGCCCAAAACCAAAAAATGTCCTGAAATTTTTGGACAAGGCAGTTTTTGCAAAGCCCAACCACCAACTATCTCCCTATGCTGAAAAAATGTTGGTGGATTATGAGGTATTTGCCATCAGCCGTTATAAGGACAATACCAAAAAACCTTACTATATGAACCAAGAGTTGTCGGAGGTCAAAGTAGATTCCTACCTTCTTCTGGGTGACAAAGATTTGTTGTTTCCCTACCAAAAATCCATTGAAAATGCCCAAAAACACATCAAACCGCTACAAGATATCAAAGTCTTTCAAAATGTTGGACATGGCATAGAGACCTACCCCATGGCCATGAAGTATATCGGGGAAATTATTAAGAATATCTCTATTACCAAAACTGCGTGATGTTTTTTCAAAAAATCTTTTGGGGTGGATGAGAGGTAAACGCTAAGCAATTTTAAAATCAGTTGTAACCGCCCTGTGACCCCATTAAAATTACATAAAAACCAAATAAACTGACCAATCCAACTGTGGGAATTAATAATGCGGTCAATGGCCAGTTAGTTTTTCTTACCTCGATATGAACGAGATTCTCTACCCTAATTGAAATCACTTCTCCTTTAGTTCCTTTATTCCCTTTAATATCTATCCCTTTCAATACGCCATCTTCAGCATTCGAATATTTCAAAAACTTGATACTCCCGCTATTTTCAAACACCTTTATCTTATCCCCGGGCTTTAATTTATAAAGTTCCTCAGCTATTGAAGAAGATTTAGTTTTGGGGTTAAGTGCCTTTAGGTTTCGGTAGGATTTGCATGAATTGCCCATCAATAAAATGAGGACTAATATTCCTAAAAGACGGATATTTTTCATAAAGTGGATGGGTGAATATTTAAATGGAATTTAAGCATTTCCACCTAAATACAAATCAATCCGGCAAAATAAATTTTTGGATTTGGAGCAAACTTTATGGTTCTAAAGAGGGAAAAATTCGGAAGCATTTTCCCGTTTTTTGTTTTTATCAGACACTCAATTTACGCAAATAACATTTTTTAAAAGTCCGGACTATAAAATCCTACCATTAAAGCATCAATAACCTTGGCCACTTCCAACGGATTCATTTTTGGAATCAGGTAAGCATGGTTACTGCTTTCGCCGTTAACCCACCTATTACTACCATCCGGCATCACCACGCATCTCCCATTCTCTTCCAAATCCCAATAATCATCTGAGGAAGAAATCGCATAAAGTATAGACGCCTGATCCCAACTCTGCCTTCCCTGAAAATTATTGTAAAGCTGGTAAGCTCTCCAAACGGGACTTTCCTCAGGCAATGATTTTTTGAGAAAATCCGAACCGGTTATAATTTCATTTCCGATTTCCCATCCTGCAAAGATCACTTTGACAGGCCAGTTTTCAACGGCAATTTGGGTGGATTCAGGATCGGGACGGTAAAAATTGGCCTCCTTCCCCTCGGGAAACATCCCCCCCATACAAGACCATAGCCTTACTTTTTTCTTGATCAGATCCATACCTGACAGATCAGAATATTCATCCGCTTCGGATTCCATCAGATTTCGCAAATTGGTCAAATGTCCGATCGTAATGATAATAACACTTGAATCGGGTTGACCGGAAAACAATCGGCGGTAAAGGGAAGTGGCATCTTCAGCTTCTTCAGAAGACTTAATATTGTGATTGTATTCCTCACTGATCTCTTTGGTATATTTTGAAAAATGTTTTAAGCTTATTCCTTTTTCTACCCCGATCGGAATATTCCCTCTTTTAAAATAATGATTGATAGCATCTGTACATTGGGCTGCGTACTGATCATCACTCGTAACTATTACGCCTAATATATCCACCACATGATGATCCGCCAGTGTATGCAACATGGCCAAAGCCCCAACATCATCCACATCTGAATCAATATCGGTATCCAGTATAACCTTATGGGTTTGAGCTTTCGATATAACCGGAAATGCTAACAGAAAAAAAATGGCTATCAATCGTATCCTAATTTTCATTTTTCAGTGGATAAATGTAAAATAAATAAACCGATGGTATGTTGAGTATAAACTTTCCTCAGCTTAAAAAGTTGTCAAACCTGAAATTTGCCTCTCCACCGCTAGACCTATTTATTCCTTTGAATCAAAGTATTTTTCAAGTGTATAAGATGGTTGCCAACGGTCAGGTTTTCTGACCAAAGACTCCGGATCATAATCCAATGGCAATATTTTGGATGCTGTTAATTTAGCAGTGTCTCCTGATTGCTGTTGCCAAACTTTTAATAAAGCCATTAACTCCTCTGTTTTCTTGTCATATTGACTATCACCTGCAAGATTTATCATTTCGTGCGGATCAGAGGACAAGTTGAAAAGCTGGGTATAATCCCGCTCAGGATATCTGATGAGTTTCCATTCCTTCTCCCTCACTGATCGTACTGTATGACGGTAAGCAGTGAACAAGGAAGACCTGATTTCATTTATTGTTCCGTTCAGGACATTCGACAAGCTTAATCCATCTATTCCCTCCGGAGGAGGAATCCCCGCCAATTCGGCCAGAGTTGGATATAAATCATATAAATAAACAAATGCATCAAAATGCTCATTTTCAGGAATTCCCGGTCCCTTGAGTATGACCGGGACTCTGGTACTATGTTCATAAAGATTCTGCTTGCCCAATAATCCATGACTGCCCACAGCAAGTCCGTTGTCGGCAGCATATACAATGATGGTATTGTCATAAAGATTGTTTTTTTTCAGTACCTCCACAATGTCCCCGATCCGGTCATCCAAATGGTGGATCAAAGCATAATAGTCGGCTAAGATAGCCTGGATGACTTCGGGTTTCCTTGGCCAGGAAGTCAGGTTCTCATCCCTTACCGTCATGTCATCAAAAACAAATGGATGATAAGGCATATAATTGGCCGGAAGGGGGAGGGAATCTTGGTTGTATCTGTCAATGTACTCAGGTGCGGGAGAGTAGGGATCATGGGGCACAGTAAAGGACACATAGCAGAAAAATGGGTTTTCCTGACCGGAAGCTGAATATTCGTCGATAAAATTGATCGCTGCATCCGCAAAAAGATCAGTGGAGAAACCCTGCATTACAGGTTCTGATAGGATGCCCTCATCAGAAAGTTCCCTGACCGCAATATTGAAATGATCGGCCATTCCTCCTAAAAACACTTGGCTTCCCTGTTGAAAGGAGGCTTCAAAGGCTTCCTTTTCATTATGCCATTTTCCTGTTCCAAAAGTCACATAGCCATGATTACCAAAACGCATCGGCATGGTCTCCACATCCTTGAGACGGTCATAAACATGGAACAAACTTTTGCCGCTCAACATCATAGCCCTACTGGGAGCACAAATGGCACCATGGTGCCCTCCCATGACATACGCATTGGTGAAAAAACTTCCCTCTCTGGCCAATTGATCAATATTAGGGGTTTGAATATGTTTGTTACCGGTAAAACTCAGAGCATCTGCCCGTTGATCATCTGTAAAAAGAAATAAGACATTTGGTTTTACAGGTTCTTT
>NZ_JBGTCA010000384.1:0-4042 GCF_041749095.1 Aquiflexum sp. | reverse complement strand
AATATCGCAGGTTTGTTAACATGAGATGTACTAGTTAAGTTAACATGCTCTGATACAATCAGTTCAAAACCATTGAGATTTAATATAGTTTCCCCAGACTCAGAAGATCCTCCAGAAGTATGACCAGATATTTGAACTGTTTTAGCTTGCGCATTTGCTGTTAATGTGACAGTATATCTATCATTTATAACAACATCATCATTTATTCCCGGAAAACTACCACAACCTGTACCTGTACAATTCCAAGTGTTTGGATCATTCCAATTCCCACTCGCCTTTGATGTGTAAGAAGCATCAGTAAAATGGGTCTCAGCAAAGCTGCCTTGATTTCCATTTGCTGTAACAAATAGAGTTTTTCCCAAATGATGTTGCTGTGTAACAAAATCTTTTGTGGACATATTCCCATTTGCATCGGCAGTGGCTTGAATCAATATATTAGGGTTATGAGTAGGGATTTCCCTGATGCTCAATTCCACCAATTCCCCCGGCTGCCAGCCGTAACCTGTAATGTGTACCGTATCACCTGGCTGGTAATCGGATTTGTCGGTTTGGATCACCGTCTGGGCATTGGTAGCCTCTCCAAACAGCATCAATCCGGCCAACATGGGCAGGAAGAGCAGTAGGCGCATGGTTTGCAGTACTTGTTCTTTCATAGTAAAGGGAATTAAAAATTATGGATGATATAGATTATTTTATTTTTTAAATGGGTGATCAAGGTTGTGAGATAGTCTGTTTTACCAAGAGCATAGTCATCCTTGTCTGTCGTCTCCGTGGGTTCGGACCCAGGGGCGTGGCTTTGTACAAAGACCGGCACTGCTAGGTAGTTGAACACAAAAGCCATCAAAAGAAAAATTTTTGATTTCATAGTATTTTGGGTTAAAAATTTTGTTTCAAATAATAAAATCACTTGCAATACATAGGTCAAACAACATGCTCAAACAAATCACACCTTTGTATTTCGAATCAAATAAAAAGATTTTTACATATAAAAAAAAGATCTATGTTATTTTTTTTGAAAAATTTAATATTACCATAATATTGGATATTTAATATTTTTTAACAGAAAAAAAATATTAAGAAAGTTTTGCGAATGAAAAATGTTAACAAATAATGTTTGGGGTTTATTAAAAAGTAATTTAATCCTGGAATAAAAAAAAATATTTTTTTCAAAGTTCATGCTCATAATGTCTTTTTCAAGTCAAATCAGTAAGATGGCATCTTTTAATCTATTGAATTTGATAATCAAACTTGGCCAATCATTTGTTAAAATAATGGTGTTGACTAATCACACTAAAAAAGGCTTTCCAAAATTTGGAAAGCCTTTTAAAGGAAGAATTATTTTGATCAATCAATACCTTGCAGGATCGAGAGATCTGATTTCCCGAATAGATTTATCAATTGTATTGATCCTTGCTGATTTCAGTTCGGATATCGGTGCTGTATCAATTTGAGCCACACCTCCAAGCACCAAATTATTGGCTATGTTGTAAAACAAGGGGAAATCATTGGGACCCAATTCAATGACAGAGGCACAGGCTACAGTTAAGTTGGTCATATCTCTTGTGATTGGATGTGGTCTTAAGGAACTAGCAGGTAGAATCGGATGAAGACCATCATCATCAAGGCAATCTACGGCCTGCCCAACGTTCCGCATGACAGCCCCCATATTGATCAAAAACTGATTTTCGACCTGGATTCCGGTAGAACCATAAAAAGTACTATGTTCTCCTACAAATACAATCCTTCCTCCTTCTTCACCAAATTTCTTCAGTTCATTGATTTCCCCTAAAGTAAATGCTACTGTCGGCATATATAAAAAGAGGATTTTCACATCTGAGGGAATATTAATAAGACTTCCGGGACTGGAAAAAACAGATTCAATTGCAAATCCTTCACCGGTAATAGCATTCCTGAAAGGAATGAAGGTGTAATTTCCTGTCCCTGTTGTACATGGGGTAAATGAATTTCCTCCCACCGCATTTCTTCCACAATCAAACCAGACTTTTTTTCCGGAGGACCTGATTCCCGGGGCATCATAGTTGAGGAAGTTTTTGACAAGAAGAACATTGTTGGGATTTCTCATCGCCACATCATCAAAGATATTGATGTCGTTGAATACCACAACATCCCTTCCCGGTCTCGGCGCATCATCTGCCACTTCCTGAACGAAAAGGGAAGCCGTACCTATAACATCCTGCACCTGGGCTTTGATGGGGCTAAATCCAAATTGCAGGCCCTTGGCCAATCCATTTTGGTTGATGGATGCCACGCTGGAATTACCTACAAACCATGATATCTTTTGGTTTTCCAATACCTCATCATAGAAATTGTAGACTATTGCCGTAAACTGCTGCTCGCCATCTATCAATACAGTAGCTTCCTCCGGCAATACCTCTATCCTTGCCGGACAGATTTTGTCCTCAATCCTGAAATCAATTTTGAAAGATTGGTTTTGAACTAAAGGAATGATGCCAGAATTCAAGGGTTTTGTCTTTGCAGGTACAATTCCAACATCGACAAAACCCAAAACCCTGGAGCCTACTTTGACCCTGATCCTGTAGATTTTGCCCAACACCGCTTTGAGTTCAGAAGTATTCCAGGTTGCCGAATAAAATTCCTCTGACTCATTTACAGCAATCAAATTGGTTCCGTTACCTCCGCGTCTGAATGTGGCCAGGACATTTTCAAAGTTAAAATCATCACTTATTTCAACCACAGGTTGAAGGTTGGGATGAAATCTACCGTTGTATTTGGGAGTTTTGCCCACTGTTGGGGCCAGGAAATAAAACTCATCTATCCCATCGTTTGCGGCATCGGAAATACCGATTTTGCCATGATTGAGGGATAGGGAATTTGCCAGAATTTCAATGTCATTGGACATGTCGTCATCATTGACAAAATTCTCTGTACAAGCAGCTATCAATAGGATGAAGCTGCAAAGGATGAAAAACGGAAAATACCATTTAAAATTTTCCATTTTTGGTACGGTGGTTTTTTTATTAATCATAATTACTTGGGGTTAAAAGTTTTACAGAAGAGAATAATCAGTGGAATGAAATACAATTAATTATATGAAAGTAACGTTTTATTGGTTAAAAAAAAATACCCCAAAAGAGGTATTTTATTTCTTGGCAAAAAATTAACCCTGATCTATAGCTCTTTATGGGCAATTTATCCATATTGAATTAAAAGTAGCCGAAAAAGTCGATTTTGAACTTGAATTGCTATCAAGGTATTTAAATATATAAATGCCGGATTTTGATAAGAAGGCACAAAAAAAGGGAGACTTTCGCCTCCCTTCTTTCCATTTAAGTGTAGATTATTACTTCGTCACCTTATCCACTTCAGACTTGGCTTTTTTGGCCAATTTATCGACCTCATCACTGACGTCGGATACTTTTTTGGTTAATGTGTCAAAGAAGGTATTCAGTTTGCCGGAAGCTTCATCAAGATACTCCCCGCTTTTTTTGGTGATTTTCTTTCTTGTCACCTCACCTTTTTCAGGTGCTACCAATATACCGATTTGGACGCCGATTGCGGCACCTACCAATGCTCCTAAAACAAATTTTGTTGAACTCATAGATTTAGTTTTTATAGTTTGAAAATATTAAAGGTTTTGATGTTGAATATTTAAAATTAATCAATAATCAATCCAAAATAAACAACAGGTCTATATTTTGTTACGCAATTGAAAATTTGTTGTTGTGGGAATGGGGAATTTAAGAGGTGAGAAGTGAGATATGAGATTTGAGAAGAGAGATATGAGATGTGAGAGGCAAGAATCAAGAAACAAGAAACGAGAAACGAGAGGCGAGATCTGCACAGCGGATCATTCGTGCCTTCCAACGACATAAATCGGAGAATCTGTCATGCTGACGTAGAAAGCATCTTACGTGGATCCGAAAATGATTAAATAAACATAAATAGGACCTCTGGAGATTCTTCGTGCCTTACCAATGACAGATTTATAAATTGCCCCTCGGCAAGCTCGGGGACCGGATGATTTGGTTTGTAAAGGTGGGGGTTGGGAAATGCGGCGCCG
>NZ_JBGTCA010000383.1:0-3037 GCF_041749095.1 Aquiflexum sp. | reverse complement strand
GAGTGAAGCATTTTTTGGTCCAAGCCAAGATGTGAATGCAGCATCGTAAATGACACCTTTCAGACTTATATCACCTATTTGGATGATGTGCATCACCGAGATCACAATTCCGGAAAGCACATATAAGATCAAAGGATTTCTGCCAAATACCTCGAAAGGATAAGTCCAATTTCTTTTTTTCCAGACTTCTATGACCATGATGAGGAATCCGATCAGAAAAAGGTCAAGACCTACTGTCAAAAGTACATAAGGACTAGTCCATATCTTTTTATTGATCGGGAAGAGATTGTCCCAAAGCAAACAGACTACTATCAAGATCAAACCGGAAACAAAAAGAGCCTTGACTGTTTTGTTGGTATTGCCCATTTGCTGTATAAATTTCCCGGCAAAGTATCCCGCAATCACATTGACCACAGAAGGGAAGGTGCTTAAGATACCTTCAGGTTCGAAAGGTATTCCTTCTCCTCCATAAAGATTTTTTGCCCCAATCAGCCAAAGATCGAGTTTCAATACTGCATTTCCTGTCAATGAATACGGATCTTCTTGATCACCGAAAAAATATAAAATTCCCCAATATCCCAATAAAGTGATAACACTAAATAAAATTGCACCTCTCTTTCCAAGATAGTATAAAATGAGAGAAGCCATCATATAGCAAAGGGCAATTCTCTGCAGTACGCCCAACAACCTGACGTTCCACCAATTGATCATAACGATTCCGCCTGTTTCATTATATTCAAAGAAAGGAAAAGCATTCAATCCCCAACCGATCAGAAAAATGATTGCTGTTCTTTTGAAAACCTTTTTGAGAAAAACTCCCTGATCCATTTTTTCCATTTTCCTCATACTGAAACTCATGGCATTGCCCACCACAAAAAGGAAAGTGGGGAAGACCAAATCCGTAATGGTGAAACCATGCCAGTCTGCATGTGCAAAAGGCGCATACAAATGACTCCAGCTTCCGGGAGTATTGACCACGATCATCAGGGCAATCGTCAGCCCACGCAGGACGTCAAGGGCTAGATATCTTTCTTGAATAGGAACTCCTTGAGGTTGGAGAATTGACATGGGATTTTTGGGTTAGGGTAATATATAAACAATTAAAAACAGTCTTTCTGCAAAATATAAAGAATGTATCTATTATGAAAATTTGTGGATAATTTCAGTGTTTTAAAGGAATAAATTTCAATGAGTTACTTTGATTTTTAGCAACAGATATTCAATTAATTTTCCATAATTACCTATAAAAACTACCAATAATATTCTATGTTGAATATTTGCCGATTTTATTTATTCTTTATGTGAATTAATCATTTGCATTTTTATAAAATTTATCATAACTTAATGGTTATTAAGTTTTTATATTCCCAATTTTTAAATTGATTCGCCATGAAAAATATTGCTTTGATTCTGTTATTCTATTTTGCAATTATTGCCTGCAGTCCTCAAAAGTCAGAAAATTCCAATGGCGATGAGGTAGATGAAACAGAAGAGGAGATAGGTGATATTGAAGGGTATTATATTGTTTTGTTGGATGAAAAAAAATATCCATCTGTTTTGGATCAATTCGGATTAAGTTCTGAAAAAGACGATCCAAAACTCATTGATGAGAAAGATCAGTATAGGTCATCGTTGCAGGATACTATCAAGAGTTTTTTGCCCAAAGGATTTATTGGTGAAGAACCTATATTGTTTACGGATTTTGCTGTGGGATTTTATGCCAAATTGGATAGTTCCCAAAAAGACAGCTTGATAAAAGATAAGGAGAATATAGAAGCTGTCTTTGAAGATTTTTGGGTTCAGGCTTCAGGAAGGCCTATTCAGCAGGGAAGGCCGATCCAACAGGGGAGACCAATACAACAGGGAAGGCCAATCCAGCAAGGTGACCCTGAATTGGCTGAATGGAACTATAACCCGCAGACAAAAACGAGTTGCGCAATCAATCAGGTAGGAGGGCCAAAAACAGCTAACCTTCCTTTGAGAAGGGTTTGGATGTTGGATTCCGGTGTGGATGGAAATCATGTGGATTTGGTCGAATCCATAGATAATATTAATGGAAAATCTTTTATTGATTTAGCAAGTGCATATCAGGATTCTACCGGCCACGGAACCCATCTGTCAGGAATTATTGCCGGGAAAGAAAGCCAAAGCTCGAATATACTTGGGGTCAACGGAATAACTCAAAATGCAAAGGTTGTTCCTGTAAAAGTTATAGATAGCCTTGGTTATTCCAATTTTGGAACAATTGTGGTCGCTTTGAATTACATAGCAAAAAATCGAAATCTTAAGGAGAAGGATGTTGTTTTGATGTCGTTTGGAACAATCACACGGGCAGTAAGGTGCGACCTAATTCAACAAGGAATTGTTCGCAGGATAAGAAAGTTAGCGCAAAGAGGGGTTTATATTGTGATGTCAGCTGGGAATTGTACTTTATATGATGAGGATTGTCAAACAAACAGAGATGCCTCAAAGAATTTTCCAGGATGTATTTCAGGTGATAATATATACACTATTGCAGCTTTGGACTTTGACTGTGATACTAGTGAATCAGAATTTTCAATGGCAGATTATTCTGCTTTTGGCCAGCCTCCGGTGGACTTTGTGCTTCCGGGTTCCAATATTTTATCGACCTATCCCAATAATAGTTATGCCCGGTTTTCAGGAACCTCAATGGCTGCGGCCTTATTTGCCGGAATGCTCTGTACTGTTGATAGTGTGGAATCAGACATGGATTTTATTTCCATCACATACAATGGTTTAAGTTATAGAATGCCGAAGTTAAGATAGGTCAAAAGAATAAAAACCGGAAACAAGGATTCTTAAAGATTCCTTTTTTTAGCTGGAAGCGGTAGTCCGATCTGATAATCCTTCGGGATGGTTTAGAAATAATTATTTTAGGGTAATTCCCTCTTGTCTCATCATAGTAATATCCCGTTCTATCCGGCTGATGATTTTTTTGAATTCTTTTTCCTTTGATACACTTTCAAATATAGGATTTTGTGTTAGCTTGATTATATCCATAAATTTCTTGTCATCA
>NZ_JBGTCA010000382.1:0-4093 GCF_041749095.1 Aquiflexum sp. | reverse complement strand
TGATGAAGGTTTTGTCAAGGTGGTGTTCAATTCTACAGCTAAGACAGGTACCCAAGCACCTACAGTAACCATTCAGGCAAATACAAGCCCAAATGTTACAAGATTGAGGTTGAAGGGCAATGTGACGCCGAAATTAGCCGGAGCTAATCCAAGTCAACTCGGTCCAGTTAAAAAATAATATATGAAACTTTGGATTTTACTTCAGGCGGAAGGTGGCGCTGGAATTATGGGACAAGTGTTCCTTTTCGGCTCGATCATTCTGATTATGTACTTTTTCATGATCAGGCCTCAACAAAAAAAACAAAAAGAAACTAAAAATTTTCTGGAGTCCATCAAAAAAGGAGATAGTGTAGTAACTATAGGAGGAATCCATGGAAAAATCTATTCAATCGAAGGAGACACCCTGACACTTGAACTGGACAAAGGATTTAAAATTAAAGTTGAGAAATCAGCCGTATCGACCGATTTCACAAAAAAAGCTATAGGAACCAAATAAAAAACACCTTGGCCAAGCTTAAAAAATTCTTTACCAATCTTAATCCACAGAGAATCTCAAATTTTAAAGTGGCGGCGCTATGTTTCATGGCAGCCGCCACTTTTTGGGCTTTAAATGCCTTGAATAAAGATAATTATACTACGGTAATCGATTTTCCAATAGAAATCATTTTTGATGAAAATGAATTCCGTGCCGTCGAAAATCTACCGGACAGGATCAAATTGGAAATCAATGGCAACGGATGGGATTTATTGAGAAAATATTTCAAGGTCAATGAATCCTCTTTTTTGATTGAAATCAACAACCCCTCCACCAAGGATTATTTACTCACCTCAGAAATTAGACGTGGAATTTCAGAATCTTTGAGTCCGACAAATTTGTCCACCATTTTGACAGATACGGTTAAATTCCGTATTGACAAGATAGTGACCCGAAAAATCAAAATTCAAGCTGACACAGCCTCAAATCCTTTAGCTAAAAACTTTAGATTGATAAGTCCGATCGAAATTGATCCTTCGGTGGTCAGCATCAAAGGCCCAACATCGATACTTCAGAAGCTTGATGGTGTGTTGAAAGTTGACCTCAAAGAAAATAAAATCAACAAAAACTTCAATAAAATACTTACCCTTGACCTCCCGGATAGCCTGAAGAAATTTCTTGAACTGGAGGAAGAAAGTGTACATGTTCGCTTTGAGCTGATTCAAATGCTTGAAGGAAATAAAAGACTCAAGCTTAAACTTGAAAACTTCCCCAACAATGTCAGTTTGGTTCAACAACCCGGTACCATCATCATGTCCTATTTGATAGATGAAAGAAAGCTTGAAGACCTTAAGGCTTTGGAATTTGAAGCAATATTGAACTATAATAACCGCAACCGTCAGGATAGCACCATCAACGTACAGGTAATTCCAAGACCGTCATATCTTGAGAAAATCAAGTTTGAGCCGGAAGTATTGAAACTGAAGTATGATTAGAAATAAACCACTTCTCGTCGGCCTTACAGGAGGGATTGGTTCAGGTAAATCAACCGTTGCAAAAATATTCACCATTTTGGGCATACCGATTTATTATGCTGATGACAGGGCCAAATGGCTGATGGCTTTTAATGAAGAATTGAAAAAACAAATTATTTCCCATTTTGGACCAGAAAGCTACACCGAAGATAGGAAGCTAAACAGGAATTATCTGGCCGGGACTGTTTTCAGTGATGAGGAAAAAGTCAAAACCATTAACAGTCTGGTCCATCCTGCTGTGAAAAAGGATTTTGAAAGTTGGACTTCTCAGCAGGACTCCCCGTATGTTTTAAAGGAGGCCGCTTTACTTTTTGAAACCGGGTCTTTCAGGGAACTGGATAAAACCATTAATGTCAGTGCTCCTTTGAAAATAAGAGTTACGAGGGTTTTGTTACGCGACCCCCACAGAACTGAAAAGCAGGTGAATGATATTATTGACAAGCAGATCCCTGATGAAGAAAAAAATCTAAAGGCAGATTATGTGATCAAAAACGCTGACAACAAATTGTTGATTCCTCAGGTCCAGCAAATACACCATGAATTATTGGGGCAACAAACCTGAATTTTTTCAAAGACTAAATTGAATCTGATCCAAGTAAAACTTCATTCTCGTGTGTTGGCGATTCAAAAAGTCAATGTTGTCTATTTTATCCAATTTATGGTTGTAAAAAACCTCGATATATTCATTATGGAGTAAGTACAGATTGACTTTATGGGTATAGTACCTTATTCCCACCACAAAAGTCCCTTCTGCGTAGAGCATTTGGATTTTTTTATTTAAAGATAATTTTCTGAAATCTTCCTTGCTCATTTTGCTAATTTTGACAGCTCCATTTCTGAAGCAATATAACCAAAAGCAGACCAATTTCCACTCTTGAGGACATTTTCAAAAACCGTTATGGCCATAACAGTATCTCCTTTGGCAAGGTAGTGATTTCCCAGACCATAGCCTTGGGTAACATATTGCAAACTTTGGTCAGTTTTACCGGATTTAACATTCAACAGGGATTCAGGGCTTAACCTCCCTTGGTACATCAAAATCCTTTTGAAGTAAGCATCATTTTCAATAATGGTCATCTTCGGATTTACAGATTCGATTATTTTCAATGCTTCATCTTTTCTTCCCAACTTGACCAAGGTCATGTAGTACCAATCCAAAGTCGCTATTATCAGATCATCATTGTCGGATACGGTAAGACAGTTTTTATATGCCTCCAATGCATTTTCCCAATCACCCTTTAAATAATAGGCCAAACCCAAATGGTACCATACATTAAATTGAACATTGGAAAGCGGTATATTCAATTTGTTGGGCATTCCATCCTGTTCGATTTTAAGATCTGTACCTTTCATCAAATCCACAGCTTTCACAAAATCCGCTATGGCATTGTCAAATTCCCTAGTGGAAATATACCGATGGCCACGGTGCCGCAAGGGCTCAAAAGCTTTTGGATATTCTTTGATTGCCTTGGAGAAGGTTCTAATCGCCAGGTCATATCTTGCCAAATAACCTTCTCTCCTGCCAATCCAGATCAAATTGTCCAAATTGGGGTTTTCATCAAATTCAGCTTCCGCTTCATGCAGTTTTTTGATTTGTTCACCTTGCGATACAGAATCCACGGATGTAATCAATGAATCACCCAACAATCCCATACCCTGAAAAACCTCCTCATTGGAAGCAACATAATTGTTTTTTTCAGCCCTTTTTTGGGCTCGGTCAGACTGACAGGAACTGAAAACCAAAAAGATCAATGCCAAATAAAAATGGGAAACCCTCATAATAATTATTATATAGTTAGATATTTTTTTGAATCCATATTTTAGGTATGTATTATTGAAGATAAAAATATTCCTGTCAAAAATGAAGACAAAACCTGGGCAAATTTTCAATCCCCGATTTTTATTGATCCTGATTACAGTTATCATTCCCATTTTTTTCTCCTCATGTTCCTCGACCAAAAAAATCCGGAATCAAAATATTAATAAAGTGTTGGACACTGCCCGCTCTTACAGGGGCACTCCTTACAGATTTGGAGGGACAACACGGTCAGGAATTGATTGCTCTGCATTGATTTACTATTCTTTCCAACCTGCCGGTATCAACATGCCCAGGACCTCTGAAGCACAAAGTAAAATGGGAAAAAAAGTCAATGGAAAAAGCCTTTCAAAAGGTGACCTGGTGTTTTTCTCTACCGGCAAAAGCCCCAGGAAAGTATCCCATGCAGGGATAGTAACCGATACCTCAAGAGGGAGGATTATTTTCATCCACTCTTCGACATCACTTGGTGTCACTGAGGACAATCTTGACAATTCCTATTGGAGTAAGGCGTTTAGGTTTGGGAGGAGGATTTTATAGTTCAATGGATTCAAATCTTCTCGGTTTTTGGCGGAAGGCCAAATTCTCTATTTACATTATTACGGCCAAAAACCGGTGATGCTTTGTTCTCTAATTACCAGGATTTCGTTCCTCATCCGGGGTTATTGAAAAGTTTGACCCTTTCAGGGTCATTTCTTAACACAAATCTTCCCTGAATGACCCTGAAATGCCTGTCCCGAAATCGGGAGGCCTAACCTTGAATAGCCC